>DATHFB010000455.1:0-2380 GCA_035318305.1 Steroidobacteraceae bacterium | reverse complement strand
CACGTTGTTGGACAGCACCCACGCCGCACTGCTGCTCATGGGCAAGCGCATCGATGGATTGACCGTGGATGGACTGCGCGTTGATCGTGCGGCGGGACACCTGATCGAAGTGCACGCCGAAGAGTAGCCGGCTACGGCGCGCACGGCTGCCAGCTCCGCTCGACCCGTACCGAATCCCGCTTATCACAGGCTTGTAGCACGCACGCAGCGTGACAGGTAGATTGGCGGCCTGTTCGCAACCTGGAGTCGCTTGTGCGCAGAATACTTGCAGTGATGCTGTCATCCGTCTTCCTGGCGGCGGTTGCCGCGGCAGTACCTGAAACCGGCTGGCCCGCCTACGGCGGTGACGAGGGCGGCACTCGCTACTCGAACTTGACTCAGATCAGCCCTTCCAATGTCGGCGAGCTTCGAGTGGCGTGGATTTTCCGCACCGGCGAGCTTGGCCAGGGCGTGAAGGACTGGAACCGTTCCGCGTTCGAAGCCACCCCAATCCTCTACGACGGCACGCTCTATCTCACCACCAGCAGCACGGACGTGGTCGCGGTCAATGCGGCGAACGGTACGCTGCGCTGGCGCCACGACAGTGAGAGCCGCAAGGACCTGCACTACTCCGATGGTGTGTCTCGCGGAGTGTCCCTGTGGGTGGACGTAATGAGCGAGCGCGAGGCCGTATGTCACGCGCGAATCTATGCGCCCACCTTGGACGGCCGGCTGCTTGCGCTCGATGCGGCCACCGGCAAGGCTTGCGCGGACTTCGGCGAACGCGGCGCGGTGAACCTGCTGGAGGGCGTGCGCTCACAGTTCAAGGATGGCGACGAGTGGCGAAACTATCTCGTCACATCGCCGCCTGCCATCTTGGATGGCAAGGTGATCGTCGGATCTGCTATCGGTGACAATCGCGCAGTACTGGAGGAGCTCGGCAGCGTGCGCGCCTTCGATGCGAGAAGCGGCAAACTGGTGTGGAGCTGGGACCCGATCCCGCGCGATGCATCCGCCGCCAACGCCTGGGCGCCACTGGCAGTGGATGCAGCCCGACACCTGGTGTTTGTGCCCACGGGTTCAGCAAGCCCAGACTTCTTCGGCGGCGAGCGGCCGGGCGACAATCGCTGGGCCAATTCCGTGGTGGCACTGGAAGGCGACACCGGCAATCTGAAATGGGGTCAGCAGTTGGTGCACCACGACCTCTGGGACTATGACGTGGGCTCGCAGCCGACGTTGGCGGAGCTTGTCCATGAGGGCAAGCACGTGGCGGCGGTGATCCAGGCAACCAAAACCGGCTTTCTCTACACCTTCGATCGAGACAGCGGTGCCCCGATCTTCGCCATCGAGGAGAAACCGGTGCCGCAAGATGCTGTCCCCGGTGAGCACCCATCGCCCACGCAACCCTATCCCGTGGCGCCGCCGCCGCTGACGCGACAGGTACCAGTCACGGCTGAGGACGCTTGGGGCATCGCGTGGTTCGACACGCGCGCCTGCCGCAAGCGCATCGAGAGTTATCGCTCTGAGGGCATCTTTCAGCCGCCGTCACTCAAGGATTCACTCATGCAGCCGGGCAACGCCGGCGGTTCCAATTGGGGCGGCATCGCTTTTGATCCGCAGCGGCAACTCGCGATCGCCAATACCGTGCAACTGCCATTCGTCGTTGCGCTCATTCCGCGCGCCAATCTTCACGAGCAGGCGATCTCGGACGAATTCAAGGGCTTTGAATTCGGGCGCCAGGAAGGAACGGCCTATGGCATGCGCCGCACGGCATTCACATCCGGCTTCGGCATCCCCTGCGTGAAGCCGCCGTGGGGCATGCTCACGGCTGTGGACATGGAGCGCGGCACCATCAAGTGGCAGATACCGCTCGGCGACATACCGTACATACACTTGAACCTCGGCATGCCGGCCATCGGCGGTCCCATCGTTACCGCAAGCGGCCTGGTCTTCATCGGCGCGAGCCTCGATGACCGCTTTCGCGCCTTCGACACCGACACCGGCAAGCTGTTGTGGGAAGTGAAGCTTCCGGCGGGCGGCCAGGCCACGCCCATGACCTATTCCATCGCTGGGCGACAGTATGTCGTTATCGCCGCCGGTGGCTACAAGGGCGACAGCACTCGCGGCGACTATCTCGTTGCCTATGCACTGCCGCGTTGAACGATCTCGACGCGCGGGCTATGCCGCAGAGAGCGCACTGATTGTGACGTAGTATCCGTCCGGATCCCGGAGTGAGAACTCCTTCGTTTGAGTGGCGGGATTCACGTGCGGCTCCTCGTCGAGCCGGGAGACAAGAGCGCGAGCTCTCTGCAGTGCCATGTCGAAGTCATCGACGCGGAAAAACAAGAGCAGTCCGTTTCCAGGTAGCGCCCCGTCCGGGCTCATCAAGGACGGATGCTCG
>DATHFB010000454.1:0-9680 GCA_035318305.1 Steroidobacteraceae bacterium | reverse complement strand
AGATTCGGCACCCGCGCCGGCAGCATCGTGGGTTCATCCAGCGACCCGTCGAAGTTCGGCGCCCAGTCCACGGTGCTCGATCCCAGCTCCTGCAGCAACAGATCCGCGTAGCGCATGAGCCTCGACTCGGTATAGCGCATTGCCGCGAAAGACTTGGGATCGTCGGTCGAACCCCAATTGCCCTGTCCGTCCACGATGGGGTAGCGGTAGGCAAAGTCCTGCGCCATGTGCACCATGGCTTCGTAGCAGGCCGAATCGCCGTGCGGATGAAATTTGCCGATTACATCGCCGACCGTGCGCGCCGACTTCTTGTGCTTGGCGCCGGCCGCCAATCCCAGCTCGCTCATCGCATAGACGATGCGGCGCTGCACGGGCTTCAAGCCATCGCCCAAATGCGGCAGCGCGCGATCCAAAATCACGTACATCGAATAGTCGAGATAAGCGCGCTCGGCGAAGGATTTGAGGGGTTCTTTTTCGACGCCCTCGAAGTTCAATTCCTGATCTTTCATGCTAGACGTGCGCCAAATTGCCTTTGCTTTCAAGCCACTCGCGCCGATCAGCGGCACGCTTCTTCGCCAACAGCATGTCGAACATCTGGTCCGGGCTGTCTTTCGCGTCGATGGTCATTTGGACCAAGCGGCGCGTCTGCGGCGCCATGGTGGTTTCGCGCAACTGCAACGGACTCATCTCTCCCAGGCCCTTGAAACGAGTCACCACAACCTTGGTGCGCGGGCTCTCGGCGGCGATTCGCTTCAGCTCCTTCTCGCGTTCCGCCTCGTCGAGCGCATATATCACTTCCTTGCCCGCATCGATGCGAAACAGCGGCGGCATGCACACATAGACATGTCCGGCGCTCACCAGCGGGCGGTAGTGCCGCAAGAACAATGCGCATAACAGCGTCGCAATATGCTGACCGTCGCTATCGGCATCCGCGAGTATGCAGATCTTGTGATAACGCAACGCGGAGATATCGGCTGCGGCCGGTTCGACGCCGATGGCAATACTGATGTTGTGCACTTCCTGCGACTGCAGCACTTCGCCGATGTCCGATTCCCAGGTGTTCAAGATCTTGCCGCGCAACGGCATGATGGCCTGCGTCACCCGGTCGCGCGCCTGCTTGGCCGATCCGCCGGCTGAATCGCCTTCCACCAGAAACAATTCGCCGCGCGCAGGGTCCTGACTGACACAGTCGGCGAGCTTCCCCGGCAGCGCGGGACCTGCGACGATGCGCTTGCGCGCAATCTTCTGGCTGTCCTTGAATCGTTGCTGCGCATTGCCGATGGCCAGCATGGCGATCTTCTCGCCCTGGTCGGAATGCTGATTGAGCCACAGCGCAAATGCGTCCTTGATCACGCCCTGCACGATGCCCGCCGACTCGCGCGAGGACAGCTTTTCCTTGGTCTGGCCGGCGAATTGCGGATCGCGCATCTTCATCGACAAGGCAAAGCTCACGCCGTCCCAGACATCCTCGGGGGAGAGCTTCAGGCCCCGAGGCACCAGATTTCTGAATTCACAAAATTCCCGCACCGCTTCGGTCGCACCGGCGCGCAGCCCATTTACATGGGTGCCGCCCTCGACCGTCGGAATCAGGTTCACGTAGCTTTCAGCGATGACGTGCTCCGATTCGAGCACCCAGGCGAACGCCCATTCGAGTTCGCCGCCCTCGATGTCGCGCTTGCCGTAGAAGGTCTCGGCGGGCAGCCATTCACCCTTGCCCAATTCCTCGGCCAGGTATTGATGCAGGCCGCCGGTATAGAACCACTCGTCCTTCTCGCCGGTGATTTCGTTGTTGAGCGTCACCTTGAGGTTCGGACACAGCACCGCCTTGGCGCGCAGCACCTGCTTGAGCTTGGGAACCGCGAACTTGTCGGTATCGAAATACTTCGGGTCCGGCCAGAACCGGATCGTGGTGCCGGTCTTGGATTTCGCGACATCGCGCACCACTTCCAGCTTCGACTTCACCGTGCCGCCGGCGAAGCTGATGTTGTATTCCTTGCCGCCGCGCCGTACCCAGCACTCCAAACGCTTCGACAGCGCATTCACCACCGACACGCCCACGCCGTGCAATCCGCCGGAATGCTGGTAAGTCTTGTCGTTGAATTTGCCGCCGGCATGCAGCCGCGTGAGGATCAACTCAACAGTGTTGATTTTTTCCTTCGGATGAATTTCCACCGGCATGCCGCGGCCGTCGTCCTCGACCTCGCAAGAACCGTCCTTGTACAAGGTGACGTTGATGTTGCTGCAGTAGCCGGCCAGCGCTTCATCCACGCTGTTGTCGATCACCTCGTGCGCGAGATGATTCGGCCGGGTGGTGTCGGTGTACATGCCGGGCCGCCGGCGCACCGGATCCAAACCGCTCAATACCTCGATATCGGAGGCTGTGTAAGACGATGCCATCAGTTGCCTTGGAAACCTGCTTGTGTGTTGCGCGTGAGCCGCGTTGGCCCGGCGACGGCGGAGTTTAGCATGCTGTACAGCGACGCAATGGCTGGCACCGCATGCGCGATTCGGCTATCTTCGGCGCATGGGAATCGCCAACCAACAGAACATGATTCGCACCATTCCGGTTCTGCCGCAACCCTACGGCATCCGTGTGCGTCTGCGGCATGGCGATCCTTTCGCCAAGCTGGTCGGTGCCGACTGGCAAAAAACGCACTGGTTTTTTACCGCTGCGGAACGTGATCGCGTGCTCGATGACATGTCGCGCAAGCACGAATACTCGCGCATCGGCGATCAGCCGGCGCTGGTTTTCGAAAAGGTTGAGAAACTCGGCGAAAGCCGCAGTTTCTGAACTTTTAAATGCGCTTCGCGCAACCTTCCAACGGGGTCGTTCCGACCCCGAACTTTAAGGGCGGCGTCGCTTCGACGCCGTAAATTCGGGGCGTAGCCCCTAGAAAGTTCTGCCCAGGAACAGGTAGTAGGCGCTGTGCCCGGCGGTGTCGTAGCCGGAACCCAGGTAAACGGGTCCCAAGAAGGTATCGAAGGCCAGAAATAGCGATGCGTCCTTGTGCGCCGATCCGAAATTCACATCGCTGCGCCGTTGCCAGATATTGCCGAGCTCCAGCGACATGCCCACGTAGGCCGGAAATTCAAAAAACCCCTCGCCTCCCCGGCCGATTTTGCGAAAGTAAATGGCGCGCGCGATCGCATAGTTCGGGCCGAACAAGGAAGTGGGCGCGAGACCTGATAGGTTGAAAAAACCGCCCAGCGAAAACAAATCGGGCACTGCGGTCGGTTTGATGCTGCCGGCGACGACACTGCCCGCGGAGGCCCAGAACAGCAGGGTATTGCGGCCCCTGGAACCCGCCATCAGCCAATCGGCTTGTACCTTGTCCGACGCGGTGTCCGCGCCCAAATCGGTTCGATTGGCATCCCATTGAAAAGTGAACTGCTGTCCCTCACGCGGAAAATGCAGATTGTCGAGACGGTCGTAGCTGAATTTGACGAACAACTCTCCGTCGTTGTGTTGCTGCGCCACGAGATTCGGATCGCCCAAGCGCACGTGCGCCGAGCCGTTGGTGCGGTGAAATCCGGCGCGAATCTCGCCCCAATTGCCGAGGGTGCGGCCGATATCGAAATCAGCTTCGGCCTCGCGATCACGATAGTCGGCAATTTCGACATCTCTGGCATAGAGCTGCAGATCTCGCGCTTCAATGCGCAGGCTCGGCGCGACGAACCAGGTTCGTTCTGCGTTCAAGGGCTGGTAGAACTCGCTCACCACTTTTGGATCGCTGCCGATCTGCACATCCGTCACCAACTCAGCGCCTAAATCATCGAGCTCGGTCAAGATGAAGCGCGTGGCCGCGTTGTAGCGGCTGTTGCCTTGAAAATTGTCCTCCAAATTCAAACCGAAGCGCACGTAATTCGGACCCCAGGACTTGCGTCGCGCCCGCACCTCGAGGCCGGATTCTTGATCCGCCCCCTCGCCTCGCTCCGCAAGGGCATAGTCGAGGGTCTCGAAATTGCCCAGACCGTACAGTTCCGTGACTCGATTGCCGACGGCATCGATATCCAGAGGTTTGTCCACCAGCGGCTTCATCTCCGCCATGATGGTTTTCTCGTAGCGCTTGGATTCTTCATCGACGCGCACGAACTTGATGGCGGGCAGCCCGGGCTCGCGCGAGACTCGTCGGGCCACATAATCGCGGTAAGCGGCGTCGCCGACGCTCAATGCATCGAGCCGCGCGAGCATGACCCGCGCCGCGTTCTCGCCGGCGGCAATGGTCGAATTTACCGCAGTAAAATCGGTTGAGCTGGCGGCGCCCAGCAGCGGCTCGACCAGAATGTCCGATGAGCTCAGGGTGGCGCGTTGGCGATCCGCATCCTTGCGCACCAAAATCGCCAGCATCTGATTGGAGATGGACAGGGCCGAATCGAGTGCGGATCGCGCCTGCAGGGGGAAGCTCACGTCGGAAACGATGAGAATATCAGCGTGCATCGTGCGCGCCACATCGATGGGTAAATTCTCTGCGAGCCCGCCGTCCACCAAAACCCGGCCCTGCGTCTCGACCGGCGCAAACACGCCGGGCGCCGAGATACTCGCACGCATGGCGATTGCAAGATCTCCCTGGTCCATCAGCACGGCGTTGCCGGTGAGCAGGTCGGTCGCCACCGCGCGAAATGGCGTCGGCAGCAGGTCGAAATCGGTGCTGTTGCTGAAGGGCAGCGTGAGCTGGCGCAGCGTTTGCTGTAGTTTTTGTCCTTGAATGAAACCTTTCGGCAGCAGAATTTGTCCGTGCTTGAGTCCCAGGGGCAAGCGCACCAGAAAGTTTCGGTCGTCCTGCTTGCGCCTGAACGCCAGATCCCGCCGCGGCGGCGCATCGCGAAAGGCTTCCTGCCAGTCCACGGAACGCATGGTGGTGTCGATCTGCGCGGCCGTCATGCCGCTGGCGTACAAGCCCCCGACGACCGCGCCCATGCTGGTCCCCGCAATACAGTCGATGGGGATTTTCAGTTCTTCAAGAACCTTCAAGACGCCGATATGCGCCATGCCGCGCGCACCGCCGCCCGATAGCACGAGGCAGACCCGCGGGCGCACCTGCGGGTTTTGCAAAGCATCCGGGGACTCGGCGGAGTAGGCCAATGGGAAGCTCGCTGCCAGCGCGCAGGCCAATCCAAGTTGTGTGGCGAGCTTCCCCATGTTGGGGAGCTAGGCTCCCGAGTTTAGAGGACCACGTCAATACTGGAAGCGGTAAACGTATTGGAACCGCGATTATAAAAGCCTCTGGCCACGAACCGGGTCGTCGGGGTTGGCACCGCGAAGCTCGTCGTGAGCTGTGTTACGTAGGCGGCAAAGCCATTGAACGACAGGATGTGGGGGATGACCGCCTCGGTGATGGCCCCCGGGCCGACGGAAAACACGGGCGAAAATAGCGGCAGACCGTTCGACGCCGGCTGAGCCACGGCCGGAACGACGGTCGGCGACGCGCTCAAGGTCTTGATGTCGACATTTTCAGCGCCGATGCGCAGTACACCTGAGCCAAAAGCGGCGTTGGCGAGGTCGATCGTCAAGCTGCTGGAGGTCAGCGTCGCGAACGGCGCGGCAGTTCCTGTGCCCGTCCACGCGACCACCAAGCTCGCGGGAACGGCCGACTCCGCATTCACGGCCTCGGCAATGAAATCCGGCGGTGCGGTGCCGAACGGACTGGTGAAGCCGTCGACCCACAACGGGTCGCCCGCTGCCGCGGTCGGCAGCGTTAATGCACCGGTATTCACCAGGTAATTCGCCGCGGTCGGATCCTGCGCCGCGCTGACGCCATTACCGGCAAAGTTGTAAACGCTGACCGGCCAGTTCTCGATGGACTGCACGTTCAAGGCCAGACTGCCTGTGGCCGAGGAAATCAGCGCGCCAAAAACTTCCGTCGATTGAATGCGCACGGAACCGGTATCCGCCGACGATCCGGTGGAATCAAGCTGGCTCACGCCTGCCGCGGATAAAGAATAGAGGCCGCGCGCGGTAATGTGCTGTCCCACGGAAATCGAATTAAAGTCCAAAGGAGCCGGGGTGGCGATACCATCCGCAGTCACCTGGGTGTTGGGTCCCACCGTCACCTGCGAATCCAAATTTTCGAATTGAACGACTTGTTGCAAATTCGCGAATAGCGTCGCGCCGCGTAGAGTCAGTACATTTCCGCTGCGCGCGATCACGTCGCCTTCAAGGCCGTACGTGAAAAAATCTT
This sequence comes from Steroidobacteraceae bacterium, assembly GCA_035318305.1. Classification (GTDB taxonomy): domain Bacteria; phylum Pseudomonadota; class Gammaproteobacteria; order Steroidobacterales; family Steroidobacteraceae; genus Bog-1198. Next base: position 3,501 of record DATHFB010000454.1, on the reverse strand, counting down.
CGAGCGTGCCGCCGGCAACCACGTAGACAGAATGAAAGATGCCGGATGTAATACCCGGAGCCGGCGTGGGCGTCGGCTCAAATGTGGTAAACGCAGCCGTCGTCGTCGACCCTGCCGAGGTTTGCGACAACTGCGTCAGGCCGCCGTTGCCGACATACGTAATGCCGCCCAAGGTATAAATCGTATTCGCGTCGTTGAACAATGTCATCGTCCCCAGACTGTTCACTTCATCGAAGAACGGCCGCACGACCACCGTGTACGTGCCGGCGTTCACGCTGGAGTTGATCAACGGGCCGCGCACCCGGATCAACTTGTTGTCGGATGCGGTCGTGGAGATCGAGACGAATGGTTTGACCGTGACCGTCGGCGGGCTTGTTGTGAGATCGACTGTGTTCGATGCCGAGAGGTCGAAATTGACGGCAAGACGCAGCGCATTGCTGGTATCGAAAGTGGGTTGCAGGATCAATGGATTGCTGGTATCGAAATCCACGTTTACGGTCACGGCGGTCGACGTGGCGCCCGACGGATCCACGAGTTTCGCGGCCACGGGCGCTCCGTTGACCATCACGGAGATCTGCGCAGTCGTGTAATCCATGGTGATGATGGCGGAGGTGTAGGTATCGACCGGAACGCTCGCGGTGCCCCAGAGCTCGGAAAGATTCGTGAGCTTGGTCAAATCGACAGTCTCGGGAACCGCAATTGCCGAGACAGCCCCGACCGTCTTGCCGACCAACACGATCGAGTCGATCGTCACGATGTAACTCGCAAACGGACCCGCATCGTCGGCCGTGCTCAAGGTGGTCCAGGCAACGCCGAAGCCGCTGTTTTGATTGTTATTGTGGCAACCGGCCGCAAGCAAACCAAATGTGCACGCGCAAAGCAGCGCGGCCAGGCGACGACAGGCCTTATTCTTGAACGATAAATGCACGACAGGTTCCAATATGGGTGGGGTCTTAGGGATTAAGGCTGCGTAGAATAAAGACTTTCGAGACTTTGCGCGCAGCAAAGTTCCATTTTGCCGCGCCTAACGACCCGACGGAACTCCGATCGGCCGCGGCACTTGTTGGGTAATACAGTGGATATTGCCTCCGCCCAGCAGCACTTCGCGGGTGGCGACGCCCACCACCGTGCGGGTCGGAAACAAGCGTTTGAGCGCGCGCATTGCCCGTGCATCGCTGCGCTTGTCGTACAGCGGCATCACCACGCACTTGTTGGCAATGTAGAAGTTGATGTAGGACGCGGCCAACCGGTCCCCTGCCCGGCGCGGGTGGCTGCCGGCATGCGCATCGATGCCCGCCGCTTCCTCGGCCGTCATGAACAGGGGTCCCGGCTGATGGATTTTGTGAACTTCCAGGCGACGGCCGCGCCCATCCTTGGCGTGTCGCAAGCGCTGGTAGGCATCCTGGGAAATCTCGAACTGCGGGTCCGAGCGATCGTCGGTCCAGGTCAGCGCGACATGCCCGGGACTGGTAAAGCATGCGAGCTCATCGATGTGACCGCCGGTCTCGTCGCGGTACACACCTTTGTCCAACCAAATCACGGTGCTCACCGACAGATAGCGTCGCAACTGCTCTTCTATTTCGGCGCGCGTCAGATGCGGATTGCGATTCGAGTTGAGCAAGCATTCTTCGGTGGTCAAGCAGGTCCCCTGGCCATCCACGTGGATCGCGCCGCCTTCCATCACCAGGGGCGTGCGGTATCGATCCACGCCTTCCAGCTCCAGTACCTTTTGCGCCACTTCATCGTCCCGGTCCCAAGGAAAATACAATCCCCCTTCAAGACCTCCCCAGGCGTTGAACGTCCAATCGATGCCGCGCCGCCGGCCTTTATGATCGATGACGAAGGTCGGACCGCAATCCCTCATCCAGGCATCGTTGCTGCTCAACTCGACCACCCGTATTTCGCGCGGCAACCGCGCGCGCGCGTTTTCAAATTGGGCGGCTGAAACCCCGACCGTGACCGGTTCGCTGGCGGCGATCGCCGTCGCCACCGCGACGAATGCCGCCTGCGCCGGCTTGGCGCCGAGGCGCCAATTGTCCGATCGCTCCGGCCAAAGCATCCAGCAGCCCGAATGTCGTTCGAACTCCGCGGGCATGCGAAAGCCATCCTTCGCAGGTGTTGATGTCAAGTTGCGCAATGCTTGCTCTCCGGCCGCGCATGCTAGCATTGCGGCTGCATTTTTGAGGAGCAGCGAATGTCAGAAGCCAAGCCGGTCACCATGAAAGTCCCCGTTGGGGGCGAGAAAATCACCATCTCCAGCGGCAAATTGCGCGTACCGGACCAACCCATCATCCCGTTCATCGAGGGCGACGGCACGGGCCGCGACATATGGCGGGCAAGTGTGCGGGTGTTCGACGCCGCGGTTCAAAAAGCTTACGGCGGCAAGCGCAAAATTCATTGGATGGAGGTGTTCGCGGGCGAGAAAGCCAATAAGGCGTACAACACCTGGCTGCCGGACGAAACCGTCACCGCCTGCCGCGATTATCTGATCTCCATCAAGGGTCCGCTCACCACGCCCGTTGGCGGCGGCATTCGCTCGCTGAACGTGGCATTGCGCCAGCTATTGGATCTTTATGTGTGTCTGCGGCCCGTGCGCTGGTTCAAGGGGGTGCCCTCCCCCGTCAAGACGCCGGAGAAGGTGGACATGGTCATCTTCCGCGAGAACACGGAAGACATTTATGCGGGAATAGAATTCGAGCAAGGTTCCGCGGAGTGCAATAAATTTCTGGATCTATTCAAGCAGAATTTTCCGAAGCAGTTCGCCAAGATCCGTTTTCCGGACACGTCAGGCATAGGATTGAAGCCCGCGTCCAAGGAAGGCACCGAGCGGCTGTTCCGGGCGGCCGTGAAGTACGCCATCGACAACAAGCGCAAGAGCGTGACGATCGTGCACAAGGGCAACATCATGAAATTCACCGAGGGTGCGTTTCGTGGTTGGTCCTATCAACTGGCCGAGCGAGAATTCCCCGCCCAGGTGTTCACCTGGGATCAATGGGAGCGCATCAAAGCCGATCGGGGCGAAAAAGAAGCCAATGCGCAGATGGACGCGGCCAAGAGCGCCGGCAAAGTCATCATCAAGGATGCGATCGCGGACATCACCTTGCAGCAAGTATTGACCCGGCCCGATGAATTCGACGTGGTCGCCACGATGAATCTGAACGGCGACTATTTGTCGGATGCCCTGGCCGCACAAGTGGGCGGCATCGGGATCGCACCCGGCGGCAATATCAACTACATGACGGGCCACGCAGTTTTCGAGGCCACGCACGGCACGGCGCCGAAGTATGCCGATCTCGACAAGGTCAACCCCGGATCGGTCATCCTTTCGGGTGAGATGATGTTCAGGTACATGGGCTGGCTGGAGGCGGCGGATGCCATCATCGGCGCCATGGACAAATCAATCGCGCAGAAGACGGTCACCTACGATTTCGCTCGCCTCATGCCCGGCGCGACCGAAGTCAAGTGCAGCGAATTCGGCGATATATTGATTCGAAACTTGTA
>DATHFB010000453.1:0-4222 GCA_035318305.1 Steroidobacteraceae bacterium | reverse complement strand
CCAGGCCTTGATTGATCTGCGGTTCCCAAACCAATTCTGCTCCGCGAAGACGGCCGATTTCCATGACCAGCGAGCGCGCATGCGTGCAGCAGCGGTTGATCATGTCCGATATCCCATCGACTCCCAGTTGCCTGATCGCCGCATAGCTCGGGAATCCCCTGGCCCGACGCGACCACTCGGGATTCCAGTCGGCCTGGTCACGCGCATCCGAAGAATAAGAAATGTAGGACGCCCGATGCGACATTGAACCGCCATGCGCTTCCGGATCCGCAACAAAAGCATAGCCGCAGTCGTAAGGAACATTGAGCCACTTATGTCCATCAGTCGCCCAAGAGTCCGCCGCGCCGACACCGGCCAGCAAGTGCCGGTAAGAAGAACTGGCCGCAACCCACAGGCCGAATGCTCCATCGACGTGGACCCATGCTGCGTGGCGCTTCGCGATCGGAATGAGAATCTCAAATTGGTCGAACGCCCCGATATTCAGATCGCCGGCCTGCAACACCACGACCGTCGGTGTATTGGGTTGCGCGGCAAGTGCTGATTCGAGCGCGGCGGCGTCCAGCCGGCCGTTCAAGTCCGAGGGCAACTTGATCATATTGGACGTACCGATGCCGAGCATGCTCACCGCGCGATCGATTGACCCATGTGCTTGGTCGCTCGACATCACTCGGATGGGAGGCGCGCCGGACAATCCTTGCACTTCGACATTCCACGCGCGCTTTGCCAACAGTGCGTGCCGCGCCGCTGCCAGGCAGGTGAAATGAGCCATTTGACAGCCGGTTACCAATGCAAAAGAACTTTTGGGCGGAAGGCCAAAAATCTCTTTCAACCAACCGCCGACTACTTCTTCCGTTATGGCGGCTGCCGGTCCGGTACCGTAGTTATGCGCATTTTGATCCCAGGCGGACGTAAGCCAATCGGCCGCTAGAGCTGCGGGTAGGGAACCGCCAATCACCCACGCGAAAAAGCGTCCGCTCGCAACACCATGCAAGCCGCCGTCAACGTCGGCCGCAAGTTCGCCGACGACCTGTTGCGCCGGAAGACCGTGCCGCGGAAGCGGTCTGGCAATTCGCGTTCGCAGCTGCGCGGCATCAGCCCTCGCGCCTACGGGACCTTGATCCAAATTTGCCAGGTAGGACATGGCGAGTGCTGCCGCCTCTTCCAGTGACTCTTTGAAGATTGACTTAGCATCGGAATCGCCAAGAATGGCGCCGTTTTCTGTAGCCACTTGCGTCTCCCACCTTTTTGTTGCGAACGCGCGGACTTGGGCGTCGCCTATATGCCGCGGGTAATCTACAACAAGCAGCGATCCAACACCGGCCGTTTTCGGACTTCGAAATTCGCCGGACCAACTGCATAAACGGGTCGCGCGGACCGTCTTGACATCCCTGGTCAAAGGGTTAACGTCGGCGCTCTGCAAATGCGCGCCGAAGTTGTGGCAATCGCTGGGGCGGTTGCCCCGCGCTGAAGCCAAAATCGAGATTACCGTAAGGGGAAATGCCATGAAGAAAGCTTGCATGATGCTGTGCCTTCTGATGCTCCCAGCGGCGTCAATGCCCGCGGCGTCGGGGCAGTCGTACGACATCAACACACTTGCTGGTAAGGTCGCCTCGGTGAATGGGACCGCCGGGCTGCAGATTCGATTCTCCGCTTTCATCGAGGAGGAGAGCCTCGATTCGAGTGCTCCGTCGGCACCGGGACCGATCACCCCGGCGAACGTGTTGTCGAGTCCTCTTGACGGCACCTCGATTCTCGCGCCGGCCGTGACGGTGAATCAGGACACCGCGGGAGCACCCCAGAACGAAACCTCCATTGCCGTGGACCCGAACAACCCCCTCCGAATAGTGGCCGGCTTGAATGACTATGTCACCCGTGCGTGGCCGTGCTCCATCGCCGGTACGCCGTGCAGCGCCTTGGGCGACGGCTATTCGGGAACCTACTTCTCCAACGATGGCGGCTCGACCTGGTGCTGTGTCGGCACTGACCCAGGCAATCTGGGTACCCTGATCCCAGGTGTCAACCACCTCACCGGCGGCATCTACGATGCGGGCGGCGATCCTGCCGTCGCGTTCGACAGCCGCGGCAATGTCTACTATGCGGGGCTGGGCTTCAATCGCACGACGCCGGGCAGCACCGTGGCAGTGAACAAGGGGACATTTGATCAATCTGGCCACCTGACCTGGAGCGCGCCGACATTCATCAACCAGACCACATCGCCGAGCACGCTCAACGACAAGGAATGGATTGCCGTCGACTCCCATTCCGCAAGCCCATTCCGCGACCGTGTGTACGTCACATGGACACGTTTTATTTTCAACGCGCATAACGGCGCCTACGTCCAGTCCCCCATTGCGTTTGCCTACTCGACAAACGGCGGCGCCACGTTCAGCAGTCCAGCGCTCATCGCGGGCAATGTCCTTTACGGCCAAGGATCCCACCCGACGGTGGGACCTGACGGTACGCTGTACGTGTTCTGGGACGGGTCCACGCGGCTCGCCGCGCTCGACAGCATCTACATGGTCAAATCCAGCGACGGCGGCGCCACCTGGAGCAAGCCGGTTGCTGTCTCGCAGGTGGTGGACATCATTCCGGCGGCGAACACCGGGTTCCGCGTGAACAGCTTTCCATCGGCGGACGTTGCACCTGACGGCACGCTGTACGTGACTTGGGCATCGTTGATGAGCGATGCAACAGGCGGCCTGTGTCCGGCGCGAACGAACAACGGCTGTCACGCCACGGTCCTGTATGCCAAGTCCAGCGATGGGGGCGCTACTTGGACTGCACCCGTTCCGGCTTTCCCCAATTTGGATGCCGCCAACCAGACCCCCGACGGCTACCCCGTGACGCAGCCGAATGGCAGCGCGCTCAATGCTCCGACGCCGCGGCGCGTCGACACGCTGTTTCCGGCGGTCAGAGTCTCCCCCTCCGGGCGGGTATTTCTCGGAGCTTACGCCGCGGATGTGATCTCGCCGTGGCAGGTGTGCGCCGCGGGACCGCCGCCGCCGGTGGGACGGATTACGTGCGATACCCTCGGCAACTATATTCATAATGCTCGTTTGGATTACGTCGTGCGGGATCTCACGACGAACGTGACCGGCATCGTCAGCACGCATCCGATCAACACCCGAAACGGTTTCGGTGGAGGGTTCTTCGGTGATTACACCGACATCGCCGTGGGTTCCGACGACACCTTCCATGCCCTGTGGACGGACAGCAACAACAAGCAAAGCGTGGTTTGGTTCTACGGTGCGCAGTTCGTGCCGACGCTGATCAATCAGGAGGACATCGCTACCGCATCGGGCTCGTTCTAAGCCGCAGTGCGATGCTGATGCGCAGGAGCGCGGCCTCAATGCCGCGCTCCTGACGCGTCGGCGCAGTCCGTCGGGCGAGTTGCGTGATTAAGCTGGAACGTACGTCAACCTGATCGTGTCCTCGCCAATTGGATCGCTGGCCACAAGGCGGAGCGGCGGCCGCGGGCCGGCAAAGAATGGCTTGCCGCGACCAAGCACGACGGGGTGGAAGTAGAGTCGATATTCATCAATAAGACCAAGGTCGGTTAGGCTTCGTGCCAGGTCTGGTCCGGAAACTGCAATCTCCCCAACGAACTGAGCCTTCAGCCCACGGATCACCGCCTCAAGGTCATCCTCGACAAGCGTGGCGTTGGGGCCGACCGACTTCAACGAGCGCGACACGACCCACTTCGGTTGGTTTCGCCACGCCGCCGCGAAGTCGAGTTCCTCCGCGTCCCACTCGGGCAGGTCTTCGTCCCAATAACGCATGATCTCGTACGTGCGGCGACCATACACACTGCCGGCTAAATCGCGCACGTGCTCTACGAAGTGACGAAAGAGCGCGGGGCCTGGCCGCATTTCCAGGTGGTCGACATAGCCGTCCAGGGACTGGTTCATTCCAAAGACGAGCTTCGCCATGCTACAAAATCTCCAACCCAGGCTGTTCAGAATAGCTTGAGCCGACGTTGCACAGAAGTGAGGTTGGACATGATCTGGCCGCCGCATTGTCGGTGTGACCAATAACCAGAGGTCCACTCTCCCAAACGGACGCCCCGGGGGCAGTCAGGTGACGTACGTTATCAGCCCAAAGGCGACCCCAATCGTTGCATTACGTTGACAGCCAAATTGCAGCCAATAGCCCAGAACTGCATCAGCGGCTGATCTCTTGTTGGAACTTCGGCGTTCGTAGCTGAAGCAAGCATCAGTTAGGC
>DATHFB010000452.1:0-17331 GCA_035318305.1 Steroidobacteraceae bacterium | reverse complement strand
GAAGTGGAGGCCGCCGCGAACGCCGCCAATGTCATGGAGTTCGTCAACCAGCAGCCGCAGGGCTTCGATACATTGCTCACCGATCGCGGCCAGAATTTCTCCGGCGGTCAGCGGCAACGAATTTCCATTGCACGAGCCCTGCTGAAGAATTCCCCGGTATTGATGCTGGACGAGGCGACCGCAGCGCTCGACAACGAATCGGAACGGCGTGTGCAGCAGGAGCTTGCCGTGCTCATGCAGGGGCGAACCACGCTCGTCATTGCTCACCGGCTCTCGACGGTCGAAAATGCCGACCGAATCATCGTGCTCGATCAAGGACGGATCGTGGAGATCGGCAACCATCATGACTTGCTGGCGCGCGGCGGGCTTTACGCGGCCCTGCACGGAATGCAGTTCAACGCCTGAGCGGCGCCGGCATGTCGGTTCAATCCAGGCTCAATGAGATTTGGTATGGGGGCGCGCGGCCACCGTGGTGGTTGCTGCCGTTGTCCGCAATTTACGGTGTTGCGTCGCGACTGCGCCGCTTGGGCTATGCGAAACAATGGCGCCGATCGACGCTGCTCACCCGCCCGGTGATCGTCATTGGAAACTTGAGCGTCGGGGGAACCGGCAAGACACCGCTGGTTTGCTGGCTGGCCCTGCGACTCGCCGGCCTGCGATTCAGGCCCGGCATCGTGACGCGCGGCTACGGTGGTTCATCCCGGCGGGCGCAACTGGTGCAGGCCTCCGATGATTCGAACACCGTCGGCGATGAAGCGATCATGCTTGCGCGCAGCACGGGGGTGCCGATCGCGATCGGCCGCGATCGTCCGGCAGCAGCGCAGCTGCTGATCAATGCGGGCTGCGACGTCATCGTGAGCGATGATGGCCTGCAGCACTATGCCTTGGCGCGCGACTGTGAAATTATCGTCGTGGACGGCGAACGCCGCTTCGGCAATGGGCGTTTATTGCCGGCGGGACCGTTGCGCGAAGTACCGCAGCGCTTGAAAGAGGCGGACGCGGTGGTGGTGAATGGCGGTCCCGCAGTCATCGGGGGGCATGTATCCCTCGCGGGCGCGCTGCGCGTGCGGCTCGAAGCCATCAATGCCATTGCGCTGCGCTACGGCACGGCCAAACCCTTGAGCGAATTTGCAGGCCGATCCGTGCATGCGGTCGCCGCCATCGGCAATCCGCCGCGATTTTTCAAAATGCTGGAGTCGCTGGGCATCCATGTCATTGCGCACGCCTTGCCGGACCATGCGCGGCTGCGGGTCGACGATATTTCCTTCGCGGATGACCTTCCGGTGCTCATGACCGAGAAGGATGCCGTAAAATGCACGGAAATAGCGGGTCCGAACCACTGGTACGTTCCCGTCAGCGTAGTCTTTGACGACGGTGAGGCCGAAGTGCTGCAAGACGTCGTGGCCAAGTCAATTGAAAAGTGCGCCGCGCGCACCTGAAGGAATCATGGATAAGCGATTGCTCGAATTATTGGTTTGCCCGATCTGCAAGGGACCGCTGCAAAGTGCGGGGGCGGGCAGTTCCTTGGAACTCATATGCCGTCCGGACCGGCTGGCCTACGCCGTGCGCGACGGTATCCCGCTGATGCTGCCGGAAGAAGCGCGCGCACTCGCTGCGGACGATCCGCTGCTGGAATCCTAGGGCACCTGACGCCGGTGTTTCACGTCATCATACCGGCGCGTTTTGGCTCGGTGCGGCTGCCCGGCAAGCCCTTGGCGATGATGGGCGAACGGCCGCTGATTCAATGGGTGTGGCAGAGCGCCGTCGCCAGCGGTGCGGCTTCGGTGCTCATTGCCACGGACGATGAACGAATTCGCGCCGCCGCCGGCAAGTTCGGCGCCGATTGCCTCATGACATCCGCACAGCACGCGTCGGGCACGGACCGGATCGCGGAAGCCGTGCGTGCCAGGGAATTCGCTGCTGACGACATTGTGGTCAACCTACAGGGGGATGAACCCGCCATGCCGGCTGAAGTCATCGCCAAGGTGGCAGGGGCGCTGCGCGATGTCGCGCTGAGCGATATGGCCACCGCCGTGGCACCGATCGAGTCGTTGCGAGAGTTTCTCGATCCCAATTGCGTGAAAGCGCTGCGTGCCGCCGACGGGCGGGCGCTGTATTTCAGCCGCGCTCCGGTGCCTTGGCCGCGCGACAACGTCGTGGCCGGCGAACCCGCGTCCTTCGCCGGCGCATGGCGCCACATCGGCATTTATGCTTACCGCGTACGCAGCCTGCTGCAATTTGCCGCATGGCCGCCGACCGCACTCGAGACGACGGAGAAACTCGAGCAGTTGCGTGCTCTCGAGCACGGCATGCACATTCACCTGGTGACATTGGCACACTCGCCGCCGGCAGGCGTCGATACGCCCGAGGATCTCGAGCGCGTGAGAGCCGCGCTGCAAAAGCCCTAAGGGCGAACGGTTACATTCCCATTGCTTTGCGCAAGAAGGCATCGCTCTTGCGCAGCATCTCGGCGCGCGCGGCGGAATCATCGAGTTGATGATCGAGATCCGGCCAGGTGACTAGTTCGTGCGGCACGCCGGCGCTGGCAAGACGATCATTCATTTCGCGCGACTGCCTAATCAGGACATTGCGGTCCATCTCGCCGTGAAACAACAATACCGGTACCTTGATCTTCGCCGCGTTCAGCGCCGGCGAACCCTCACGCACATGCGGTCCTTCGCCGATTTCCCGAGTTATAACCAAGAAATCTGACCAGTTGCGATGTTCTTCTTTGAGCTCAGGAAGGTCTGTCACGGGCGCGACAGCGATGACCGCTTTGAACACGCTGGGGTCGACCACCGCCGACTGCAGTGCTGCATAGCCGCCATAAGACCAGCCGACAACCGCTAGTTTGTTTGGGTTTGCGATGCCTTGCGCGACCAGCCACCTGCCGGCGTCCAGCACATCGCCAATGGCCGTCGGCCAGGAGCGAAAGCCATTTTTCTTGAAAAAATCATCTCCATAGCCGGTCGAACCCCGAAAGTTCGGCTGCAGCACCGCATATCCGCGCGACGCATAGAATTGCGCCAGCCAATTGAAGTCCCAGTAGTCGCGGGCGTCCGGGCCACCATGCGGCATGACGATGGCGGGCAAGTTCTTCGGCGTATCGACGCCAGGCGGGAGCGTCAGGTAGCCCGGGATCGTGGTGCCGTCGGCTGCCTGATAGTTGATCGGCTTGACGCTGGCCAGCTTGACGCCCTCCAAGTCTCCTCTGACCGCCAAAAGCGTTTCCAGCTGCCGCAGCTTCTTGTCAAATAAATAGTAAACGCCAGGAACGTTATCGCTGCCCGCGCGTATCAGCAGCTTGCTTTCGTCCATGCTGGAATCAGTGACACGAAGCGAGGGCTGCCCCGGCAATGCTTTTGCCAGCGACGTCAATAGTTTTTCAAAATCCGGATCCAAGAAATGGTAGTGCGTGAAGTCGTCGGAATAGCTCACTCCCACCACGCGATGACGGCGGCCGATGCGATTCAAGCCGCCGACGTCCACGTCGGGCCGCGCGTACACGAGTTCTTCTTTCAGCGATCCGTCGAGCGCGACCGTATAGAGCGCGAGACGGCCGTCCAATTTCTTGTAGCCGTAGGCCAGGTTCGCATCGTGATCCACCGCAGTCGGGCTGAAGCCGTTGAGCTCCTCGCCGACCGCTTCGCCCATGGGCAGCCAATCGCGCGAATCGAGCTTGCGATAGTAGTAAATGATATTGCCCGAATCGTACTCCCCGATCGCGCCGCGCCTCGATTTGACGCCTATGATGCGGATCGTGCCGCGCCCGTCACTGATATATGCGACCACATCGTCGCGCGGCTGCTCGATCGTGCGCGCGTTCAGAGTTTGCGTGTCGACCCGGTCGACCGCGACTCCGTGTTTTGACGAACCGATGTGGCTGCCGGTGTGGTCATCCGGCAGGTACACCCGGGTCATCAGCACGGCGCCGTCCTCATCCGGCAGCCAATCGATGACGTTGCCGCCGCCGAGCTGATATCCCCGTGAGAAATAATTTTCCCTGGTACTGAGCAACTGCATCTTCGTGCCGTCGGTATTGACTGCAATCATGCGCGACACCGCCACCGGTTCAAGCAGCGCGCTGCTGACCACGCCGTAGATGATGCAAACCAGCCGCTGATTTGACACCCAATCGCAGCCGCCGAGCCGCTCGGGTTTGCCGCTGGCGCCAAGGATGGGTTTAGTAGCCAGGGATGCCCCTTTGGCGAGACTCTGAACGAACACCACTGATCCCTGGCCGGTCGTGGGAGCGACATAAGCTATGCTCATCCCGTCGGGCGACAGGCTCACGTACTCGACCCTTGGGCGGGCACCGAACGCCTTTGCCGCATCGAAGGCCGGCTCGGCTCTTACCAGAAGTGGAAGTGACGCGAGCAGCAAACTGCCCGCAACAGTGGCTTGTAATGACATCCCGCCTCCATGCCTGTTCTTATTGAACGAATCATGGCGAAGTTGCTGGCCGGTTGCAATCTGCGGACCGTCGGCGGCGGGCAGATGCACCGCTAAGGACCGGCGAAGCTACTGCCTTCTTTGGCCTCAGGAAAGGCTCAGATCCTCTGCCAACTTCCGGACTTCATCATCGGGCAGCGGCATCCAGTGCGTGATTTCATCCGCGTCCGGCCGCGTCCAACCGCCGAGCGGTTTCACATCCCAGACGTTGCCGTTATATCTTCCCAGCCCTATCGGCCGCGGTTCACGCTGAGTATTGCCGACTATGACATCGGTGCCGTCTCGCGGCGCGCTATCGAGCGGCGTCCATACCGGTACATCCTCGAGCATCGCCCTTACTTCGTGGTTGAGCATTCGCGCACTCCTCCTTGTCCTTGCGATGCTGCATTTTAGGGCAACACCCAGAAGCGAACCCGCTCTTTGCAAATCTTGACGTCCGAGGCCGCCTCCAATATCCAGCGCTACGGATTTGATTCTATTGACACGTATTGCTACGTTTTGACATGTTCTAACGGGGCGAAAAAATATGTTAAGACCATGAATAATAAAGAAAGTGTTGGTGTTCTCATGGTATGTCTCGGAAATATTTGCCGAAGTCCGACAGCGGAGGGCGTTTTGCGGCACTTGGTTGCGCAACAGGCGCCGAATCTGAGTATTGAGATCGATTCAGCGGGAACGGCCGATTATCACATCGGCGCGCCGCCGGATTTGCGCAGCCAGCGCGCGGCCCTGCGCCGCGGCATTGACCTCAGCGGCTTGCGGGCGCGGCAGGTGACTCAGGACGATTTTGCACGCTTCGACCTGATTCTCGCGATGGATCGGGACAACTTGCGCGAGCTTGAGGCCATGAAGCCTCGTCAATCGCACGCCGCGTTGAAGCTCTTCCTGGAGTACGCGCCGGAATTGAATTTGCGCGACGTGCCTGATCCTTACTATCGCGACAGCGGTGCTTTCGAGGAAGTCCTCGATCTGACCAGTGCCGCGTCGCGTGGACTCTTGGCGAGCCTACAGCACCGTGCGTAGCAGCCAATACAGGCCGCCGGACAGTGCAATCGATACCGGCAGCGTGAGCACCCAGGCCATCAGCAAATTGCGCACGGTTGCCCATTGCAATCCGGAGTGATTGGCCACCATGGTGCCGGCCACACCCGAGGAGAGAACATGCGTGGTGCTGACCGGTAATCCGTACAGCTCGGCGGCGCCGATGGTGGCCATCGCGACGATTTCCGCCGACGCGCCTTGCGCATAGGTCATGTGCGTCTTGCCGATTCGCTCGCCGACCGTAACGACGATGCGCTTCCAGCCGATCATCGTTCCCAAACGCGACGGCGACCTTGACCCACGTCGGAATGAACTTGGTGGAGCGATGACCGCGAGGTTCGGCGACATGGAGTTGGTATAGATCACGGTGGCAACGGCGTTCGCCGTGTCGTGAAATCCGTTGACGAATTCGAAGCCCAACGCGATGACCAAGGCAATGCCGAGCAGGATGTAGGGATACGCGCGCGTATCCTGGACCACTGATAAGTCGTCCGCGAGATGATAGCCAGCGTATATGATTCCGGTAATGACCACCACGATGGCGAGGAGATTGAACCAGGGACTGGGCTTGTGCGCGACCAGCTTCGAGGAGGCCGGCGCCTGGATGGATACGGAGGGTTGGTTCATCGCTGAGGTGTTGGCCATGTTGTATCCGGTTTTTTGCCAGGCTCAGCCTGCAACTTATAGTTCTGCCATGTGACGATCCGATGACGCACTGAATCGTTGCATGCCCTTTACCATTTCTCACACCGCCGTCGTCCTGCCGTTTTCGCGCCTGCTGGCACGCCGCCGGCTGCTGTCTGCCACGGTCATTGGCGCCATGGTCCCGGACTTTCGGATATTTTTCCCGGGGATGTCCCGGGTGGAAACGCATAGCGCCATCGCCCTGGTGATGTTTTGCCTGCCGGCCGGCTTGATCACGTACTGGGTGTTCGAGCGTTTGATCAAGACGCCCATCGTGCAGGTACTGCCTGAGGGACCCTACGCGCGCTGGCGCCCCTATGCAGCGGAGGGGGACATCAGCAGCCTGCGTCAATGGTTACTGGCCGCCTTCGGCATATTGGCGGGGTCCGTGAGCCACTTGGTGTGGGATGGCTTCACTCACGAAGGCGGGCGCGGCGTGCGCATGTTCCCGGTGCTCGACGATTCGATTTTCGACATCGGCCGGCGGCATGTTCCCGGCATTTACCTGCTGCAAGACCTATGCTCGCTGCTTGGGCTGGCCGCGGTACTGGCGATGGTCTGCTATGCGTTACGCCGCGGCAGTCAATCTGCGGTACCGAACCGGCTGGTACCGCGCACGGAGCGAATCGAGTGGATTCTTAGCTATATTCTTGCGGCGATGGCATTCAGCGTCGCTTTCTACGTTTGGCCGAGGCTTGGCCAACCCACGGCGCACTCGATTGTCGGCCGCGTTTCCGATGTCGCGATCGCCAGCCTGCGCGGCCTTACGGCCGCGTTGCTGTGTGTCAGCGTGGCGTTGCAGGTACGACTGCGCACGCTCCGTTATCGTTCGTCTGGGCCGGACCGCTGAACATCGCTCGGGGCAGAGGACCACACGACGTATTTGTTGTCCGTTCCCGTGCTCGAAGCCGGCGTCTCGACGGCACGTGCAGGTGCCGGATCACGAGGCGGCGGCGTCGGCTCGGGCGCTGAACTCGTCGCCGGCCTTTCACGCGCCGGCTGGAAGGGCGCCGATTCAAAAGCTGCCCGCTCGCCGGATGGCGCCGCGGGCGGCGGCGACGCGCGCTCGCCGAAGTTTCCATCGCTCGGAGCCGTGGTGTTGCTCGCGCCTGCGTTACTCGTGCCTGCGCTACCTGGGCCTGCGCTACCTGGGCCAGCATTACCCGGGTTCGATCCCGAGCCGTTCGCATTGTTTTCGCCGCCATCGCGTCGGCCGCGACCGCGTCGGCGACGGCTGCGTCCTCCGCGCTCACCGCGCTCGCCGGCGGATCGTTCGCCTTCGCTGCGGGGTTGATCCGTGCGCGGCGGTTGGTCGGATCGGGGCGCCTGGTCTGGCCGAGGCGCTTGATCCGGCCGAAGTGCTTGCTCTTGGCGGGGTACCTGGTCCTGCCGCGGGCTCTCGGTTCGGGGGATATTCGAGCCACGTTCTGGTTGTCCGGGGCGGTTGTCCGGGCGCGGATTGTCGCCGCGCGGACGGCCATCCCGGCGCGGATCCCTCGGACCGTCGCGTCGCACGTCTCGATTGCGGTCGCGGTCTCCGCGGTCGCGGTTCCGGTCGCGATCTGCACCGCTGCGATAGCGGTCGTGACGCACATCGCGATTCTGAGGCCGGTCGCGTTGCACCTGGGCCGGCGCGCTCGACGCAGCCGCATCTTTGCCGGCAGCGCCGTCGCCGAACAGCCAGCGCCACAATCTCACGAATGCACCCAGTTGCACGGTCTCCACAGGAGCTTTCGCGGGAGCAGGAGCGGGAACCGGCATGGGCACGATGGGTGCGGTGGACGCCGGCAGGATGCTGGGAACCAACGGCACATCGCCGGGCGGTTTCTTGTCCCGATTTCCGATGTTCTCGTCTTCAACGATGGGCTGATCCGCCAGCTGATAACTGACAGCGGTGTTTTCCGGCAGCTCCTTTTCATCGTCGCGAACACGCCGCAGCGCATAGGCCGGCGTGTGCATGTGCGGATTGGGCACGATCACCAGCGACACCTTGTCGCGGGTTTCGATTTGATTCAGCTGTTCGCGCTTCTCGTTCATGAGATAAGTCGCCACGTCGACAGGCACCTGTGTAATGACCCTGCCGGTCCGCTCCTTGCGCGCCTCTTCGCCGATCAGCCGCAACAGGGCCAGCGACATCGATTCCACACCGCGTATCGTGCCCATGCCGCCGCAGCGCGGGCAGTTGATATGCGTCGTCTCGCTCAAGGCAGGCCGCAAACGCTGCCGCGATAACTCCAACAAGCCGAAGCGCGACAGCCGGCCGAGTTGTATGCGGGCCCGGTCCATCTTGACCGAGTCGCGCAGCATGTCTTCCACGGCGCGTTGGTTGGCGGTTGATTCCATGTCGATGAAATCGATGACGATGAGTCCGCCGATATCCCGCAGCCGCAGCTGGCGCGCGATTTCCTCGGCAGCCTCCAAGTTGGTATTGCGCGCGGTGGCCTCGATATCGCCGCCGCGGGTGCTGCGCGCCGAGTTGATGTCGATCGACACCAGCGCCTCGGTGTGATCGATCACCAGGCTGCCGCCGGAGGGGAGGGTGACCTTGTGCGCATACGCCGACTCGATCTGGCTTTCGATCTGAAAGCGCGTGAACAAGGGCACCGGATCCGTATAGAGCTTCAATTTGCGTTGCGCATCGGGCGGCATGAAGCGCTGCATGTACTCCTGCGCCTTTTGAAAAGCCTCAGGCTGATCGATCAGACACTCGCCGACGTCATCGGAGAAGTAATCGCGCAGACCGCGCGTCACGGCATCGCTTTCTTGGAAAATCAGGAAAGGCGCGGGCCTGCCATCGTTCGCCAGGACAATCGCGTCCCAGGCGGTTTTGAGATTGTTCAAATCCCACTGCAATTCTTCTGTGGTCCGTCCAACGCCAGCCGTGCGCACGATGGCGCCCATGCCGTCGGGAATGACCAGGCCGTTCATGGCGTCGCGCATCTGCTCGCGATCCTCGCCCTCGATGCGGCGCGACACGCCGCCCGCGCGCGGATTGTTCGGCATCAACACCAAGAATCGGCCGGCGAGACTGATGAAAGTGGTGAGGGCCGCGCCCTTGTTGCCGCGTTCCTCTTTCTCCACCTGAACGATCAGCTCTTGCCCTTCTTGCAGAAGGTCCTTGATATTGAGCCGGCCGCCGTTCGCAGGCTGCGTGCGGAAGTACTCCTTGGAGACCTCTTTGAGCGGCAGGAAGCCATGGCGCTGCGCGCCGTATTCGACGAATGCCGCTTCGAGACTGGGCTCTACGCGGGTTATTCGACCCTTATAAATATTGGATTTTTTCTGTTCCCGGGACGGGATCTCAATCGATAAGTCGTATAGTTTCTGACCGTCGACGAGTGCAACTCGCAGTTCTTCTTCTTGAACTGCGTTGACGAGCATTCTTTTCATGTGCCCCAACTAATATGGTAGGGGCCGAGGAGAGCTTGAGAATCGAGGCTGGGGCCGTAATGATGAATGCGGCAAAAAATAGGGATGCGCCGAGCGCAAGAAATGCGACCGGCATCAATTCCATCACTTTAAACCAAAACGTATACGGCAAGCCCGGGGCCTTGTTCTCGGTTAACCGCTTATCAGCCGCCTAAGCTTAAGATTTAAGCCGTCGCGCGTCTGTCTCATCGGCCGAGCGATGGTCTGGAATTCCAGAACCAACTAATATGCGGCTCCCCATCGGATGGGGGGCCACTGGAAACCGGTGTCTTTGCGTTACCTGGAAATGGGCAGGGCCCTTCTAAAGGCTATCGCGCCTGACACGGTTTTAAGACATTATCACGACAACACTCCAGGGTCAATGTAATCAATATCTTAGGACACCAGTCGAAAGAATTTAGCGAAATATGAACAGTCCCGCCATTGAATTGCAGACTTCACTCGGACCAAAGAGTCCGCTCACCATGCGCACCGTAACCGCCGATGAGGCCGGTCAACGCATCGATAATTTCCTGATGCGCCACTTCAAAACCGTGCCGCGCAGCCGGGTGTATCGGCTGCTGCGCAAGGGTGAGGTGCGGGTGAACCGCAAGCGCGTGGATGCCGAATATCGGATCCAAGAAGGCGATGAGCTGCGCTTGCCGCCGGTACGCATCGATGCGGATGCAGAGCCCGGCCGGCCTTCCACCAGCCTTCTGGAATTGCTGGAGCGCTCGGTGATTTTTCAGGACCGGCACTTGCTGGTGATCGACAAACCGGCCGGGGTCGCGGTTCACGGCGGCAGCGGCATGAGTTTCGGCGTCATCGAGGCGCTGCGCGCCTCGCGACCGCGAGAAACGCTCGAGCTGGTGCACCGTCTGGATCGGGATACCAGCGGCTGTCTGCTGATTGCCCGTGATCGCAGCACCCTGACCGCGCTGCACGCATTGATTCGCAATGGCGGCATGCACAAAACCTATTTGGCCTTGGTCGCCGGCAGCTGGCAGTTGGGTACCAAGCGCATCGATGCGCCGCTGGCGACGGACAACCGGCAACACGGCGAGCGGCACGTGCGCGTGGCCACGGCGGGTAAGGATTCGGTCAGCGTCTTCAAACCGGTGCAGTTTTTCGGCTCGCTGGCCACCTTGATGGAAGTCGACATCCCGACCGGGCGAACGCACCAGATTCGCGTGCATGCTTCCTTTGCCGGTCACCCGCTGTTGGGCGACGACAAATATGGCGACCGCGAGCGCAACGCCGATCTGAAGGCTCAAGGGCTCAAGCGCACCTTTCTGCACGCCCAATCGGTGGCATTTGAGTGGCCGGGCTCCGGCGTACCATTCCACGTGAGTGCACCGCTGCCGGGCGAACTCGCCGCCGTGCTGGACGCCATTACGCCGATGAAGCGCAAAGCTCCCAAGCACGGAGCCCCCAAGCAGGGGGCCCCCAAGCGCGGGGCACCGAAAGACGCGCGCCGTTCCAAGGGCCCGAAACGCTAGGGGAGTTCGAAACCTGCTGAGCGCAACGCCGCGCTCAATCGGATCAAGGGCAGGCCGATCAGGGCGCTCGGATCCGCACTGTCAATCGATTCGCACAGCGTAATGCCGAGTCCTTCGCTCTTGAATCCTCCGGCACAATCGAGCGGCCGCTCTTTGGCCACATAGCGCTCGATGGTGGGCTGATCCAGCACGCGAAACGCGACTCGCGTGGTGTCAATGAACTCGAACAGCGCGCCGCCTTCTTGGCGCATCACGGCCACCGCCGTCAGAAAAACGATGCTGCGCCCCGAGCAACTTTGCAGCTGTTCGATACAGCGCGATTCGGTTCCAGGCTTACCCAACGTCAATTCGGTGCCCGCCTCGTCGACGCGAACCGCCATTTGATCAGAGCCGATCACCCAGGCATTCGGCTGCTGCGACGCCACCGCAGAGGCTTTTGCCCTGGCCAGCCGCGCGACCAGCGCCAGCGGCCGCTCACCCGGCTGAGGCGCTTCGTCTGCACCCGGAGCCATACAGGAAAAGGCCAGCCTGAGCCTTTCTAAGAGCTCTTTACGGTAGCGCGAGGTTGAGGCCAATATAAGCGGGGGCGGAGACTTCAAAAACAAAGACTTGCACCGGATTCGTTTTGACAGAGGTGGGAACGCGCCCTATTATACGCGGCCCATGGCATCGGGCTCGACTGACCGAGTGGATTGCGCGCGCTTGGCGGAAGACGCGGCGGTGTTAGAGCGCGTCTACCCTTTGAGTGAGCTGCCACGGTTGCAGGATTTTTTGGCGGATGCGCGCGGGTCGGTACGGGCACGATTCGCCTTCTCGAAATTGGCGCAGGGGCGGGCGGGTGCGACCGTCGCCGTGCAGGCGGCTCCTCGGCTGCTTTGCCAGCGTTGCCTGAAGGACTTCGAATTGCCGCTGGTCAGCGACAGTGAGATTGAATTTGCGGTGAGCGATGCGGATGCCTCCGTTGAGTCGCCGCGAGAGATTTATCTGATGGATGATGGCTCGGTGTCGTTGCGCGAATTGGCCGAGGAAGAATTGCTTTTAGCGCTGCCCGTGATCGCGGCGTGCAGCACGCCGGAAGATTGCGGCCGAGCGCCTTCGCCGGACGAGCGGCAGCGGCCGTTTACCGTTTTGCAGGATTTATTGAAGAAAACTTGATAGGACAGACAACCCATGGCAGTTCAAAAAAGTAGAAAGACCCCGTCAAAGCGCGGTATGCATCGCTCCCATTCGGCGCTTACGGCACCTGCTGTGTCGATCGACGCCAAGAGCGGTGAGACTCATTCGCGGCATCGCATCTCCCGCGACGGTTTTTATCGCGGCAAGAAAGTGTTGCAGACCAAGGCGGATGCGGCAGCAGCCGAAGAATAAGCCGTCAACTTAGCCGTCGGCGAATTGCGCACCGTGTCTGCGCCGCTCCATATTGCCATCGACGCCATGAGCGGCGATCGGGGTCCGTCGGTTTCCGTTGCGGCCGCGCTCGCGGCGGCGCGCGAATTTCGCGATGTGCGTTTCACCTTGACCGGCAGGCAGGCTGATTTGGAGCGCGAGCTGGCGGGCGCAGGCTTGCCCAATGTGTCATGCCTGTTCGCGACGGAAGTGGTCGAGATGACCGACCATCCGCGGGAGGCCCTGCGCCGTAAGAAAGACTCCTCGATGCGCCGTGCCATCGATCTGGTCAAGGCCAACGACGCTCACGCCTGCGTCAGCGCCGGCAACACCGGGGCGCTGATGGCCACCGCGCACTTCGTTTTGAAAATGCTGCCGGGGGTCGAGAGGCCCGCGATCGTCTCCATCATTCCTTCGCGCGGCGGTCATACCTACATGCTGGATCTTGGCGCCAACGCGTCCTGCACGCCGGCGCAGCTGTGCCAGTTCGCCGTGATGGGCTCGGTGCTCGCGGCGGACTTGGAGGGTGCGCACGAGCGGCCGCGCGTGGGCCTTCTCAACATCGGCGAGGAAGAGGTCAAGGGCAACGACGTTGTCCAGGCCGCGCACAATTTGATGGCCACCGCCGACATCAATTACGTCGGCTTCGTCGAAGGCCACGACATTTTTTCCGACGAGGTCGATGTCGTGGTCACGGACGGATTCACCGGCAACATCGCCTTGAAAGTGATGGAGGGCGCCTCGCGCCTGATCGCCAACGCGATGCGCGAAGAGTTCGTGCGCTCGCCGCTGCGCAAGCTGGGCTATCTTGCGGCGCTGCCGACCTTAAATGCGCTGCGCGCGCGGATTGATCCTCGCCGCTATAATGGCGCGGCGATGGTCGGTTTGAACGGCATCGTCATCAAGAGTCATGGAGGCACCGACCAATTTGGCTTTCAGCGCGCCATCGAGGTCGCGGTTTTGGAAGCACGCAACGGTGTGCCGGCTCGGATTGCACAGCGTTTGGGCACTTTACGCGGCGCTTGAAGGATTCCAATGTACTCAAGAATCGCCGGCACCGGCAGCTATCTGCCCGAGAAGATCCTCACCAACGCCGATCTCGAAAAGCTGGTCGACACCAGCGACGAATGGATCCGCACCCGCACCGGTATTTCACAACGTCATGTGGCGGCGGAAGGCGAGACCACCACGGATCTGGCGGAGCACGCGTCGCGCCGCGCCATGGATGCCGCCGGAGTCAGTGCAGCGGACATTGACCTGATCTGCGTCGGCACCACGACGCCGGACCTGGTATTTCCCAACGTGGGCACATTGCTGCAGGATCGGTTGGGGATTCACGGCTGTCCGGCATTCAGCTTGGAGGCGGCGTGCACGGGGTTCGTCTACGCGTTGAGCGTTGCCGATAAGTTCGTGCGGCTGGGCGAATCGAAATGTGCGCTGGTGGTCGGCGCCGAGACGTTGACCCGAATCATCGACTGGAACGATCGAGGCACGTGCGTATTGTTCGCGGACGGCGCAGGCGCCGTGATTCTGCAGCCTTCGGCCGAGGCGGGGATTTTGAGCACGCGCCTGCATTCCGACGGCAAATACAAAGATTTGCTCACCTACCCCGACGGCGTATCGAAGGGCTTCAAGCTGGTACGCGAGGGCAAGGCGAGCGTGCAGATGAAGGGCAACGAGGTCTACAAGGTGGCGGTCAATACCTTGGGACAATTGGTCACAGAGACGTTGAACGTCAACAACATTGATAAGTCGGAACTGGATTGGTTGATCCCGCACCAGGCGAATATTCGAATCATCGAAGCCATTGCCAAGCGGCTCGACCTGCCGATGGAGCGGGTGATCGTGACCATCGGTACACAGGGCAATACCTCGGCCGCGTCTGTGCCCCTGGCTTTGGATACTGGCATTCGCGACGGTCGGGTGAAGCGCGGCCAACTGCTCCTGCTGGAAGCGTTCGGCGGCGGATTTACCTGGGGATCGGCGCTCATTCGATATTAAAGGAGGCGGGGGAGCCATGCGCGCATGGTGGTTGTCGGCACTGCTGGTGTATGGGGCGGCCGATGCGCAAACCTTCCCGCTGGAGCCGGACCAGGTCCTGATCGGCCGGCCGCAGCAAACCGAAGCAGAACGAAAAGATACGCTGCCCGACATCGCACGCCAGAATCACCTGGGGTTCGATGAGATCATTGCCGCCAATCCCGGCGTCGATACCTGGCTGCCGGGCGCCGGGAAAATTGTCCGCTTGCCGACGCAACACTTACTGCCGGACGTACCGCGCTCCGGGATCGTCGTGAACTTGCCCGATGGCCGACTCTACTATTTTCGTACCGACTCGAGCCATCGCAGCATCGTCGAAATCTACCCGATCAGCGTCGGCCAAATGGATTGGAAGACGCCGCTCGGCGTCACGAAAATCGTTCAGAAGCAGAAAAACCCCACCTGGTATCCGACCAAGTCGGTTCGCGCCAAGCATCTTCAAGACGGCGATGTGCTGCCGCCCGCGATACCGCCCGGCCCCGACAACCCCTTGGGCGAATATGCGTTGCGGCTGGGCATCCCAGGGGGCGCCTATCTCATCCATGGCACCAACAACCCCGTGGGCGTCGGCATGCAGATCACGCACGGCTGCATCCGGCTCTATCCGGAGGACATCGCGCTCTTATTCGGCGAGGTCGTCGTGGGCACGGACGTTCGCATCGTCAATCAACGCATCAAGACCGGCTGGGTGGACGGCGCCTTGTATCTTGAGGTTCATGCTCCCTTGGAGGCCGCGCACCCCAAAGATGCCGAGGATTCGACCTCGCTGACCCGTGCGATCGTGGCGGCGACCAAGGCGCGCCGCGTCAGCGTGGATTGGGAGGCCGCGGAGCGGGTATTTGCGCAGGCCGGCGGCATGCCGACGCGCATATCTCGATGACTTCCGATCGGCAGAAAAAAAAACGCCGCGGGGTTACCGCGGCGCTCAAAGTCTTCGATCAAATACTGATTACTTGGATACGGACTTCTTGAACATGCGATCGATCTTCTCGTTGATCGCTTCAATGGCAGTCGAATTTGCTTGCGCGGTCGACAGGGCCTGATTCGCCGTGCTCTGCGCGCCCGATGCAGCGGATTGAGCGCTGTTAGCCGCAGCGTGTGCGGCAGCCGCATCGCTCGAGGCCCGTGCCGTGTCGCCCTGCAGCTTGCTGACCTGTGACTTCAGGTCATCGATCTGCGCCTGGATCGGCTTGAGGTCGGTGCACCCCGCGAATGCGATGACGCAAGCCGCGGCGAGAGAGACCTTTAGTGTTGATGTCAGATTCATAAAAATATTCCCCTAGGGTTAATTCATTCGTGTCGGAAGACTCCGATGTGTTGCCACAGCGGTACAGGCCCGATAGGGACCCGCCCGCGTCGCAGCACAGTCCTACATAAAGCCAAATTCGCGCCGCGATTGCAACTGAAAATAGCGATTTGTCGGTATATCAAGACGCTTTTCTGCGTAGTTCATTTCTGACAAGAGAAAAAACATTAAAAATCCGCCATGTAAATGAAAATTTTACAGCGCTCGCGTTTGGATGGCAGTGGCCAGCATTGCGCGAACGGAATCCGTCCCATGCCGACAATCAATTGTTCCCGCGCCAAATGTTCCTTCAAAGAAATACGCCGATGCAGTCCATGCTGGTCATAGAATTCGAGCTGGCCTCTTTGAGTGGAATTCGTTGCGAGGCGTGGCCGTCGAAGTCATGGTTGTCGAGAATGAGAATGCGGCAAGGATGCGATCCTCGAATGAACCGAGGGTGACTGCCCCCGCAGGCCGGAGCAGCGAAAGCTGGTAGCGGGGGAGTCTCGCGGGCGGGGAATCTTTGGATTTAGGGTCTGACTTGCCAACGCTCGCAGACTGTATATAATAACAGTCACTGTCTACATATACAGGTGATGCATGTCGGATCTTACGCCCCGTCAAACTCAGATCCTTAGACTGATTCAAAACGCCATTTCCGAAAGCGGCATGCCGCCGACCCGTGCGGAAATAGCGCGGACGCTGGGTTTCAAATCACCGAATGCTGCCGAAGAGCATTTGCGTGCCCTGCAGCGCAAAGGCGTGATCGATCTGATTCCGGGAGCTTCTCGCGGCATTCAACTCAAAGACATTCTGCGTGAACAATTGGGTCTGCCGCTCATCGGCCGCGTCGCTGCCGGCCGCCCGATCCTGGCTGAAGAGCATATCGAAAAGCGCTATCAAATCGACCCGCAATTATTCCAGCCGCAACCGCATTATCTGCTGAAGGTGCAGGGCATGAGTATGAAAAATGCCGGCATCTTGGACGGTGATTTAGTGGCCGTACATCGCACGCCTGAGGTGCGCAATCGTCAAATCGTGGTCGCGCGTTTGGAAAACGAGGTCACGGTCAAACGGTATCGACAAGAAGGCGCGATCGTATGGCTGCTGCCTGAAAACGCCGACTTCGAACCCATTCGCATCAATCTCAAAGAACAACCCATGATTATCGAAGGGGTGGTCGTCGGTGTCCTGCGTCGCGGTAAAGATGTGGATGCTGCGTGAGATACCACTCGCCGATATTTTGGCCGATGCGCGTGTCTGGAAGTTAAAAGACGCCTCGGCTGCCCCCGCTCGTCCGGTTTGGTCCACCGGTAAGAGCTCGCTGGATGCCCGCTTGCCGGGGGGTGGGTGGCCGACGGCGTCGCTCATCGAAGTGTTGCTGGATGAGACCGGTCTTGGCGAAGTGCAGCTTTTTTTGCCGGCGCTGGTGGCATGCCAACGCAGCACCCAAGCCGGCAGTGAAGCGCCATGGCTGGTTTGGATTGCACCCCCCCATGAACCCTATGCGCCTGCCTTGGCGCAGCAGGGGATCGA
>DATHFB010000451.1:0-14843 GCA_035318305.1 Steroidobacteraceae bacterium | reverse complement strand
AAGTTCAGGATCGAACGACGACGCTTCACCCAAGGGAATTGGAAATAGAATCCGATGTCCGTGGATGACGTCATAGCCGATGAGCAGTGGAATCCCCAGACGCGACTCTTTGACTGCCAATCGCTGCATCTCGTGCACGTTTTCCGCGCCGACAATATTGAGCAGATTGCCGATTGCGCCGCTCTTGATCGCCTCGGTAGAATCTCCCGCAATCGTGGGCCCGGTCACCGCTTGGCCACAGGCTGTCATGGTCAGCTGCCCCAGCTTTTCGGACAGCGTCATGCGGCCGATCAAACTCTCGACACGGCTCACTTAACTACTCCCCTGAGGACGCGCATGAATGATAATGGCGGGATCACAATGCTTGAGGCAAGTGCATGAATAACGACAGACCCGAGGCCGGCACGGCAGCTTCCAAAGTTGACGCAGAGGAAGTCGCCAATGCGCGACTCTTACCGCAGCTTGAAATGATGGCGCGGGCCCTCTGGGCTGCACCGGTACGCAATACGCTGCTTTTGCTGTCGGGATCCATATTTTTCGTCATCGCTGCCACGGCCTACGGCCAGATTCGCCTCAATAGTTGGAATCAGCCCTTCTATGATGCGCTGTCGCATCGCAATTTTGCGCAATTCCTCCATCAGCTCGGCATCTTTGGTCTGATTGCCGGCACTCTCTTGGTCCTCAATGTCGGCCAGCGCTGGCTCACCGAGACCTTGAAGCTCAAGTTGCGACAAGGGCTGGTTCACGAGCTCATCCAGGATTGGTTGGTACCCGGCAGGGCCTTTCGTTTGACCAATGCGGGCGCCATTGGCGTGAATCCGGATCAAAGGATGCACGAAGATGCCCGCCATCTCACTGAACTGTCCGCCGATCTTGGCATTGGTTTGCTTCAGTCATCAATCCTGCTCGCCACCTTCGTGAAAGTACTGTGGAGCCTCTCCAACAATTTTGCCTTCCACTTCGATGGACGGCAAATCGCAATCCCGGGATATATGGTGTGGGCGGCGGTGTTGTATTCGGGGTCCGCTTCGCTGGTCAGCTATTGGGTGGGCAAGACCCTCGTCGATCGCAATGCGGAGCGCTACGCGCGGGAGGCTGATTTGCGTTTCTCGCTGGTTCGCGTGAACGAGCATATCGACGCCATCACCTTGAACGGCGGCGAGCCGGACGAAGCGCGGCGCATCGAGCTGGATCTTCAAGGCGTGCTCAAGGCCACCACCCGCCTGGTCACGGGCCTGACCAATCTTACCTGGATCACCGCCGGCTATGGATGGTTTACGTTGGTCGCTCCGATTCTGGTCGCTGCGCCGCTGTATTTCGCGGGCAACTTGACCTTCGGCGGTCTCATGTTGGCATCGGGCGCCTTCCTACAGGTACAGTCATCGTTGCGCTGGTTCGTGGATAATTTCAGCACCATTGCCGATTGGCGCGCGACTCTGTTGCGTGTAGCGGGATTCCGCCGCGCGGTGACCGGCATGGACGTCATGCATGATGTCGAAAGCCGCGTCATCTATGCGGCAGGAAAAACCGGCGAGTTTGAAATTGACGATCTGCGGATTGCTTCGCCGAGCGGCTGTTCCATGCTGCAGGAAAGAAAAGTCCAGATCAAGAGCGGCGAACGAGTTCTGATCGTCGGAGAATCCGGAGCCGGCAAGACTCTGCTGTTTCGCACGCTGGCAGGATTGTGGCCGTGGGGTAGAGGATCTATCGCCTATCCGTCGGGGGAAGAAATCTTATACATACCCCGCACTCCCTACCTTCCTCCCGGCACGCTGCGCGAGGTACTCGCCTACCCTAAGTCCACTGAGCTGTTTGAGACAGCTGCGTGTTCCGATGCGCTGAGGTGCGTTGGGCTGCAGCGCCTCACTCCGCAGTTGGACTCGATGCAGCGTTGGGATCGGGATTTGAATGAGGATGAGCAGCAGGCGCTGGCGCTGGCGCGCGTGCTCATCCACAAGCCGCCCTGGGTGCTGATTGACGAAGTGCTGGATTCGCTGGATGACAAAACGCTCGATCGGGTCGTTGAGATCTTCACCCAGGAGCTGCCGAATTGCGGCGTAATTCATATCGGACGCTCCGATGCGCATCAATTCTTTTCGCGGGTGCTGCACCTGGTGAATGATTCCACCGCAAAGAAATTGATCCCCCCGGCGTCGCCGGCCGCTTTACTGCCGGCAACGGCCAACACCTAGAAAGGTTCTCAACATGCGCAAACCGAAGTCCTTACGCCCGGCCGATCTCGCCGCACTGCCCGACGAGGAATTGCTCGAAGCGGTGCAAAGGCAAACTTTTGGATTTTTCTGGGAGGCGGCACATCCGGTCAGTGGTTTGGCGCCGGACCGGTGCAGGACCGTGGCAGGACCCGTGGACGATTTAGTGACCATCGGCGGTTCGGGATTCGGGGTGATGGCGATCATCGTCGCCGCCGAGCGCGGATGGGTCACGCGCGCGGCTGCCGCCGAGCGGCTCGGACACATGCTGGATCTGTTGGTCAAAGCTACCTGCTATCACGGTGTTTTTCCGCATTTCATGAATGGCCGCACCGGCGCCACCATCCCATTCACGCGCAAAGACGATGGCGGAGACCTGGTCGAAACGTCATTCTTGATCATGGGACTGCTGTGCGCGCGCGAATATTTCAATCGCGACACGCCCGCCGAGTCCAGGATCAGAGGTCTCGTGAACTATGTGTGGAGAGACGTGGAATGGGATTGGTATTCGCAAGGCGGACACAGTGTGCTCAAATGGCACTGGAGCCCGAACAATGGCTGGGCACAGGGCTTGGATATCCGCGGGTGGAACGAATGCCTGATCACTTATGTCTTGGCCGCGTCCGCCCCGCGCTATGCCATCGACGCGAACGCCTACGAAACAGGATTCACCGTCGGTCGGCATTTTCTCAATGGCAAAAGCTACTACGGCATCCCCTTGCCCCTGGGGTATCCGTTTGGCGGACCCTTGTTTTTTACGCAGTATTCTTTCTGTGGAATCGACCCGCGCGGCTTGAAAGACCGCTATGCGGATTACTGGCAGCAAAACGTCAACCACGTGCGCATTAATCACGCGCATTGCAAGACAAATCCGCTGCATCACAAAGGCTACAGCGCTTCTTGTTGGGGTCTCACAGCGAGCGACGGTCCCAACGGCTACGCCCTGCACACTCCGGACGAGGACGATGGCACGATAGCGCCCACAGCCGCATTATCGAGCATGCCGTACACGCCCAAGCAGTCGATCCGCGCCATACGGCATTTCCTCAACGTCCATGGCGAAAAGATTTGGGGACGATTCGGCTTCGTCGACGCATTTTGCGCGGCAAGAGACTGGTACGCGGATACGTATCTCTCCATTGATCAGGGACCCATCGTGATCATGATCGAGAATTACCGCACGGGGCTTCTGTGGAAGCTGTTCATGAAGGCGCCGGAAATACAAGCGGGACTGCGCGCGCTGAGCTTCACGAGCCAGGCTCCCGGCTGATGGAAACGCTCGATCGCTGGATAGAGCGGCAGTACCGCCACAGCGCCGCCGCCATGATGCGCAGCATCTCGCCCGTCGGCATCGTCAAGCACCGGCCTGGTTTCGCGCAAACCGTGAAACCGAGCCGAGGTTCCATCGTCGCATCGCCGGTGCTCGGCGCCTATGATCCAGAACCGGATTATTTTTTCCATTGGTACCGCGACTCTGCCGTGGTCGTCGATGCCCTGCGCCTGCTGTTCGAAGATGCGAGCGTCGAGTGCGCTGCACTCTCGCATTTTGCCGATTTCGTCCGCTTCAGCTTATCCCTACAGGGGCTCGATGGACGCCGCTTGAGCGGCCCGGGCTCGGGTCCGGGCGCGGGCTCGGCATGGCGCGACGCCATCGCACCGGACTATCGGCAGTATGTGCGCACGGACGAGGACCTCACTGCAGCTCACGGCGAGGCGGTTACCGGCGAGACGCGCGTCAATCCGGACGGGACTCTCGATATTTCCAAATGGCCGCGGCCGCAAAACGACGGTGCGTCAATGCGCGCGATCAGCCTGCTGCGCTGGCGGCAAAGCGCGCACCTCGAAGCCGACCTCAACAAGTCAGTCGATGCGCTGCTGCAAGCCGATCTTGAATTTACCCGGCGGCACTGGCGCGAGGCGTGTTTCGATATTTGGGAAGAGGAAAAGGGACTGCACTACTACACCCTGCGCCTCGCCGCAGCGGCGCTCGAAGGCGGCGCCGGCTGGTACGAGCTGCAAGGAGAAGCCGCCGAGGCGCTCGCCTGCCGCGCCGACGCCGCGGAGATTCTGCGCCTTCTCGACGGGTATTGGCGCGAGGACTTGCAGTTCTATCGGTCGCGCCGGTTGGAAGCGAACGCACCGTCGGCGAAGGAACTCGATATCTCCGTTGTCTTTGCCGCACTGCATGCGTCAGGCGACGGCGAGACTCATTCCGTGCGCGACCCGCGCATGCATGCCACGCTGGCAAAACTGGAAGCACTGTTTGACGCCGAATATGCCATCAATGGCAATCGCGAAGGCAGGGCGCCGGCCATGGGCCGCTACGCGGGCGATGTCTATTATTCGGGCGGCGCCTATTATTTCTCGACGCTGGCGGCAGCGGAATTCTGCTTTCGAGCCGCGCTCGAGTCGCAGGCGATTGGATCGTCCACGCGCAAGCCGCTGGTTGAGCGCGGCGATGCGTTTCTCGAGACGGTGCGTGCCTATACGCCGCCCAGCGGGGACTTGTCCGAGCAATTCGATCAGCGGACCGGCGTTCAACGATCCGCGCAACAGCTGGCATGGAGCTATGCGGCATTCATCTCATGCGTGGCGGCGCGCCGGCAAGTCATCCCGCATAGCGCATAGGCAGGTTGCCGAGCGAGGCGAGAGAGGGCTTCGGCAGCCGCAGGAGTTCCGCGAATGAAGCCGCGGGAACCGCGGCGCTCATTAGAAATCCTTGGATGGCATCGCATTCCTCAGCCTGTAGAAACTGCAGCTGCGCGAGTGTTTCAACGCCTTCGGCAACGATCTTCAAGTCGAGACTGTGGCCCAACGCGATGATTGCCCGTACGATGGCGGCATCATCCGGGTCGTCGCTGATGTCGGCGACGAACGAGCGGTCGATCTTCAGGGTATCGAGCGGAAAGCGCTTTAAATAGTTCAATGAACAGTAGCCTGTGCCGAAATCATCAACGGCAAGTGCGAAGCCGAACTCCTTCAGTGCCAGCAGCGAGCGCCGCCCGGATTCGGCATCGCGCATCAGGACACCTTCGGTGAGTTCCAATTCGAAAAGCGACGGCGACAAATTCGCCTGGGTGACCGTTTCGCCCAACCGCAGCAGCGCTTCGGGATGCATGAAGTCGCGGCCGGACACATTCACCGCAATGTGCGGCAACGCCAATCCTTCGCCGCGCCATTGGGTGAGATCGCGGCACACCCGCTGCAGCGCCCACTTGCCGATATCGCCGATCAGCCCGGTCTCCTCGGCCACTGCGATGAAGTCGGCAGTCGGAATCTGCCCGCGATTGGGGTGGAACCAACGCAGCAGTGCCTCGCCTCCGGTCAATCGCAGAGTTCGCGCATCGTACTTTGGCTGGTAGTACACCTCGAGATTCGAGTTCTCGACCGCTTTTCTGAGCTCCATTTCCAGTGATAGCCGCTTCAGGGCACGCGCATTCACGGCGCTATCGTACACACGCAGCTGATTTCGGCCGCTCGACTTGGCCTCGTACATCGCCCCCTCGGCGTTCTTGAGCAGGCTCTGCACATCATCGCCGTGTTCGGGGAACGTCGCGATTCCAATGCTGGGCGTCACGACAAGTTCATAGCTCGCCTGCAGGAACGGCGCCTGGTGCATCGACAATATTTTCTGTGCTACCTGCGCGGGCTGGGATGGATCGGAGATCCCGGTGAGCACCACGATGAACTCATCGCCGCCCACACGCGCGATCCGGCCTTGCAGGCCGTCCACGGCGTCTTGGTCAAACGTTGCCTGCAGTCTCTCGGCAACCTGGCGAAGCAGCGCATCGCCCGTCCCGTGACCCAACGTATCGTTGATGCGCTTGAATTGATCCAGGTCCACGCAGAGCAATGCCAGATGCCGATGGCGGCGACGCGCCTCGGTCAGCGACTGTGCCAGATACTCGCAGATCCATTCACGATTAGGGAGCCCGGTGAGCGCGTCGAAATAAGCCAATCGGTGGATGCGCGCCTCTGTCTCCTTGCGCGTGGTCACGTCGCGCACGATGGCCAATGCCTGGCCGGCGGCATTGGGCAAGTATCGGCACTCAAAGTGCCGCGTCGAACGCGCCTTGACATCGAGTGAGAATTCGAACACAGCTGCTTCGCCGCGCAGCGCAGAACTCAGACAATCCATGGCGTTGCCCCGCGTGATCCCGGGGATCAGGTCGAAAAACGACGTCGGAGCCGTTTCGTGTGCCGTTGAGCTCATCCCGGCGATGGGACTGAAGCAATGTCCGACGACGCCGGCGCTGTCGACGAGAAAAATGCCGTCGGGGATGGCCTTCAGCAGCGCGGCATTTTTCTGCTCGCTGAATCTCAGTGCTTCGATGGTGCGCGCGCCGCGCATCACGTAGCGAATGCGGTGTGACAGCAGCGTCCAATTGATCGGCTTGACCACGAAATCGGTGGCGCCGGCCTCATAGGCGCGATCGATCGACAAGGTGTCATCGCATCCGGTGACCATGACAATGGGCAGGTCTGCGCCGCCCGGCAGGGACCGGATGTTGGTGCAGGCTTGATACCCATCACCTTGCGCCATTTCCACATCGAGCAGCGCGATGTCGGGCATGCGCAGCGCGCATGCGGCAACCGCGGCGTCGCCGCTGGGTACGGTTTGCACGACGAATCCGGCCTCTTTCAACATCGCGGACGCAATCTCGCGCAAAATCGCATCGTCATCGGCGATCAGCACGCGCACCGGTGTGATCGGCATGTTCATGCCGACCTGCGCATTTCTATCTGCAGCTCGTCGCGGACTTGAGCGTGCAGCGCCTGTATCTGGGTGTAGATCGGGCGGGCCGCTGCAAGATTTCCCGCGCGCGCGGCATCTTCCAGTTCCCGGCACAGTTGCGCCAGTCCATGCGCGCCGACATTGCCATTATAGGAACGCCAGGCGTGGGCGGCGCGCGCCAAATCGGCCGCGTTGCCGGCACTCAAGGATTGCTCGATCGAGGCGATGAGCCCGCGCGAGTCCACCAAGTACAGCTCGCCGATGTGCATGAGCATGTCCTTCGGACCACGCTTCGGTAAAGCGCGCAGCGCATCCAAGATTGCGCCGTCGAGGATGGGCTCACTCGACGGCGCCGCCGCCGTCGCTGTCGCGGGCGATCGCGGCGGATTGCTGTCAAGGCATCGTGAGAGAATCGCGTGCAGCGCTTCGCGCCGGAAGGGCTTGGCCAGATGATCGTCCATTCCGGCCGCAAGACACGCAGCCCGCCCCGCGCTCGTCACGTCTGCGGTCAGGGCGATGATCGGGATGTGAATTCCGGCGGGCTCGCGCCTGCGCACCGCCTTGGTCGCCGAGAACCCATCCATCACCGGCATCTCGCAATCCATCAAAATGGCATCGAAAGACCGCGTTTGCAGAATGTCCAGCGCTTGCTGACCGTGGTGTGCGGTCTCCACTTCGAGCCCCAGTGAGGACAACATGCCGATCGCCACTTCACGATTCAGAGGTTGATCCTCAACGACCAGAACACGGCCGGTCAGCGGCGACAGCGTCCCGGCCGGCTTCTTCAGAGCGATCGTACGCTCGTTCAGAAGAGTGCTACCGCTCCCACAGCCGGTGAGCACCCGGTACAGCTCCGCGATTCGCAGGGGCTTGGTGATCTCTGCATCAAACGGCGACGACCCCGCTGCGGCGTGCGCACCCAAGCTGACGAAACTGAGCAGGCGAACCGTGCGCAGTCCTTGGCCCTGGCGGCCGCGCACTTCCTTCCACAGGCTCGGCGCTTGGGCGATCAATTGATCATCGACCACCACGGCGTCGTAGGTCGCGCCGGCCGACGCGCTCGAGGCCTCGGCCAGCGATGCCACTTCGGTCGGGCGCCCAGACCACGTTCGCAGAGTCCTGCCGATCAGCATGCGGGCAGCCGCATTGTCATGCACCACCAGCACCCGCAGGCCATCGAGGCTGCGCGGCAGCTGCGGCAATTGAGACGACGGATCCGCGAGCGGCAGGGACAATTCAAACGAGAACGTGGAGCCCTTGCCCGGCTCGCTGCTCAACGCGAGGCGCCCTCCCATCAGTTCGATGAGCTGCCGCGCAATGGCCAGCCCAAGACCGGTGCCGCCGAAACGGCGCGTCGTCGACGCATCCTCTTGCGCGAATTCCTCGAATATCCTGCTCTGATTTTCCGGGGCGATGCCCACGCCCGTGTCGGCCACGGCAACGCGCACTTCCAGAGCACCGTCTTGCGAACCCAGAAGCTGCAAGCGCAGGGTGACTTCGCCGCGCTCGGTGAATTTCACGGCATTGCCGCCGAGATTGACCAGCACCTGACGCAGTCGCACGGGGTCCAGCCGGACGCGCGGCAGCGCAGCCGCCGGTGAATCGCAGAGCAGCTCGATGCCCTTGGTTGCCGCGCGCGCGGCCAGCATTTCAACCGTGTGTTCGAACAACTCAATCAGATCGCAATCGACGGGGTCCAACTGCAGCCGTCCGGCCTCGATCTTGGAGAAATCCAGCACGTCATCGACGATGGCCAGCAGCGAATCCGCTGAGCGATGTATGGCCTCGGCAAAACGCCGCTGCGAAGGATCGATTGGAGTATCGAGCAGCAAACTGGTCATGCCCAGCACGCCGTTCATGGGGGTGCGCAATTCATGGCTCATGCGGGCGACGAAGTCGGTCTTGGCGCGGCTCAAGACCTGCAGTTGTTGATTGCGCTCCTCGAGCTCGTGTGTCCTGACACGCACGGTCTGCTCGAGTTCACGGTTGTAGCGCAGCTCGCGTTCGCGGCGCTGACGCTGAAAGCGCCACAAGTATGCGAGCACCGCCGCCCCTACCAGAACATACAGAAGGCGCGCCGCCAGGGTATTCCACGGGGCCGGCGCAACATGCACCGGAATGCTCAATCCGTCGGTGCTCCAAACGCCGTCGGCATTCGCGGCTCGCACTTTGAACGTGTAATCCCCGGCAGCGAGGTTGGTGTAGGTCGCGCGATGCATCGCTCCCGCGTCGATCCAAGCGCTGTCGAAGCCTTCCAGTTGGTAGGCGTAGCGATTGTTCGCAGGTGAGGTGAAATCGAGCGCCGCGAAATCCAAGGTCACAAGTTTGTCATCGTAGGCCAATTGAAGCGGCCGTGCCGCACCGGGCAGTTCTTGAGCTGCCATCGGTCGATTGAGTTTCGCGGCCGTGGTCAAAACAACGCGCGGCGCGGGCGTATCGGCTTCCACCCGATCCGGCGAAAATGCGTTGAAGCCGTTGTTGCCGCCGAAGAACAGCGTGCCGTCGGCACTCGCATAGTGCGCGTTGAAATTGAACTCCTCGTCCTGCAGGCCGTGAACTCGGTGAAACAGCTTGACCGTGTGCAACCGCGGGTCGAATCGAGCGAGTCCATCGTTAGTGCTGAGCCACAGGCGCGATTCGCGATCCGATTCGATGCCGTAGACCACTTGGCTGGGCATGCCACTGAGTCCGGACTGACTCTCGAAGTGCACTGCTTCCGGGCGGGCCGACGTGCCGATGACGCGATCCAGCCCACCGCCGGCAGTTCCGACCCACAGGTCACCATGCGGATCGACGTTCAGTGCATAGACCGTGTCGTCGCTCAAGCTTTTCGGGTCGCGATCGTCGCGCCGATAGACGTGGAAGCGGCCGGTTTTGCGATCAAGAAGATTGAGGCCCCCGCCCGCCGTACCGACCCAGAGATTGCCCAGACGGTCCTCAACGATCGCACTCGCCTTTGAACTGCTGAGCGAGTTGGCGTTGGCCAGCCCAAACGGGTAGCGCGTGATCCTGTCAGTCGCCCGGTCGATGCTGGCCAAACCGCCTCGGAAAGTACCCACCCATAGCACGCCGAGCCGATCTTCGTACAATGTCATGATGCCATCGGCCGGGAGGGTATTCGCATCGGCCGCTGTCGAGCGATACACGCGCATTTTCCCGCTGGTCAGGTCGAGCTTGTCGAGGCCGCCGGACTTCGTGCCGATCCATAAGGATCCTTGATGATCGTTGAGCAGCGCCATGACGCGGTCATCCGAAAGCTGGGCAACACCGCCATTTGGCCCATCGGCTCCATAATGTTTTTCGCGGCGGGAAACGCCGTCGATTTCGATCAATCCACCGCCGACGGTGCCCACCCAAACTCTTCCTGCGCCGTCGTCGGCGAAAGATATTACTTGCGCGGCTCGAAACGCATCGCTGAAGTAATGACCCATAAGCCAGCTGCGCGGATTCCAATGGCTCGCACCGCCGCCGCGCGTGCCCGCCCACAGAATCCCGGCCCGATCCTGGTACAGAGACGTCACATCGCTGTCGCGCAGACTCTGTGGATTGGCCGTGTCGTGTCCATAGCGTACGAAAGACTCCGATCTGCGGTCGAACAGATCCAACCCGTCTGCCGTCGCAACCCAAAGTCTTTGGGCGTCGTCCTCGAGCACCGCCCAGACGTGATCTTGGCTCAGTGAATGCGGGTTTGCGGCATCATGGCGAAACGCCGTCAGCAGAATGTCGTTGCGATCCAGCCGAGCTAGTCCGCCGTTAACGGTCCCCACCCACATTGCCCCGGTGTGGTCCTCGCGGATTGCGCGAACGCGCAGGTCGCTGATGTGCGCCGCACTCATCGCTTCGCCGTAGTTGATGAAGCCGTTGGTCACCGGATCAAATCGGCTGAGGCCGCCGTCCGTGCCCACCCAAATCCGGCCTTCGCGATCGGCATAGAGCGCGCCGATGGCATCAGCCGGCAAAGAATGGGGGTCGGCGTCAAAGTGCCGAAAATGGCGCGCGAGTCCCGTACCCGGGTCGAGCAGGTCGAGCCCTTGATCCTTGGTGCCTGCCCAAATTCGGCCTTGCGAGTCGATGAGCAAGGCCCGCACTCCATCGCTGGCCAGCGAATGCGGCTGCGCTGGGTCGTGCCGGAATTGCTGGAATGTCTCCGTGCGGCGCTCCCAGCGCGCCACGCCGCCGCCGTCCGTGGCCAGCCAAATATCGCCGCGCGCGTCTTCTGCGATAGACCAGACATAGTCGCTGGCAAGCCCGTGCTCGCTGCCGCGCTCGCGGCGATACTGACGTATGGTAT
Organism: Steroidobacteraceae bacterium; assembly: GCA_035318305.1. Taxonomy (GTDB): domain Bacteria; phylum Pseudomonadota; class Gammaproteobacteria; order Steroidobacterales; family Steroidobacteraceae; genus Bog-1198. The sequence goes on along the minus strand of DATHFB010000451.1, from coordinate 3,607 downwards.
AGCCGTCGTAGCGGTTCAGTCCTCCTTCAGTCGCCAGCCAAACGTAGCCTTGGGAGTCCTGCAGGATGCTGTTGACAGTGCTCATCGAGAGCCCATCACGCATGGTGACGTGCTCGAAATACATGGGCCGGATTGCGGGCGCAGGCGCATTGGCATGTGCGGCAGCGCTCAGCGCTGCTGCGGTCATGCAGGCTGCCAAGATATTGAGGATGCGCCCGCGATTCCGCACGGAAATGCTTAACTATTCTTGCCGCGGCACATCAACGCCGGAATAGCCGTCACTCCAGACATAGCCATCACTCCACACATAGCCGTCGCTCCAGACATAGCCGTCGCTCCACACGTAGCCATCGCTCCAGACATAACCGTCACTCCAGACATAGCCGCTACTCGACGAGTAGGCGCCGTTCCACAGCAAGCCATCAAGGAGCAGCGGCACGCCCTTCAACAGCGTGCCGACCAGCGGAAGCTTCGACACCAAGCTGCCGACGCCGCCCAGCAACGAACCCACCAGGTTCGTATTCGAGCCCGACACTTGCATGATGTAGAAATTGCCGTTCGCATCTTCGTTGGCGCGGCCGCCGTAGTGTTGCAGGCCGGCGAGATCGAGTTGCACATTGAGGCCCCGATTGGCGCATCCCGATGCGTTGCTGTAGGCGGCGTCGTGAGCGTTCACCAAGCCCGCACCCTGCTGGAATACCGTGTAAGCCAGTTTTCCTGACGAATTGACGGCCGGACGCGCACCGGACATTAAGTGGCACTTCACCTGATCGGGCGTCAACGAGGGATTCACTTGCAGCATCAGCGCCACCACACCGCTGACAACCGCGGATGCCTGCGATGTGCCCGACATGGTCATGTCGCTGTACGGTTCAGTAATCCAACTCGGATATTCGGTGGCGAGCGTGCCGTTGTCGGGAGCGTAGGCCATGATATGGCCGCCCATGCCGACCACGTCGGGCTTCACGAATCCCTCGAAGGTCGGACCGGCGGAGGAGAACGAAGACAATTTATATTGCTTGGTCTGCAGCGGATAATAATTGTCGGTGACGGCGCCCACGGTGATCACGTAAGGAACGTTGCCGGGAGCATCGATCGACAAGGGATCCGGACCGCGGTTACCGGCGGCGGTGACCACCACGATTCCCGATGCCCATGCAGCCATCACCGCCTGATTGAGCGGATCCTGCCAATAGGGTCCGGAGGGCGGCGCGCCCAAGGACAGATTGAGCACACGAATGTTGTACCGCTTCTTTTGACTGATGACCCATTGAACGCCGCTGATGATGTCCGAATAGCGGCCTTGGCCGTTGTTATCCAAAGCCCGCACCGAGACCAAGTTGACGCCCGGCGCAACACCCTGATATTTCCCCGTGGTGGCAACGCCGCTGCTGGCGATGATGGATGACACATGCGTGCCGTGGCCATAAGGATCGCTGATGCTTCGGCTGTAGGTCTCCAACGGGGACGGCAGGTAGTAGCCCGGACTCTGGCGCGCCAAAATCACATCGTACTGTGCCAGCACGCGGCCAATCCCGCCTGGCGCGTTCTGCAGCGGCCCCTCTTTACTCCATAACCCGGAATCAAGGACCGCCACCGTGACGCCACGGCCCGTCATCCCGCCGACATGCAGATTCGCGGCAGCCACTTCGCTGGGATAATAAGTCTCGGGCAGCGCGCCCAAGGAGCTCGCAGCCACCGCCGTGTCGTTATAGACGAGCAGCTGTGCAACATGTTCGGAGCGCAGCGCGGCCATTTCACGTTCATCGAGCGACGCGGCGACTGCGCGGATCACACTGAGATCGCCGGTCACGACGCCGCCCGCTCGCGACACGGCGTCTGAAGCCGCATCCGCGCTGACTGATTGCACAATGTAGCGATGCCGGGGGTCGTTCGCTGCGACACCCAAGTGCGCAGGCAACGATGCCGCGGTGCGCGGCTTTGCGGCTGCTGGCGCTGCGGGAGCATTCGCTATGGGGGCGCTGCCGCGGTGGCTCGACGCTATCAGAGACAGCGCGACACCAAGCACGCCTGCGGTCAGTAACAATTGCGGGAGCCGGTACCTTCGTGACATGTTGCGTTCTTCCAATTGCTACAGCAGCAAGTAATGCGCAACATTCTCAGCTATTTACGGCGTCCAAAAATAGCGACAGTCACCATAACACCAGTGACGCATGTCTCAATTATCAACCCCGCCGCGACTATGTAAACACTCAAGCAAATATTGCGGCAGCGACTCGTGATATGGCGGCGTCGCGGCACGACATAACGAAAATCGGAGTGCGAAACAGTCGACAGTGCTGCTAGGGTCTGAGTATTTTGTTGATCACGAGAACCGTGATCAGCGCGGTGATGAAGGCGATCAAGACGGTGATGGTGACGCCGACGATGCCGTCTCGGTGCTCCCGGTACCACAGGTCCATGCGGCCCCGCCGCGTGTGAAGGCGGATGGCGCGATCCGCGCCCGCAAACGTGACGGCTGCGTAGAGCATCCCGTCGCTGCGCTTCGCGTAGGTAATCAGGCGCCGGTATTGCAGGTAACGCAGCGGCAGTTCGAGCTTTGCCGTGATCAGCTTGGCGCGGATCTCTTCGGGAAAATCGGATGCATGGAGACTTTGAAGTTTCCCGTCCTTGTGCCAGGCATCGCTCTCCCCCAGAGGATGCATCGCCAGCCATAACAACTGCTCACTGGAAACCTGCACATCTTCATCGATGCTCTCGCGGTAGTAGTACAGGCCGTGCAGGATGCGATCTTCGTCGGCTCTGCTCATTTTGGGTGGTGTCGCATAATCTAAAGTGGCAACATGCGGATGATGGGGATGGACAATATCATGCCGATTTTACAACGCCGGCATTGGCTCACCCAGTGGGCATTGACGCTGGCTCTCTGGCTCATCGCCGGCCATACATTCGCGGCCAGCATCCTGTTCATCGGCAACAGCTTTACGTTTGCGTATGGCTCGCCGGTGCGCTACTACCGTCCCGACAGCGTTACCGATCTTAACAGGGCGGGCCAAGGCGGCGTGCCCGCATTGTTCAAGTCGTTTACGGCTCAAGCCGGCTTGCCTTACGACGTTTACCTCGAAACCGAGCCCGGCGTCGGCATCGACTGGCACCTGGAGCACAAGCTCGAGGTGATCGGTCAGCGCCCGTGGGATGCGGTGGTCATGCATGGATTCAGCACCTTGGACGCCAAGAAACCGGGGGACCCGAGCCTTTTGGTGGCAAACGTCCGGCAGATGGTTCAGTTCCTGCGCACCAAGAATGCCAAGGCGGATATTCGCATCATGGCAACCTGGCCGCGGGCCGATCAGGTTTATCTGCCCAAAGGTGCGTGGTACGGCAAGCCGATCGAGGCGATGGCCCACGATGTGCGCGACGGATATGACCGAGCAGCCGCCGGCGCCGCCGGCATCACGGTGGTGCCGGTGGGCGATGCGTGGGTGCGGGCGATGCGCACGGGTGTCGCGGACTCCAATCCCTACGATGGAATCGATGCCGGCAAAATGAATTTGTGGACCTACGATGCCTATCACGGCAGCACCTACGGCTATTATCTGGAAGCGTTGGTGTTGTTCGGCAACATCACCGGCCGGGATCCCCGTTC
>DATHFB010000450.1:0-2090 GCA_035318305.1 Steroidobacteraceae bacterium | reverse complement strand
TCATGAATCCCAAAATCGCCAATGAGCTGGTGCAGCTGATGCAGCAGGTGGTCGAAAAGGGCGGCACGGCAACGCGCGCCTCGCTCATCGGTTATCGGGTATCGGGAAAGACAGGCACCGCATTCAAATCAATCGCGGGCGGCTATTCCACCGACAAAATCATGGCGGTGTTTGCCGGCTTGGTGCCGGCGTCGCACCCCAAGCTGGCCACGGTGGTGGTGATCGACGAGCCGAGCCGGGATTTGCACGAGGTGGGCACACTGGCCCAGGGCGGCACGGTCGCAGCACCGGTATTCGCCAGCGTCATGTCCGGCACGCTGCGCCTGATGGACATTCCGCCCGATGATCTGCAAAACGTTCCGGCGGCGGCTCTCGTCCAGGCGAACGACAACCCATGAGCGCCGCTCTCATGTGGCTGCTCGATGGCATCGCGAACGTTCCCGCGAGCGAAGCGCGCGTCGTCGATCTGACGCTCGACAGCCGCCAGGTGCGTGAGGGCAGCCTGTTCTTCGCGCTTCCCGGCCTCAATGCGCATGGACTCAAATTTGCCGCGGACGCCGCGGCGCGCGGTGCGAGCGTGGTGCTCTGGGAACCACGCGGCGATGTCGTGCCGCCGGCGTTGCCGGCGAGCGTATTCGCGGCCGCGATACCGAATTTAAAAAATTTGGTGGGGCGCATTGCGGACCGCTTCTTCAACTGGCCTTCCGCGCATCTGCGCATCGCGGCAATCACGGGCACCAATGGCAAGACCACCTGTGCTTACTTGTTGGCGCAGTGCTTGGAGCGCCTGGGACTCGCGGCCGCGTACATGGGAACCATTGGCTGGGGACGTCCTGCAACACTGGCCGAGCCCACGCACACGACGCCCGATGCGGTTACGGTGCATCGCACGTTGGCGCAATTGCGCGCATCCGGTGTGCGCGAGGTGGCGATGGAGGTTTCCTCGCACGCACTCGATCAGGGCCGGGTCGACGGCGTGCGCTTCCAAATCGCGGCTTTCACGAATCTGACCCGGGATCACTTGGACTATCACGGCACCATGCACGAGTACGGCGCGGCGAAGGCCAAGCTGTTCCAGGTGGCCGACCTCAAGCACATCGTGCTCAACGTCGGCGATGAGTTCGGCCGCGCACTGGCACGAGACTACGCCGGCAATGCTTCCTTGATCGCGGTTTGGGTGGGCGCCGGCGATTCAGGCTGGCTGGCCGATCGCGCCCTGCATGCCACGCAGGTGCGGTTGGACCCGCACGGCATTTCCATGGAGCTGGACGGCAGCTTCGGCAAGCTCACGGTCAAGACGCAGCTCCTGGGCCGATTCAACGCCGAGAATTCTCTCGTTGTGATCGCGTGCCTGCTGTCTCTCGGTGTTTCACTGCCGGACGCGGCAAACGCGCTCGCCGAGTGCAAGCCGGCGCCGGGCCGGATGGAAGTGGTCAGGGCAGATGTCCGCAACAAGCCGACCGTCGTGGTCGACTACGCCCATACGCCCGATGCGCTGTCGAAGGCTTTGAATGCGGCACGCGAGCATTGCGAGGGCGCGCTGTGGTGCGTATTCGGTTGCGGCGGGGACCGCGATTCCGGCAAGCGCCCCGTCATGGGCGCGATCGCCGACGATTTGGCCGATCAAATCATCGTCACCGACGACAATCCGCGTTCCGAGGATCCGCAGGCCATCACGGCCGGCATTGTCAGCGGCATCAAATCACATGCGGTGCGGGTCATTCACGATCGCGGTGAAGCCATCGCCACGGCGCTGCGAGAAGCGCAGGCAACGGATGTGGTGTTGATCGCCGGCAAAGGCCATGAGGATTACCAGATCTACGGTGAGACGCGGCGCTCCTTCAGCGATCGAAGCGAAGCCCTGCGCTTATTGGGAGCGGCCGCATGAAGCGCACGTTGCGCGATGCTGCACGAGTGGTCGGCGGCCGGTTGGTGGGGGATGACCACCCCTTCGGCTGCGTATCCACCGACAGCCGAACCTTGAAACCCGGGGCGCTGTTCGTGGCGCTGCGCGGCCCGAATTTCGACGGAACGGCATTTGTTCAGGCGGCGGCGGCGCAAGGCGCGATCGGCGCTCTCGTGGAACGCGA
>DATHFB010000449.1:0-7718 GCA_035318305.1 Steroidobacteraceae bacterium | reverse complement strand
CAGCGTCATGGGCTTGGATTCTCCGAGCAGCGAAACTTCCATCATTGACGCACCGATGCTTAGGAGCACGTCTGTCTGGCAGCAAATGGCGGACTACAAATCCCAGGGCCGCGTGCGCTTGCTGACGCTGTGGCAGACCGGAGGCAGTTCGCTGTCATTGCAGGCGGGCAAGGGTGGCGTGCCGTCACTGCAGTGGAGCACGCCCTGGGTGCACCGCGAGGGCGCATCGCGGGGAGTGTTTGATCATCTACTCGCGGAACCCGCGCGCGCTGCCGCCAACAATCTACGCAGCAGCGTATCGCGGCCAACGGGCGCCGCGGCGCAAGCGAAGCCCCTGGGCCCGAGCTCCGGGGTCAACATCAAGTAGCGGCGGCGTGAGCCAGGTCCCCGCGGATCCGGATGAGCCTTACGGGCCTGCTGCCTGCGAATAGCGGCGGAAAAAACTGTCCTGCTTCCATTGAGGGCGCTTGGGATTGTCGGCAACCTCGATGACCAGCGCCCGTATGACTTCCTCGTAGCCGGCCGCAGTCGCCAAGTCCACCGGCTGATTGGCATCATCCGACGGAGCATGATAGCGCTCCGTGCGCCATGCCTTGATGGCAGCGGCCTCAGGCGATCCCGGCACGGCGCCGACATCGATCATGAGAGACGGGACGCCGTGGCGCACAAAATTATATTGGTCGCTGCGGATAAAGACGTTGAGGAGCGGCAGTGGATCGGGCTGCATCTGTACGTTCAAATGATTGCCCACTTCGGTGACGCGGTCCCCCAGATCGGACTCTGCAAGTCCGTAGACCGTCAGGACCTTGAGCGGCACGATGGGTAAGAACATATCGGTATTTATATCGGCGACCATGGATTTTGCAGCTACGGTCGGATGCTCTGCGAAATACTTCGAGCCCAACAGTCCTTTCTCCTCGCCGGTAACCCAGACGAGCAGCAATGAGCGCTTGAGTGCCGTGTGCGACTGTCTCAGCGAACGGGCGATATCCAGCAGTAGTGAGCTTCCCGATCCATTGTCCATCGCGCCGTTGTAGATTCGATCGCCGTTGATCGGCTCGCCGATGCCGACGTGATCGATGTGCGCGGAAAGCACCACGTATTCTTCCTTGAGCTTGGGGTCGGTGCCCGGGATTCGCGCGACGATGTTGGTCGAGTCGACATTTTGCGAGTGCGTGGCCGTGGCGGCGCTGACGGACACGTTTAGCGGAAATCGCGGCAGGACTTTACGATCCTTGCCCAAAGCGGCGATTTCTTCGAATGTATGCCCGGTTCCCTGCAGGAGCAGGTCCGCGTGCGCTGGATTGAAAGTGACCGCGAGTTTGGCGCCGGCGGTCTCATCGAATTCGGGGCCGAGCAAATCCATGCTGGCATGGTTGCGGTTCAACGCCATTCTCGACCACGGCAGGTCCATCGATGCCGGATTTGGAATTTGGATGACGCCGATGGCGCCGGCGGCCTTGAGCGCCTTCCAGCGCTCGGCTCGCGACTGATAGTGGGCGCTCAATGCCGAGGGTATGTCGGCCGGCGATCCGGTGAGTATCACCGCCACTTTGTTCTTGAGGTCCAAGCCCGCAAAGTCATTGTAGTTTTTTTCGGGAATATTGAGGCCGTAGCCTACGAACACCAGCGCCGCGTCGACCTTCGGCGCGGGCGGAAACCGCGTGCTGAAAAACGCCTGCTCGCCCAGCATCAGCTTTTGCGCCTGGCCGCCGCGAACCAGCGAGAGTTGGCAGCGGGGCTCATCGATCTCCAACGTTCGCAGCTTCACGCTTTGGTAGAACCCGTCGGATCCGGCCGGCTCAACACCCAGCGATTTGAGTTTGCCGACGATGTATTCTTGGGCTTGCCTCTCACCCTTGCTGCCGGTATCGCGGCCTTCGTACTTGTCATCGGAAATCACCTTTACTGTTTCCCACCACGTTTTGCCGTCGAAATGCTCTGCGGCCTGCGCGCAGCAGGCAAAGGTGATTAACAATAACGCTAGTGATCTTCGCAACATGAGGGGTTTCCTGGGTTTTTCTTGTGAGCGCGCTAGCTTATACCGCGTCCGCGGGCTGTTCTAGCCGCGCGCGAAGTCTCCCCGCTGGCGTCGTCGAACCCTTGTTTTTTATGTCGTGGGTTCGACCCACTGACTCCCAGTACGCAATCGATCCACAGTATTTTTCTGTTGAAATAAGTGCGCCCGGCGGGATTACTCGCGCTGCGCGCTCGCCCTTCGGGTCGCCCTGGCGGGCGATCGCCGCCGCTGCGGCGTCGTCGAACCCTTGTTTTTTATGTCGTGGGTTCGACCCACTGACTCCCAGTACGCAATCGATCCACAGTATTTTTCTGTTGAAATAAGTGCGCCCGGCGGGATTCGAACCCACGACCCTCGGCTTCGGAGGCCGATACTCTATCCAGCTGAGCTACAGGCGCAATGTAGGGGTGGCGATACTACTCGCCGTTGGCGAGCGCCGTCCAGCGCCACGGGCCTATGACATTCCCTGGGCGGCTGCCTGTAATTTGAGGACGGTGGCCCAATTACGGGTCGTGGCGCTGGCGCCGGCCTTGCGGGCGAAGGCCAGGTTTAGCTTGCTATCCAGAATACCTGTCGAACACCACAGGTAAGCGGCGCGGGATCCGATGGCGAGCGCATCGGGTGTCCAGGTTTCCTTGAGCATCGGGCGCAGCGGAGCGAGGTGCTTGGGGTGAGGCACAAACGCGACCAAGTGCCTGGCGTGATCCTTTGCGAGACTCAGCAAGGAGTTCTCATCGATGATCGATGTCAACTCCACGGCGGTGATGACCGTCACCATTGCCGAGAATCCGCACTGGGCGGCAATGGCCGCTTCGATGCCTGCGGAGAGTTTGGCGGTATTGGGGCGCTTGGTTTGGAACAGTACGTTGCCGCTATTCAACAGCGTACGAACATTCGTATGGCCGAGATCGGTGACCAGCCGGCGCAAATCGGTCATGCTCACGCGTTTGCCGCGACCGACATTGATGCCCCGAATCAGCGCAATGCATTCGCTCACTATTCAGGTCCTTCACAAGGGCATCACGGGAACACACAATTTGCAGTTGAGTACGCCGGTCGCCGGATCGTAGCTCGAGCCGGGCGGATAGTATTCGAACATCGGGCGACTATCGAGTTGCATCCCGCTGGAAGGCAGCCAATCGCGCAACAGGGAAGTCCATGCTAGCTCAAACTCGCGCACCGTCCCTTTGAAACTGAGCGCAGCGTAGCTCCCACCAGGGATCACGGTCTTATGAGCATTGCCAAACGCAGTGAAATTGGGCGGGATCTCGCAACCTGCGTCGTATCTACAGAGTTCCGCGGCAGTGACGTTGGGGTCATCATGGCTGACGCCATACCTCGGCTGCTGCAGCAGTCCGCCCGCAACCATCCAGGGATAAACCTGTGTTTGCCAAAATGCGCTGAGCGGTTCGCCGTAAGGCCCAACGTGTCTCAGGTATGCAATGGTAGCCGGCTTACGCTCGATGATTTCGACTTTCATGGGTGCCTCCGTTGTACGACGGTTCACGGCACCATTGTTTACCGACTTCTCATCTTGAGCCTGACCGCGCTTGCTGTTCGCCTGATCGGAATTGCTTTTCGTGCGCGCCGCCGTTTGCTGCAGGCGCCAGGCCGTCGGAGAGCAGCCAAACCTTGCGCTGAAGGCGTGGGTAAAAGCCTCCGCTGAACCGAAACCCACGCCCAATGCAATTTGAAGTATGCCGAGCCGGGGCTGTGCCACCAGACGCGTCGCCGCAATTTCGCATCTTCGCCGGCGCAAATAGCCGCCGAGTGTTTCCCCCATCCAGGCGGAGAACAGTCGATGGAAGTGAAAAGGCGAAAAGTGAGCAACCTCCGCCAGGGTCTCAAGGTCCAAGAACTGATCGAGATGTTGATCGATGTGCTCTATCACCCGATGCATGCGGTCGACATACACATCGCGGCTTTTGAGCGTGCTCATCGCTTTAGCGGCGCCGCGAGCGCTAAGGTTCTGCTTTGTGGCAGACGGCTTCGACGTTGTGGCCATCCGGACCAATCACAAAGGCGCCGAAATAATCGGAGTGATAGACCTCGCGGATGCCTGGGGGTCCGTTATCCGTCCCGCCGGCCGCCATCGCCGCTGCGTAAAAGGCTCTGACTTGGTCACGATTGTCGGCAATGAAAGCAATGTGCATGGGGCGTTGAGTCTCGCCGTCGGCCCCGAACCAAAATTCCGCTTTGTCGGCCTTGCCAAATCCGGCATATCCACCTATTTCCATCACCAGTTCTATTCCCAGTGGCGCGAGTGCACGCGAAAAAAACTGTTTGCTCTTCTCGTAATCGCCAACAACCAATCCGATGTGATCGAAGATCATGGCAGCTCCGATGCAGTTTTTTGCTTGGTATAAAGAATCATTTGGGTGCAGCGAAATACGGCCAAAGTGCGACCGGACTCCTTGTGAACGACGACGGCATCCCACACCTGCGTGGTTCTTCCGCGATGCACGGGCGTTGCCACGCCGATGATCGTGCCGTCTCGAGCGGTGCCGAGATGGTTGGACTTCAATTCGATGGTGGTGAAACCGGTGGCATCCGCGGGAAGATTGGCGACGCAGCCGTATCCCGCCACGGTATCGGCCAGCGTGACGATGGTGCCGGCATGCAAGTAGCCATTCGGCGCCATGACGGACTCCACGACCGGCAGCTCGCCGGCGACACGCGAGTCGCTCACTTCGGTTATGACGATACCAAGGTGGCCCGGCAATTTGCGGGCACCGGCGCTGTTGAATCTCTCAGCCGTGCGCCTCGATGTGGGGATGTCGCTCATGAGCTGACGCGTCTATGCATGCGGCCCACCTTGTTCTTTGGATACGTGCCCTTCATGCATCTAACTCGATTGGCTTCCCTTCGTCAGTCCGGAATCGGTAAATTCTCGAAGAAATCCACCACACCGGTTTCCAGCGAGTACTCGGCGCCCACGACCAGCAAGCCGGCATTTTGGATCAAATTCTCGATAATGTCGGATCCGTGCCGCAAGTGATTGACGGAAGCCCGGATATTGGCGCGGCACGCCTCGTGCACCAGGGCATCGTGATCATGCTTCAGATCCGTTGCCAACAAGCCCTCGATGCCGGGTCGAATGAAATCGACGATGGAATGCAGATTACGGGACTGATTTTCCACCGGACGCTGCAACTGCTCCAGTGTCGTTTCGATTGCGCCGCAGCGAGAGTGTCCCAGCACCACGACCAGCCGCGTGCCGAATTGCTCGGCGGCAAATTCGACGCTGCCGATCAGCGAAGGCGCAACGATGTTGCCGGCAACTCGAATTACAAACAGATCCCCCAATCCTTGATCGAATACGATCTCGACGGGAACGCGCGAATCGGAGCATCCCAAGATGGCCGCAAAGGGTTCCTGCCCTGCCGCCAATTCCAAGCGGCGCGCCCGGCCTTCGAAAGCATCGCGGCTGGAGATATCCGAGACGAAGCGATGGTTTCCCTCGCGCAGCAAGGCAAGTGCCTCTCGAGCCGAGATCATCGGTCATTCACCGAACGCATCCCGGCAACATCTGCGCGCTTACAGAGGTCGGCGCGCTGAGCTATCGCGGTACCCAAGAACGCGCGCGGGCAGAAACAGAATCGACCGCAGCAACGCAAAAATCGCGTCGAATGACAGGCCAACGAGTCGAAACGGTATGGACAGGAGCCATACCAGAGGCCAGAGAATGAGGGCAAGAATGGCCACCGGCCAGCACAGCACCAACAAAACGCACCACAAGAGCAAGGTTTTCATTGGGATCTCCCTCCATTCCTGCGCATAACTTTAACACACCGTCCGAGTTGCGCGTTGCCGCGTGAATCATGGCCACATCGAGCCGGCCGCGATCAGTCGAGATTTCGATTGACGTCATTTTTTTTCAACAGTTGGGCGCTTTCCGGAAGGAGCCGGCTTGCTGGCGTTCTTCACGTATTCCAAGCGCCGAAAACGCAAGGCAGACCAATCCTCATCGATGGCGACCATACGCACGGAGTCGAAGCCGGCGGCGCGAATCACGCCCCAGCCGGCATCTCGATTGAACTCGCAGGTGTAGCGCTTGGATGTCCCTTTCGGGTAGGCAAACCAGAGTACGGCATCGCCTTCGGCACCTGCGGCCAGAAGTTTCGAAGCACGATCCAGCTGCGCCTGGGTCATTGCGAATGCCATCCCGAACTTGATTGCCTTTGGCTTGCTCGGGTCGCGTACTATTTTTATGCCCTTGAGTTGCTTCAGCTCCGACTCGAAGGAGTCCGGCGCGTTGAATAGCACGATTTCATCGTGAACGCCCAGGTTGAGCTTTTTGAACAAGGGACTCGCGGCAGCGTTTTTCATGGGCTCACTGCGTGTCGGTATTGCTGATGCGTTGTTCGAGGTGATTCAAGACCGATGGCCACGCCTGTGCATGACGATCACGCGCCGCGGCGTTCGGGAATCCGGCATGCGTCAGACGCAGGTGCGTACCGCGGTTTGCGGCTTGCAGCTCCACGGTGACGATAGTTTCCGCTCCTTCGGTTCCCATCGCGCCGGTTACCCAAGTGAGCTCGACCAATTGATCGACGATGAGACGAAGAAATCGACCGTAATGAGGATGGCGCTGCGCCGCCGGTTGCGATTCGTGCTTGAATTCCGTCTCGAAGAAAAATACCGCATTGACTTCGGGCCGCATGAGCACGGAGCCGGGAGCTGCGAACCATCGATCGAACCCTTCGGTCCACGCCTGGTAAAGCACGGCCGGCGCCGCAGCAAACGTGTGCTCGGTGACCAATGCAAATGGCCGCGACGAAACGTCGGGGATTCGAATCGCTCTCACACTAGCGTTCATGAGCGAGCGCCAGGCGGATGCCAATGAAGATGAATACACCGCCGACGCAGCGGTTGAACCATCGCTTGAAGGCGGCGCTTGGCGAGAGGCTGGCGCTGAGGCGCGCCGTCGACCAGGCGACAATGAGATTCCATATCGTACCGTTGACATCGAATATCGCACCCAGCACGAGAAATGCCACTGGCTTTGAGGTTGCCTCCGCCGCGACGAATTGCGGCAGGAACGCCAGGAAAAACAGCGCAACCTTGGGGTTCAAGACATTGGTGAGAAAGCCCTGAATGAAGATGCCCCGTAAGGCGGCAGTCCGAGGAACAACGGTGACTGAGAAGGATTGAGCTGCGCTCGCGGAGCGAATCAGCGTCATGCCGACATACAGCAAGTAGGCGGCACCAATGACTTTTACCGCGGTGAATGCGGTTGCCGATGCGGCCAGAATGGCCGACAAGCCGAGGGCCGCGGCGCATATGTGCACGAGCGTACCCGCGCCGATGCCCAGTGCGGCGACTGCGCCGGCGCGCCAGCCTTGGGTGGAGCTGCGCCCCACGATGTACAGCGTGTCGGGGCCGGGCGTGATATTCAACAGCAGGCCGGAAAGCACGAACAGCCAGAGATCATGCGTGCCGAACATGATTACCTCATGAGTTTGCGGGCGTTTCGTGCATAACCTAAGCTCGCGGCGGCCTTTTCGCCAGCAATGCGGCGCGCCGTTGCAAGCTTTCCGTGGGCCATTGTTCGGAAGTTTTGTAGTATTCGGCGAATGCGGGCGTGCCGGCGGGTAGTTGCACCCACGGCTGCTTGGACGCGGTGAAAATGTGCACGTCCGGCGGCAGGGCGTCCGGCTCGTCCAGCGTGCCGATGCGAACAAATCGCACGACATCG
>DATHFB010000448.1:0-3516 GCA_035318305.1 Steroidobacteraceae bacterium | reverse complement strand
AGGCCCAGGCGCTCGCGGATCCAACCGGGAATCAGCTCCACCGCGGCTCGCACCAGCATGGGCTGCATCCAATGCAGCGGACGAGGGAAGGCGATGGTTTCGCGCATGATCTGCAAGAACTCGAAAATGATCGGGGAAGGAGCGAATTGCGGTCCTGCGGATTCGAACAGGCTGCGCATTTCGTCCACCGATCTCGGGGGGTCGATGGCGCCATAGAGCTGCGAAACGGGGGTTCCCTCGAGATACAGGCTATTGAACTCATCTGGGCTCAGCGCGTTCACATACCGGCTGTAGGCCTGTCCAAACCCAAATGCTGCAGTGGCGTGCACCCAAGTGAGCAGGCGCGGATCGCTTGCCGAGTAACTGGCCCCCGAGGGCGTCTTGCCCTGAATCGCGGCATGCATTCGCACGACCCGCGCGATCATGGGTTCGGCGATGCTGCGCGCGCCATACACGGTAATCATTGCCGCCAGCCCGGTGCGCTGCAAACGGCCCAAGGGATTCTTGCGAAATGAAGAATATTCCCAAATGCCCGCTCGCACGGAAGGCTCCGCCAATTCAAGAATGACGGCAGCCGTTCCACCGACGAATAGTGCGATCGGATTCTTGAATATCCGCCATGACACTGACTGCGGGGACACCAACGCCTCCTCCCGCAGCGGCCGATTGAAGTCGCTCTCGCGGCTCGTCTGCCCATACAAGAAGGAATGTATGGTGGAGTTGAGGCGCCGCTGCAGCGTGCCGGGCAATCGAATAGACGAAATCATGGGTCAATCCGTGCCTAGCTGTAGGAACGCCGCCGCCGGCCGATCCTAGAGTTAGGGGCTTTTCTCGAGCAGTAACGTCTTCGTAGCTGAGGCCCCGTCGAGGATGACTTGCTCTAGAACAGCGAGATAGTCCAGATAGCGCTTTCGCCCCAGCGCGGTTATTCGATAAAGCGTCTGTGGCCGTTCTCGGTCGGGCCCTTTTGCGAGGCTTACCAGCAGGGCCTCTTGAAGCACCTGCAGGTGGCGGTTCAAGTTGCCATCGGTCAGCGCACACAGCTTTTTCATCTGCGGAAACGGCAGGCCCTTGGGGTGTGTGACCAGGCATGTCAGCACGCCTAGGCGGGCGCGCTCATGGATGACGCGACTAAGCCCGTCGTAGGCAAATGGCGAATTGGCTGGCGTTTTCTTAGCTTTCTTCAATTGCATCCTCGAATCCATAGCGTAACACGGCAGCGACGAGTAACTGACCGATGCCGAAGGGTATGCCCATCGCCCAGGGCGACAGCGCGTGATGGCCGGAGGCAATGAGCAGGCACACGAGTCCGGTTGCGAGATACCAGGCACCAACACCGAACATTTGGCGGGGCAGGAAACGGCACGAGGCGAACACGCCCAGGCTAAATATGACTTCCCACAAACCGGGAAGCATCCACGAATCTTGCGGTGCGATGCGTAACAGCACCACGGTCAGCAGCAGTCCCACGACGATGGCGGGCAGGAACTGCTCGGCCGCCGCTTGAATCATTTCCATCGCCAGTCCTGAATGAACCCTTCTGGCTCGGAAAATCGTTTCGAGCGCCGACAGGAACACCGCCACGGCGGCCGTTGCTATCCAGACGTCGAGAAATGCTTTTAAGCCCTGATTCGAACCCGCCATCCAATGGCTCTGGGCGGCGGCGACAAACAGCGCGAGGATTCCGGTCGAGGCGACGGACAAGGGGCCATAGCCGCGAAACTGCGTGCCGCGCGCGACCTGGGTTCGAATTGCGCTGATATCGTCGAGCGCCTGCCGCAGTTCCGTCATGTATGGACCCTACTATGTGCCCTCATTCCAAGGTAATTGCGTCGGCCTGTCAAGAAGCAACGCATTGCGCCGTCGCCAGGGGCAAATGCTTCTGTTGCGATGCGATGTTGCGAGCCGCGCGACTTAGGTGGTACTTTGTATTGCAAAGTTCGGAATGGCAGCGAATTGCAAGGCGGTGAGATTTGGCCGCGATTAGACCAGTCGAGTTGGGCGGCGGTGCGCATGCGCGCGCTTGGCTTTGCGCCTTTCTTATCTGCACGGTCGGCATCGTTGGCCTGGTACACGATTCCTGGCCCAAATCGGTTCAAGGGTCTTGGATCAACCTGCACGCTGTTTTCGGATTGCTGCTGTGGATCATGGTGGTCGCGCAATTTCGGCAGGCGCGCTCCGGTAGTCTCTTGCACGGAGCAGACTCCCGCTCGATTTGCCGGCAATCATCTCGAGCAGTGTATTTTTTGCTGTATATCCTGTTCGGCGCGAATCAGATCATCCGCTTCGCCGTCTTTCTGTGGAATCGCGGCACGTTGGGCGCAGCGCACCCCGCGATCGTGCAACCACCGGAGAATCTACGCGATTACCTGGCATACGGAATTTTTGCGCTTCTCACCATTCGCGCCATGGCGGCGTTGCATCGTCATGTGCTCAAGCGCGGCGGACTACCCTCAAGGTTTCCCGACTACCAACACCACAAATGAGTCCGGGATCGGCGCGGGCCGTGGATGAGGTTGAGCCGCGGTGGCCGCGGGAGCGGGTCCGAAATCGGCGGTGACGAGATAAACCTTGCCGGTCTTGCCATCGAGAGCCATGGTGCGCGCACCGCGTTGCGTGGCCACGGTGTCGGCAATGGAATAGCGATCCGCAGAATCTTGGTGGATCACCGACAAGGTCCCTTCGCCGTTTGAGCTGTAGACAATGGCGCGCTTCTCATCGTAGGCAGCCGCATCGGGATGCTCGCCGATGGGCACCAATGCCACTTGCTTGCCGCTGACACTGTCGGTCACGGCCATCACCTTGCCGTCGCAAACCGAGAATAAGCGGTGATGAGCGTTATCGATGGCAAGACCGCTCGGACTGTTGCAGCCTGGCAGAGGCCAGATGCTTTTAACCGCTAATTTCGCACTGTCGATCACCGCAATCTGTCCCGGCTCGCTTTCAATATTCACGAAGATCCGGCCGCGGCCGTCATCGGCCGCAAATTCCGGTTTGTCGGGCACGGGAATCGTGGCAACTACGCCCAAGCTCGATCCGTCCAGCACCGTCACATCCTTGCTGGCGCCGTTGAATGTAAAGACATGCTTGGCGGCGGGCTCATACAGGATCGCGTCTGGATTGCGCCCGGGAATTTTTGCTTCCTGTATGACCTTGAGGGTATCAAGATCAAACACAGTCACTGAGTTCGCGCGGCCGTTGCTGGTATAGCCTCGCTTCAAGCCCGGGGCCAGCGCAATGCCATGGACGCCTTGCGTGTCGGGAATGAATCCGATGAGTTTCCCGGATTCGCTGCTCATCACGTCAACGCGCGTTCCGCGGCTGATGAACACCCGCTCTTTGGCCGGGTCGGCGAGGAGGTAGTCCCAGCCTCCCTCTCCGCCCAGTTTCCAGCGCTGCAGTACCTGCATTTTTGCGCTGTCCGCCGCCCCTGCGGCGATCGGAGCGACGACCAGTGTCAAACAGAAAAACAGCTTGGTCCAGAGTCCCAAAGCGGCGCGCGTCGATAGCATGACA
>DATHFB010000447.1:0-2072 GCA_035318305.1 Steroidobacteraceae bacterium | reverse complement strand
CGACAAGCGCTACCCGCTGGTTTTGATGCTGGAACCCCTGTTCCAGTGCAATTTGGCCTGTTCGGGCTGCGGCAAGATCGACTATCCGAAGGAAATCCTGCAAAAGAGGGTCGGGGTGGAAGATGCCTTGCGCGCGGTCGATGAATGCGGCGCCCCGATCGTATCCATACCGGGCGGTGAGCCCTTGATTCACAAGGAAATGCCGCAAATCGTCGCCGGCATCGTCGCGCGGCGCAAGTTCGTGTACCTGTGCACCAACGCGATTCTGCTCTCCAAGCATATCCACGAATACCAGCCTTCGACCTATCTGACTTTTTCGATCCATCTGGACGGTAATAAAGAGCGTCATGATGAGTCGGTGTGCCAGGAGGGGGTCTTCGAGAAGGCCGTCGCCGCGATCAAGCTGGCGCGTGGCAAGGGATTTCGCGTGACCGTGAATTGCACGCTGTTCAACGGTGAAGATCCGGACGATGTGGCTTCATTCTTCGATACCGCGATGGCGCTGGGCGTCGAGGGAATCACGGTCTCGCCGGGATACAGCTATCACCATGCGCCGCGACAGGACGTGTTTCTGGGACGCAATGCCAGCAAACAGTTGTTCCGCAACATTTTCAGCCGCAGCAAGCGGCCTGCGGGAAAACCCGCGTGGTCGTTCAATCACTCGGCATTGTTCCTGGACTTCCTGGCCGGCAATCAGACCTATCAATGCACACCGTGGAGCAATCCGACGTACAACGTGTTCGGCTGGCAGAAACCCTGTTACCTGTTGTCCGACGAGGGCTATGCCCCGACCTACAAGGCTCTCATCGAGGATACCGAGTGGGAAAAGTACGGCGTCGGCAAGAACCCGCGTTGCGATAATTGCATGGCGCACTGCGGATTTGAGGGAACGGCGGTCAATGATGCGTTCAGCAATCCCGTCAAGGCGCTGTTGACCTCGCTGCGTGGACCGCGCGTTGCGGGCCCGATGGCGCCCGAGTTGCCGTTCGAATACACCGATGGCGGTGCGCGCTTTGCCGCAGTCACCGCGATTCCGCTCAGCGACATCAAGCGCGTGAGCCGAGGGTCGTGAACGACTCCGCTGATCGGCGCATCCTTCAGGAAGATGTAGACGATTTCGGCGCCCAGCTCGAAACCTGGCGCATTCGCATGGAAAGTGCCTTGGCGGCCCGGCTTCCCGAGGCCGATGTGGTGCCCGCCCGCCTGCACGAGGCAATGCGCTATAGCGTCTTGGGCGGCGGCAAGCGGATTCGCCCGGCACTGGTGTTCGCCACTGCGCGCGCCGTCGGATTGTCCGAGGACGACGTCGAGGCCGCAGCCTGCGCCATCGAACTGGTCCACGTGTATTCGCTGGTGCACGATGATTTGCCGGCGATGGACAATGACGATCTGCGCCGCGGCCGGCCCACCTGTCACAAGGCCTACGATGAGGCCACGGCTCTGCTGGTCGGAGACGCGCTGCAGCCGCTGGCGTTTCAGTTGCTGGCGAGCGATCCAAAGCTGCCGGCATCTGCCGCGATCCGCCTGCGCCTGATCGACATGCTGGCGCAGGCCAGCGGCACGCTGGGAATGGCCGGCGGCCAGGCGATCGACCTGGAGGTGCAGGGTCTACGGCTCGACATCGGCCAGGTCGAAGACATGCACGCACGCAAGACCGGCGCCGTCATTCGCGCCAGTGTACTGATGGCGGCCGAGTGCGCGCCGCCCCTGGATCCGAATCTCTACGGCGCGCTGTCGCGATTTGCGAATGCCGTGGGTCTTGCATTCCAGATCCAGGACGATCTGCTCGATGTCACGGGCGATGCATCGATGTTGGGTAAGGCGACCGGCGCCGACTCTGAGCGTGCAAAGCCCACGCATCCGGCGGTCATCGGCATATCGGCATCCCAGCAGCGGGTGCGGCTGTTGCACAACCAAGCGATTCACGCGCTTGCGCCCTTCGGCGAGCGTGCGGAAGCACTGCGCTCCCTGGCCCACTGGCTCCTGTCGCGCCAGTACTGACCGCGGCTTTTGGTGCGTGCCCTCCTCGCAACCGGCCTTCTGATCTGGCTCGGAAGCCTGGTTCCGGCACA
>DATHFB010000446.1:0-6030 GCA_035318305.1 Steroidobacteraceae bacterium | reverse complement strand
TTACCGCCCCGTGCATGCGCGTTCGCATACTTGGATTCGGCGCGCCGCCATGCTCGCGCGCCGTCACCCCGCGTCGGCACCGTTGATCTTCTCGAGCTTGCTGTTGCTGGTGACGATCACGGTGGGCGGCATTGTTTGGACTCATTCCAGAGACGCAAAATCCGCCTGGGTGCCGCCTGCGCGCTCCGTTGCCATCCTGGCCTTTGTCGACTTGAGCGAAAAGAGGGACCAGGAGTATTTCTCGGACGGCCTTTCGGAAGAGCTGATCGATCAACTGACGAATGTGCCCGATCTGGTGGTGCCGGCGCGCACCTCGTCGTTTTACTTCAAGGGAAGGCAATCGACGATTTCCGATATCGCCAGGACGCTCAACGTTGCCAATGTACTCGAAGGCAGTGTTCGCAAGGTCGGCACGCGATTGCGCGTTTCCGCGCAATTGATTCGCGCGGACAACGGCTATCATATTTGGTCGGAAACCTTCGATCGCAACGTCGACGACATTTTTAGAATCCAGGACGAAATCGCGGCTGCTGTGGTGAAGGCGCTCAAGATCTCGCTGTTGGCGGGCTCCTCCCCGGATCTCGGCGGCACGCGCAACGTCGAAGCCAACGACCTGTTCGAACAGGCAAGCTATATCTACTCGCAGGGCGCCGCGAATGCCGGCGCCGACGCGGTGGGTTTGACGCGGCGCGCCGTGCAATTGGATCCGCAATTTGCCCGCGCTTGGGCGCTGCTGTCCCGCGTTCGGCTCTTCCAAGTCCGGCACGCGACGCTTTCAGATGCGGATCGCCAGGCCGCCGAATCAGAAGCTCGTGGCGCTGCGGTCAAGGCAGTTGCGCTCGAGCCGAATCTTCCCGATGCGCATGTGGCGTTGGGCCGCGTATTTACATGGTTTGATCACAACACCTCGACGGCAGAGTTCGAATTCGAACTGGCCCTCAGGTTGAATCCGCGCAGTTCCGATGCGCTCATGCAACTGAGCAGCGTGGCTCGTGCCCGCGGCGAGCCGGAGAAGCGATTCTCCTTGGCGCAGCGCGCGCTCGCACTGGATCCCCTGAACACCAATGTGCTGGCCATGACCGGTCAGTTGAACTATGAAGCCGGCAGGCTCGAGCAGGCCGAATCCCTGCTTCGCAAGCTGCAAGAGGTGTCGCCGCAGGATCAGTATGTTGCGCAAAGCTTGGGCAGCGTCATGCTGTTGCGTGGCAATCCGAGCGCCGCGTTGGCCGAATTCGAGCGCGGCCCCATCAGCAACGAGTACAAGTCATGGGGCGAAGCGCTTGCCTATCCTGCGCTGGGACGGCAGTCGGATGGGGACGAGGCGCTTGCGAGGGTGGAGAAGAGCAGCGACGAGGGTTCCATTCATCCGCTTTACATTGCATTGATTCATGCATATCGCGGCAATATCGACACCGCGTTCGACTGGCTGGACCGGCAATACCGTGTGGATGCCGAGGAGTTGAAGGATCTGCTGATTGCCGATGACCCCATGCTGAACAATCTCAAATCCGATCCCCGGTTCCAGGCGCTGCGTCAAAAACTCGGGTTGCCTACTGTATGATTCGCGCGTGCCGACAGCCCTCAAGATCATCCGCCAATCATCTTTCACGGCGACTCCCTGGAGGAATGGCGGCGGCATAACGTATGAAGCCATGCGCGTACCGCCCGGCGGCGATCCCTTCCTGTGGCGGGTCAGTGTGGCGCACATCGATTCATCCGGCCCTTTTTCAGATTTCGCAGGATACAGCCGCAGCATGGTGCTGCTGCGAGGCGCGGGATTGACACTCAAATTTGGCAATGGAGAGCAGCGTGTTTTACAGAAGATCGGCGATTCGGCGGCGTTCGACGGGGCTATGCCCACTCAATGCGAATTGCTGCAGGGACCGTGCGTGGACCTGAATTTCATGTCGTCCAAGTCGCTGCGGGCCGACGCTCGCATCGTGCGCTTGGATCAGGGCCCAACGGCGCTGTCAGCGCCGGATTCTGCTTTGATATTCAGCCTTGAGGCCCCATTGTTGCTGGACGGCGATGCGGGCGATGCGGGCGATGCGGTGAGGCTGGAGCCGTGGGACCTGGCCGTGTTTTCGCAGGGCACGGTTCGCCTCCGCCGAATTGAGGCTGATCGATTATCCGCGCCCAGTGCCGTGTTTTTTGCGACGATTAGTCATTAAAATCCGAGACCCTTATGGCCGCCAACTTGCACCCATCTTTGCCCGGCGACTCACCAGAGGCGCTGCGCCAGACGATAAGAGACCACGGAACCTGGCCTGAAGAGCGGGCGGTGAAGCGCCTGCTGCATAGCCTGGAACTTACCGGCGGCGCGCGTCACCGCGCGGTTACCGTAGCGATGGGACTGGTCGAGGGTGCGCGTGCGCGGCGCGCTGAACGTCCATTCCTCGACGCCTTTTTGCAAGAGTTCGGTCTGTCGAATCAAGAAGGCATTGCGCTCATGTGCATTGCGGAAGCGCTGCTGCGTATTCCGGACGATGTGACGGCGGATCGGTTGATTGCCGAGAAGCTCAGCACCGGCGACTGGTCTTCTCACGCCGGCCGCTCGGAATCTCTGTTCGTCAACGCCTCGACCTGGGGATTGATGCTCACCGGCGGCATTCTGGATTTGGATCCGGCGATCAAGACCGATGCGGACGGGTGGATGCGCAAGCTGACCCGGAAAGCCGGCGAACCGTTGGTGCGTCTCGCGGTGCGCCGCGCCATGCGCATCATCGGCGGCGAATTTGTGGTCGGGCGCACCATTGAAGAGGCGCTGGCGCGCAGCGCTCGTGAAGCGGACGTGGGTCTGTGCTCCTTCGACATGCTGGGCGAGGGCGCACGCACGCTGCAGGATGCGGCGCGTTACCTCAAATCCTACCAGCACGCCATCGAGGTCATCGGTTCCACGGCGGCGGGACGCGCCGTTCATGACGTGTCGAGTATCTCCATCAAACTATCGGCCTTGGAGCCTCGCTATGGTCTGTTGCAGCGTGAGCGCGTCATGCAACGCCTCGTGCCGCAGGTGCTCGATCTGGCGCGTCAAGCCGCACGGCTCGGCATCCAACTCACCATCGATGCGGAGGAGGCGGACCGCCTCGATCTGTCGCTCGATGTCATCGAGGCTCTGGCGAAGGACCCGGTCACGCGGGATTGGCCGGGTCTCGGTTTGGCGGTGCAGGCCTACGGCAAGCGCGCCTTGGAGGTGATCGATTGGGTGGCGGCAACGGCTCAGGGTTGCGGCAGAAAAATGACGCTGCGTTTGGTGAAGGGTGCCTATTGGGATTCCGAGATCAAGCGCGGCCAGGAACGCGGTCTCGACGGCTATCCGGTGTACACGCGCAAGGTGACCACCGACGTGTCTTATCTGGCGTGCGTGGGCCGATTATTCAAACACGCGGACTCCATCTATTCGCAATTCGCCACGCACAACGCGCACAGCATTGCCGCGGTGCTGGAGTTGGCGCCGCCGAAGGCGAATTTTGAATTTCAACGCCTGCACGGCATGGGCCGGCTCTTGTATGCGGAAGCGGCCCGCCAAGTCGCAGATTTCCCGCGCGTACGCGTCTACGCCCCGGTGGGCGAGCACAAGGATTTACTCGCATATCTCGTGAGGCGTCTGCTCGAGAATGGAGCCAACACGTCGTTCGTGAACCGCTTCATGGATGAGCAGGTACCGGTCGCCGAGATTGTCCGCGACCCCATCTCGGAGTTGGAGCGTTTGGAGCCGTTCGCGCACCCGCGCTTGGCCGTACCCGCCGCTTTGTATTCCGATCGGCGCAATTCCCGCGGAATCGATCTCGGCGATCCGCGCGAACTCCAAGCCTTGCGCGGCGAGGTCTCGACTCACCGCTCCAAGAAAGCTGCCGATCCGCACACCGCGGGCCCCATCATCAATGGCGTGTTGCTGCCCGGATCCGCGCATCCGACGACAAACCCTGCAGATCGGCGCGAGCAGGTGGGCGTCGCGCGCGATGCCACTGCGAATGAAATCAGGCTGGCGTTCGATGCGAGCGCGGCGGCTCAGCCTGCTTGGAATCGAAGCGGCGGCGATGCGCGGGCGAATTGCCTGGAGAAGGCATCGGATATTCTTGAAGCCAATCGAGCGGAGTTTCACGGACTGTTGGTGCGGGAGGGCGGCAAGACCATCTCGGACGCCATCGCGGAAGTGCGCGAGGCGGTGGATTACTGCCGCTACTATGCGCTGCAGGCGCGCAGGCATTTTGCGGTGCCGGAGCATCTCGAGGGCCCCACCGGCGAAGTGAACGAACTGAGCTTGCAGGGCCGCGGAGTATTTGCCTGCATCAGCCCATGGAACTTTCCTCTGGCCATCTTTGCGGGTCAGGTGACCGCGGCGCTCGGCGCGGGGAACACGGTGGTGGCGAAGCCGGCTGAACCCACGCCGTTGATCGCTGCGCGCTTCATTCGTCTGCTTCACGAAGCGGGTGTTCCGCCGCAGGCCGTGCACTTGGTGCCCACGCCGGGACGATTGTTTGGAGAAGTCGCGTTGGCGCATCCAGCACTCGCAGGCGTGGCCATGACCGGTTCGACCGCCACTGCGCTGACGATCAACCGTGCGATGGCCGCGCGTGACGGCATCATTGTGCCGTTGATCGCGGAGACCGGCGGATTGAATGCGATGATCGTCGATTCAACCGCACTGCCCGAGCAAGTGGTCGATGATGTGGTGAGCTCGGCGTTCATGAGCGCCGGCCAACGTTGCTCGGCGTTGCGTCTTTTGTTCCTGCAAGAAGAAATTGCCGACACCGTGCTGGAAATGATCGCCGGCGCCATGGATGAACTGCTGATCGGCGATCCGTCCGATCTTCAGACCGACGTTGGCCCCGTCATCAATGCGGCGGCACGCGACGGACTGGCGCAGCATGTCGAACGCATGCGCAAGGAGGCGCGGATCGTGAAAGCGTGCAATCTCGGCGAGGCACATCTGCACGGCAGTTTCTTTGCACCGCATCTCATTGAGCTCAAATCTGCGGCGCAACTGACTCGCGAGGAATTTGGACCGATACTGCACGTGGTCCGGTATCGATCGAGCGAGATCCAAGATGTGCTGCAGGCCATTCGAGACAGCCACTATGGATTGACTTTGGGCGTGCAAACCCGATTGGAATCATTTTGGCGCCAGGTATTTCTGGATACGGCGATCGGCAATACCTACGTCAACCGCAACATGATCGGTGCCGTGGTCGGCGTGCAGCCGTTCGGCGGCAACGGCCTGTCGGGCACCGGTCCGAAAGCCGGCGGCCCGCACTATCTGACGCGATTCGCGAATGAACGAACGTTGACCGTCAATACCACGGCGACCGGCGGTAACGCGGCGCTCCTCAATCTTGGTAATTAGGTCCAGCCGCGCGTCCTACTTTCGGCTGGTTCCCGGCGACGTCAACGGCTTTCTCGGGCTGGTCGTCGACAATCTATCGGTTCTTGGTCTGCTTGCCGCGGTGTTGATCGGCGTGTATGCCGTTCCCGCGGACATTGTCTTCGGGCGAATGTTCCCGGGGACGGCGCTGGGCGTGCTCGCGGGCGACTTGGTGTATACCGGGTTGGCGGTGAGGCTGGCGCGCCGAACCGGCCGCAGCGACGTCACTGCCATGCCCTTCGGATTGGATACACCCTCGACCATCGGGATGGCGCTGTTGGTGCTGGGTCCCGCCTTCGCCAAGTTCCGGGCCGCAGGTCTGGATCCGACCGCGGCCGGTCTCGAGACCTGGTATCTCGGCATGGCAGCGACTGCAACCATGGGAGTTTTGAAGCTGTTTCTGTCCTTTACGGGCAGGACTGTGCGGCGGCTGGTTCCCATGGCCGGACTGCTCGGCTCGTTGGCGGGGATTGCGCTGACTTTGATCGGGTTTTTCCCCATGGTCGATTTGCTACAGTTCCCGATCGTCGGTTTTCTGACCCTCGGGCTCATCCTCTACGCGCTGCTGGCCAAGGGATCGGTTCCCCTGCGAATGCCGGGCGTGCTGTTTGCGGTCATCGTCGGGACTGCGCTCTACTATGGAGCTGGGCATTTCGGGTTTCTCG
>DATHFB010000445.1:0-5819 GCA_035318305.1 Steroidobacteraceae bacterium | reverse complement strand
GACTCGTCCACCGCCGGATCCGCCGGCACGAGCTTGATCGCGGCTTTGGGGAGATTTTGCGCGCGAAACTCGGTCAGGAATACCACGCTGTGGTTCGACCTTCCGAGAAAGCGGCGCAAGGGGAAGAGTCCGTTGACAATTTGACTCTCCCACTTCGTCCAGATCTCGATCTCCGTCATCGCTTGCCTCCAGGGGGAAGAAAGATATCATCAAGCGTTGCTCAAGGAGCGTGCGTGTCAGCGTTTAACGACACATTGTGATGCTGAATTTCGACGGATCGCGCGCCCCTCCAATGCCATAATGACCGAAGCAAAAATCCCCGCGAGCGCTATATGGCAATTTTACAATTGGTACATGCACGGGAGCGCGATTTGGGCGGCTTCGTCGTGCGCCGAGTGCTTCCCGCACAGGGACGGCAGATGGTCGGGCCCTTTATTTTCTTTGACCATATGGGCCCTACTCAATTCGAGCCGGGCCATGGAATCGACGTCCGGCCCCACCCTCACATCGCGTTGGCTACCGTCACCTATTTGTTCTCAGGTTCGCTCGAACATCGCGATAGTCTCGGCAATGTGCGCGAGATCCGGCCGGGAGACGTGAACTGGATGACGGCGGGGCGCGGCATTGCGCATTCGGAGAGGACCCCGCACCTCGCGCGAGCGGCGGGCGGGAAGATTCACGGCATCCAAAGCTGGGTCGCGCTGCCCGATGGCCACGAGGACATCGAACCGAGTTTTACGCACTATCCCGTGGCTGTGCTCCCGCAGCGCACCCTCGACGGAGTCACCCTGTCGGTCGTTGCGGGCGAAGCATTCGGCTTGGGCTCGCCGGTGTTGAGCTTGTGGCCGACGCTTTATGTGCACGCCGGCTTTGCTCCGGGAGCGGCCCTCGAGATGCCGTCAGACCATGACGAGCGCGCCATTTATGTGGTGAGCGGCGAACTCGAGGTGGGCGGGGCCAAGCTCATCGAGGGTCAGCTCGCCGTGCTGGAACCCGGAAAGAAACTCACACTGCGCGCCGCCGGTGAAACGAATGCCATGCTATTGGGAGGCAAACGCTTTCCGACTCCCCGATTCATATGGTGGAATTTCGTGGCGTCATCCCCTGAGCGGATCGCGCTCGCCAAGGATCGTTGGGCCAATCGTCAATTCGCGCCGGTCCCGGGCGAGACCGAGTTCATTCCGCTGCCGTCCGATTGAAGGCATTTGCAACACGATAACGCAGGAGTCTCAAAATGAGCGATAAAACTGCAACTGTGCATTGGGAAGGACGGGGCAAGCAGGGCGTCGGCAAGATCAGCACCCAGACTGACGCGCTGAAATCCTACCCCTACGGATTTGCCAGCCGCTTCGAGGACGACCGGCGCGGCACCAATCCCGAGGAGCTATTGGCTGCAGCGCATGCCGCCTGTTTCACCATGGCGTTTTCGTTCGGCTGCGATGCGGCGGGCTTCGCCACGGCGGCCGTCGATACCCAGGCTGCGGTGCGATTGGTGCTGAAGGGCGGGGGCTTCTCGATTGAGCACATCGGCTTGCGTCTCGAGGCCAGCGTTCCCGGGATTGACGAGGCGACGTTTCAGAAAATTGCTGCCAAGGCGAAACAGGATTGCCCGCTCTCCAAGGCGCTGGCAAGCGTCCCGGAGATTACGCTGACGGCGATTTTGCGTTAGCCGGGTAGAGCGGTGATTATTCGGGCGAGCCGATCAATTCTTCGAGCAAATCCGTGCCTCGGTAGGCGAAGCCCGTATAAACCTGCAGCAGGTTTGCTCCCGCACGCAAGGTCTCACGGGCGTTGGCCGCGCTCACGATACCGCCGACCCCGATAATGGGAAAGTCCGCGCCCAGTTCGGCGCGCAGTTGGGATATGACCTTGACGGACAAAGGGTGCAGCGGAGCTCCGCTCAAGCCCCCGCGGTGTTCCGCGGCAGGCTTGCCCAGTACATTCAAGTCGCTCGACGTGTTGGTGGCGATCACGCCGTCCGGCTGCAGCGAGCGTAGTTGCTGCGCCAGTTCGGAAACCTGCGCTTCGCTCAAGTCGGGCGCGACCTTGACCAGCAAGGGCACACGCTTGCCGTGGCGCTCCTGCAGCGCGACCCGCTCCTCGAGGAGCGTGCCGAGTATGCGTTGCAGGCCATCGCGATCCTGCAGCTCGCGCAAACGGGCGGTGTTGGGCGACGAGACATTGACTGCCACGTAGTCGGCATGCGGGTAGACCTTGCGCAGGCAGGCAAGGTAGTCGTCCTGGGCGTTCTCGATGGGCGTATCGAAATTCTTGCCGATGCTGATGCCGCGGATTCCCCGATAGCGGCTGCCGGAGAGACGGGTGATCAGGTGATCCACGCCCTTATTGTTGAAGCCCATACGATTGATCAGCGCAAGGTTGCCCGGAATTCGAAACATGCGGGGCTTGGGATTGCCGGGCTGGGGACGCGGGGTCACAGTGCCCAACTCTATGTGACTGAAGCCCAGGGCACCCAGGGCATCCAAGTAGTCGCCATTCTTGTCGAAGCCCGCCGCGAGCCCCACCGAATGAGCAAATTGCAATCCGAAACAACGCACGGAACATTCGGCAGGGAAAGACCATGCCGGCCACAGCGGCCGCATCACTTTCAATCCGGCCAACCCCAAATCATGGGCCAATTCCGGATCGAGCCGTGTGAGGACCGGCATCCCGGCAGCCGCGATTGCCGCGGCCGCGCGTCTCAAACGTATCTCCAGGTTGCCAGCGCGCCCAGATAGAACAGCACTTCGGTGAGCAGTTGGGTCATGTCGAGAACATCCTTCGATCCGCCGGCGCGCTTGAGCTTGAGGACTGCAATGATACTAAGAGCCGCGACGATGGCGGCGGTCAGTCCGATGAGCCCGGGAATACCCAGGAGTCCCGCCGGTGCGAATCCGATCAACAGAGCAAGAGCCAAGGCCCCGCCGCTCACGGGCATGGACTTCTCGGGCCGGGTGGCCGTGACCGACACGGCCAGCGCGAAACTGGCCGAATATCCGCAAATCATGATCAACGCCGGCGGCACGTTCGCCGGAACGGTGAAGGGCAGTTTCGCCGCTGACAAGGCCATCAGGGCGTTGTACTTGATCAGTAGACACAGCACACGGCTCAAGACATCGAGCCGTGTTGCGGGCAATGCGCTGCGCATCTCGGTGCTGAGCAGGGCAGTCGCCGCCATCGACAGAATCATCGCGACACTCGAGGGCCAAATTTGCGCTGCGAGCCAATAGACGGCTCCGCCCAAGGCCCCGATCAGTGCACCGATGAGCGGCGCAAGCGGGCCGGTCACGCGCACTGTGCCGTCATGCCCGTTTACGTTCGAAGCCACGCGCCGCTGCCAGCGTGGCACGCAGATAGTGTCCCGTGTAGGAAGCCTTGTTGGCGGCAATTTGTTCCGGTGTGCCGACTGCGATGACGCGCCCGCCGTTGTCGCCGCCCTCGGGACCCAAATCCACCACCCAATCGGCAGTCTTGATGACGTCCAGATTGTGTTCGATCACGATGACCGTGTTGCCCTCGTCGCGCAGGCGTTGCAGTACCAGAAGCAGCTGCGCGATATCCGCGAAGTGCAGGCCGGTGGTCGGCTCATCGAGAATATAGAGCGTGCGCCCGGTGGCGCGCTTCGAGAGTTCCTTGGCCAGCTTGACGCGCTGCGCCTCGCCGCCCGAGAGCGTGGTCGCGCTCTGGCCCAGGCGCACATACGAGAGACCCACATCGAGCAGCGTCTGTAATTTTGGCTGCACGGTGGGTATCGCCGCAAAGAACGGCAATGCATCTTCGACCGTGAGGTCGAGGATTTCCTGAATATTCTTTCCCTTGAAGCGGATCTCCAATGTCTCGCGATTGTAGCGTTTGCCTTTGCACACATCGCAGGGCACATAGACGTCGGCCAGGAAATGCATTTCGACTTTGATGACGCCATCCCCTTGGCATGCCTCGCAGCGTCCTCCCTTGACGTTGAAACTGAAGCGGCCTGCTTCATAGCCGCGTGCGCGGGCCTCGGGCACGGCGGCAAAGATTTCGCGAATCGGCGCGAACAGGCCGGTATACGTCGCCGGGTTGGAACGCGGCGTGCGCCCGATCGGGCTTTGGTCGATCTCGATCACCCGATCAATGTAATCCAAGCCCTCGATGCGATCGAAGTGCGCGCTGCCGGCCGACGCATGATTGAGCGACGTTGCCACGGCGCGAAACAGGGTGTCGTTGATCAGGGTTGATTTGCCCGAACCGGAAACGCCCGTGACGCAGGTCATCAGTCCCAACGGAAACTCCGCCGTGACTTTCTTCAAGTTGTTGGCCGTGGCGCCGATCACGCGCAGCATGCGCTTCGGATCCGGAACATGCCTCAAGCCCGGAATCTCGATGCGGCGCCGGCCGCTCAAGTACTGCCCGGTGATGGATTCGGGGTGCGCGGCGACCTCGGCCGCGGATCCTTGCGCAACGATGTTGCCGCCATGCACGCCTGCACCAGGCCCCAAGTCGACCACGTAGTCGGCCTGGCGGATGGCATCTTCATCATGCTCGACCACGATCACGGTGTTGCCGAGATCGCGCAGGTTGACCAAGGTATCGAGCAGACGCTGGTTGTCGCGCTGATGCAAACCGATCGAGGGCTCGTCCAGAATGTACATCACGCCGACCAATCCGGAACCGATTTGACTGGCGAGCCGAATGCGCTGCGCCTCGCCACCCGACAAGGTATCGGCGCTGCGGTTCAAGGTGAGATAGCCAAGCCCGACATTGCCCAAGAATCCCAAACGATCGTTTATTTCCTTGACGATCTTGACCGCTATTTCGCCGCGCCAGCCGGCGAGCTTGAGCTTGCCGAAGAACTCCAGCGCCCGCGCCACCGACAACGCCGAGATTTCCGGCACGTTCTTGCCGTCGACAAATACATTTCGCGCGGCGCGATTCAAGCGGGTTCCTGCGCAGTCGGGGCAGGGCCTGGAGGAGCGGTACTTGGCGAGTTCCTCACGCACCGCCACCGATTCGGTCTCGTTGTAGCGGCGCTCGAGATTCCTGACAATGCCCTCGAAGGTGTGCCTGCGCGATAGCGTGCCGCCCTTGCCGTCCAGGTATTTGAATTCGATCTCGTCTTCGCCGCTGCCGAATAACACCAGGTCTTTGATCTTCTGCGGCAGGCTTTCGAATGCCGCCTCGATGTCGAACTTTGCGTAGCGCGCCAGGGATTGAATCAATTGAAAATAGTAGGCGTTGCGGCGGTCCCAGCCGCGTACCGCGCCGCCCGCCAGGGACAAATGGGGATTGGCGACTATTTTGGCCGGATCGAAAAAATCCTGGGTGCCGAGACCGTCGCAGGTGGGGCAAGCGCCAATGGGACTGTTGAACGAGAACAACCGGGGTTCAAGTTCGCTCAAGGAGTAATTGCAAATCGGGCAGGCAAATTTATCGGAGAACACCAGTTCCGCGCGCTCCGGATCGTCCATATAGGCGATGCGCGCGACTCCCTGGCCCAATCGCAGCGCGGTTTCGAAGGATTCCGCCAGGCGCTGACCCAAGTCCGGCCGCACTTTGAATCGATCGACGATGGCTTCGACGGTGTGCTTGCGGCGCACGTCGAGTTTTGGCGCCTGATCCAATTCCACCACCTTGCCGTCGATTCTCGCCCGCACAAAGCCGCCTGCCTGCAATTCTTCGATGAGCTCGACATGCTCGCCCTTGCGCTCGGCAATGGCCGGCGCGAGCAGCATCAAGGCCGTCCCTTCGGGATGCTGCAGGACGGCGTCCACCATTTGGCTGACGGTTTGGGCGGCAAGATCGATGTGGTGATCGGGGCAGCGCGGCGTGCCGGCGCGCGC
>DATHFB010000444.1:0-5391 GCA_035318305.1 Steroidobacteraceae bacterium | reverse complement strand
GCCCCCGAGACGCTGGCCTTCCTGCAGCGATTCAGTGCGGTCGCCGGAGGAATCGGCGATCCCAAGGCCCTGGCGCGCGATCTGGAGCACCGGCTGTCGGACCGGACGTTGCCGACGGAGCGCGATCTGGTCAGCAACATGGACCGCGTCGTGCGGGTGACGGCGAACTTGGGCGAGGCCCAGCATGCCGCCATTCAGCGCTGTGTGGAACTCATGTGCTATGGCATGCCGCGCTTCCAATTCAATGCCAGCGTCAAGGGTTTGCCAAAGTCGAGCGATTTGGACGACTATTGCTACTATGTCGCGGGGGTCGTGGGCGAGATGCTCACCGACCTGTTCTGCGATTATTCAGCGGATATCGAGCGCCGCCGTGCTGCGCTCGTGGCCCTGGCTGCTTCATTCGCCCAAGGGCTGCAGATGACGAATATTCTCAAAGATGTCTGGGAAGACCGCGGCCGCGGCGCCTGCTGGCTGCCGCAGGACGTGTTTACCCGGCACGGCGTGGATCTTGCGCAAGTTTCCAACGAAATCAACGATCCGCGCTTCAGCGCAGGAATGACGGAGCTCGTGGCCGTTGCGCATGCTCACTTGCGCAATGCGCTGGATTACACATTGTTAATCCCGGGCAAGGAGAAGGGCATTCGCCGCTTCTGCCTGTGGGCGATCGGCCTCGCCATCCTCACCTTGCGCAAAATTGCGCACAACCCCGGTTTCACCGCCGGCGCACAGGTCAAGGTATCGAGAACCGCGGTGAGCATGACCATGCTCATGACCAACACCTTCATCGGCAATGATTGGATGCTGCGGCGCCTATTTTCGGTGGCGGCGCGCGGCTTGCCGCTGGCGCGGCTCGCGGAGCTGCGCCGGCCGCGGCCGGCGCCCGTCATGAGCGACGACGCTGAACGCGAACAACACGCGCGGCGCCGCTGCGGGAGTTCAGGGTCGTGAATCGAACCTCGCCGAAACCCGCTCCGCGCCCCGCGGAGCTGCCGGACGCGCGCAGCGACATCGTCGCGCTCACGCTGAAGCGCATCGCGGATTCCTCCCCGCTCGACCGCGCCATCGCCGAGGCGCGCGACGCGCTCATCGCGCAACAACACGAACAGGGCTACTGGCTCTATGAGCTCGAGGCGGACTGCACCATCCCTGCGGAGTACATCATGATGATGCACTTCTTGGATGAGATCGATGCGCCGCTCGAGGCCAAAATCGCCAATCACCTGCGCTCGCAGCAGGCCGAGCACGGCGGCTGGCCGCTGTATCACAACGGCGAATTGGATTTGAGCTGCACCATCAAGGCCTATTACGCGCTGAAACTTGCCGGCGACAATCCTCAAGCGCCGCACATGTCGAAGGCCCGCGCCGCGATCTTGGAGCGGGGCGGTGCCGCCAAAGCCAATGTGTTCACGCGCATTGCGCTCGCGCTGTTCGGCGAGCTGCCCTGGCGCGGTGTGCCTTATATCCCCGTGGAAATCATGCTGCTGCCGAAGTGGTTTCCATTTCACATCGACAAGGTGTCCTACTGGTCGCGCACCGTGATGGTGCCCCTGTTCATCTTGTGCACGCGCAAGCCCAAGGCCAAGAATCCACGCAACATCGGGATCCGCGAACTGTTCACGACGCCTCCCGAAAAAGAGCGGCACTACTTCAAGCGCAGCGGAATGCTCGCCAAGGCATTCCTGCTTTTCGATCATGTCGGACGCATGATCGACCCTTTGATTCCGGCGCGCATGCGCGAGCATGCGACCAAGCGCGCGGAAAGTTGGGTTCTCGAACGGCTGAATGGCGAGGATGGACTGGGCGCAATTTTCCCCGCGATGGTCAATGCGCTCGAAGCCATGGTGATCCTGGGCTATCCCGAAGACCACCCCAGCCGCGTCACCGCCAAGCGAGCCTTGCAGAAGCTGCTGGTGGTCGGTCCTTCCAGCGCCTATTGCCAGCCCTGCGTTTCGCCGATTTGGGACACCGCGCTCGCCTGTCTCGCGATGCAGGAAGCCGGTGATAATTCCTCACGCGATGCATCGATGCGAGCGCTCGACTGGCTGAAAACCAAGCAACTGCTGGATGAGCCCGGCGATTGGCGCGTGAAGCGGCCCGATTTGCCCGGCGGCGGCTGGGCGTTTCAATTCGCGAATGATTTCTATCCCGATCTCGACGATACGGCCGTGGTCGCCTGGGCCATGCATCAGGCGCGCGACTCGGTCCGCTACGATGAAAGCGTGCGTCGTGCGCTTGACTGGTTGGTGGGGATGCAAAGCCGCGACGGCGGCTTTGCTGCGTTCGATGCTGACAACACCTGTTACTACTTGAACAAGATTCCCTTCGCCGATCATGGCGCGCTGTTGGATCCCCCCACCAGCGATGTGACCGCGCGGGTTGTCACCGTGCTGGCGCGCATCGGCCGGGCGCAGGACAAGCCTGCGCTCACGCGGGCAATCGCGTATTTGCGCAAACAGCAGGAACAGAACGGTTCGTGGTTCGGCCGCTGGGGCACCAATTACATCTACGGCACGTGGTCGGTTCTCACGTCGCTGGCGCAGGCGCACATTGGGCCGGATGACCCCATGGTCAAGCGCGCGGTAACGTGGCTCAAGAATCAGCAGAATTCAGACGGGGGCTGGGGCGAGAGCAACGATAGTTATGCGCTGCAGTCGCGGGCCGCGGAAGACTTTGGCAGCACGCCGTACCAAACCGCCTGGGCGCTGTTGGCGCTGATGTCGGCCGGGGAAGCGTCATCCGAGGCGGTGCGCCGCGGCGTCGAGTACTTGCTCCATACCCGCCAAGCGGATGACCTGTGGAGCCACCCGAGCTATACCGCTCCAGGGTTTCCGCGCGTGTTTTATCTGCGCTACCACGGCTATTCGGCTTATTTTCCCCTGTGGGCGCTGGCCGCCTACCGGAATCTCACGCGCCGTGGAATCGCCCATTGAGTCGCGGAACCCCCCATTGATCGCAGTGGGCGTCGTCGCGGCGCTCAAGGTTGAGGCACGCGCGTTGGGACCCTCGATGCCGAAAGGCGGAGACCCGCCCTTGAGCGAGTTGGCAGCCTTTAGCGACGGAGCATTGCTGGCAGTCAGCGGCATCGGCCGGGATGCGGCCGAAAGGGCTGCGCGCTCATTGGTCGACGCCGGTGTCGCCGCGCTCATGACGTTCGGCATGGCCGGCGGCCTTGATCCTGCACTGAAAGCAGGCAGCGTCGTTCTGCCCTGCGAGTTGATTTCTGCGGACGGTACCCGGTTCGTCGCATCCCGGTCCTGGCGCGAACGCGTCGCCGCCGCGGTCAGTCCGTTGCGTGCGGTGAGTACCGGCAACTTGCTGACCAGTGCTCGTGCGATCGACACGCCCGCCGACAAATCCGCGGCGTTTCGCGATACCGGCGCCGCAGCGGTCGATATGGAGAGTGCGGCGGTCGCGGCCATTGCGTCGCATCACAACCTGCCCTTTATCGCCGTGCGCGTCATCGTCGATACGGCTGCGGATACGCTGCCGCGCGCCGTGGTCAATGCCAGCCGCGCGGGACGTGTACAAATCGGCAGGCTCATGGCCGGCCTGATTGTGGCGCCCGCTGAGATCGGCGCCCTCATTCGCCTGGTGCAGCGCTATCGCATCGCCATGCGCTCCTTGCGCGCGATCTCTGCTCACCTCTCATGAAAGCGCTGGTAACGGGTGCGACGGGATTTGTCGGCGCCGCGGTTGCCAGAGCGCTGCTGGCCGCACAATGGCAGGTGCGCGTGCTGGCGCGCAAAGGCTCGGACCGGCGCAACTTGAAAGGCCTTGCCGTCGAAGTGGAGGAGGGCGATCTCGCCGACGTAGAGTCGCTGCAGCGCGCCGCCCAAGACTGCGCCGGCTTGTTCCATGTGGCCGCCGACTATCGGCTGGGCGCGCCGGATCCCTCGCAATTGTATCGAGCCAATGTCGAGGGAACCCGCAACATATTGAATGCCGCGCGGCGTACGGGTGTGCAACGCATCGTCTACACCAGCAGTGTCGCCACCATCGGAATTCCGGCCGACGGCACGCCGGGCGATGAATCAACGCCGAACTCGCTCGAGAATATGATAGGCCACTACAAGCGCTCGAAATACCTGGCCGAAGAAGTCGTCAGGGAGGCGGCGCGCGAAGGCGCGTCAGTGGTCATCGTCAGTCCCTCCACGCCGGTGGGGCCGGGCGATGTGAAACCCACGCCCACGGGCCAGCTCGTGCTCGACGCGGCGGCCGGCAGGATGCCTGCCTACGTCGATACGGGATTGAATATTGTGCACGTCGATGATGTCGCCGCCGGGCACCTGTTGGCGTATGAGCGCGGCAAAGCGGGTGAACGCTATATTTTGGGTGGACAGGACATGACCTTAAGAGAAATCCTGGGGCTCATTGCAACGCTGGTGGGGCGCAAGCCGCCCCGCGTGCGCCTGCCCTATGGCTTGGTGCTCCCCATGGCCTATCTGGCGGAAGGGTACGCCAAGCTTTCCGGCCGCAGCGGCCGAATCACCTTGGAGGGCGTGCGCATGTCGCGCAAACGCATGTTTTTTTCGAGCGCAAAAGCATCGCGTGAACTGGGCTACAAATTTAGGCCTCCGGTCGAGGCGTTCGAAGATGCAATCCGATGGTTTAGGGATAATGGGGCGATATGAGTAATTTCACGGCGGATGCCGATGCGCTGATTCTGGTCGATGAAGCGGACCGCAGCTTAGGACTCCTCAGTAAAACGTTATGTCACGAGGGTCAGGGGGTCCTGCATCGCGCATTTTCATTGCTGATTTTCAACGAGAGCGGCGAATTGTTGATCCAGCAACGCGCCGCGTCCAAGCGGTTGTGGCCGATGTATTGGTCCAATAGCTGCTGCAGTCATCCGCGCGGAGACGAGACTTTGGAGACGGCAACGCAGCGGCGGCTGTACGAAGAGCTGGGCATTCATTGTCCCCTGCACTTTCTGTTCAAATTTCAGTATCAGGCCCAATTTGACGCAACGGGTGCGGAAAACGAGCTGTGTTCGGTGTTTGTAGGACGCTGCGGCGATGCGATCAAGGCGAATTTCGACGAGATTCACGACTGGCGCTGGATCGCTCCTGAGGCGCTGCATCGAGAAATTTCTTTGGATGAAGGTGGAACTTTTACCCCTTGGTTCAAGTTGGAATGGGCCCGAATCTGGCGCGACCACCGGCAAGCGGTGCTGGTAATATAGGGTATGGCTATACCACTCCTGCAAATGTACAAGGTTGCCCGCTATATCGCCGGGCGCAAGCTGCGCGGCGACAAGCGCTACCCGCTGGTTTTGATGCTGGAACCCCTGTTCCAGTGCAATTTGGCCTGTTCGGGCTGCGGCAAGATCGACTATCCGAAGGAAATCCTGCAAAAGAGGGTCGGGGTGGAAGATGCCTTGCGCGCGGTCGA
>DATHFB010000443.1:0-9947 GCA_035318305.1 Steroidobacteraceae bacterium | reverse complement strand
GCTCCTGGTCCGGAAATTCACGCAAAGATCACCCTGTTTTGCGAGGGCTGCCGCGGCTCCACGTCCAAGCAGTTGATTGCCCGTTACAAGCTCGATGCCGGCAAGTCGCCCCAGACCTATGGATTGGGATTGAAGGAATTGTGGCAGCTGCCTCCGGGACGCGTGCAGCCGGGCCTCATTCAACACACCGCGGGCTGGCCGCTCGACAGCAGTATTTATGGCGGCAGCTTTCTCTATCATCTGAACAAGGATCGCGTCTACGTCGGTTTCGTCGTGGGCCTGGACTACGAGGATCCGCGCTTCAAACCCTTTGAGGCATTCCAGCAATGGAAAAATCATCCTGACGTGAAGCGCCTGTTAAAGGGCGGCGAAATCATCGCCGGCGGCGCGCGCACCGTCATCGAGGGTGGATATCAATCCATGCCCACGCTTGAAATGCCGGGCGCCTTACTGGTGGGGGATGCCGGCGGCACGCTCAACATGCCGAAGATCAAAGGCATCCATCAGGCCATCCGCTCCGGCATGACCGCGGCTGCGCACTACGTGGAAACGGGAACGAGCACAGGTTTTGACCAGCGCTGGCGCGAGTCGCCCGGCGGGCGCGAGCTTTATAAGGTGCGCAATATCCGCCCCGGTTTCCGCCGCGGACTTCTGCTCGGCACCGCAAATTTTGCCTTGGAAACGCTCACCATGGGCAGAGTACCCTGGACCCTGGCCAATCACGCCGACGACACGGCGCTCAAGCGTCTTCATGATTACGTCTCGCCCGACCGCGGGTGGGGCGATCGGGAGCTGCCGCCGCGCGATCGAGTGGCCTCGGTGTTCTTTGCCGCCACGATGCATGATGAGAATCAGCCCGTGCATCTGCATGTGGCGGACACCGCGCTCTGCGCCACTCGTTGCATCACGGATTTCGGCAATCCCTGCACCAACTTTTGTCCCGCGAATGTCTACGAAATGATTGCGGACGGTAAAGGCGGCCAAAAATTGCAGATCAACTCCTCGAACTGCGTGCATTGCAAGGCATGCGACATCAAAGAGCCCTACCCCGGGCAGATTACCTGGGTGACACCGGAAGGCGGTTCCGGCCCCAACTATCAGAGCCTCTAGAATAAAATCATCGGTTGGCAACAGAAGTGAAGTCGATCGTATCGCGCCTACGGCTCAAGACCGCGGCGCACCGGCTTGAATTCGACGCCGGCCAGGAGGATGCGGCCGAGCGGCTCGATGAATTGCGCGCCAAGCTTTGGGAGCAATCGCAGTCCGTTGGCCACAAGCTGCGCTCGCAGTTGCGCCGCCTTTCCGCGCAGCCGGCCGAGACGCCGGTGCGCGGCCTGTACCTATGGGGCGGTGTCGGCCGCGGCAAAACCATGCTGATGGATTTGTTTTACGACACGCTCCCCCCCTCCTTGGGCGAGCGCACTCATTTTTATCGCTTCATGCGCCAGGTGCACGCGGGAATGCGCAAGATCAAGAAGCGCACCGATCCGCTCGACGCGGTTGCGGAGCAACTCGCGGCGCGCGTCCGCGTGCTATGCCTCGATGAATTTTTCGTCTCCGACATTGCCGATGCGATGATCCTGGCAGGACTTTTCGAAGGATTGTTCCGCCGCGGCGTGTCGCTGGTCGCCACTTCCAACATCGCACCGCAGGATTTGTACCAGGACGGCCTGCAGCGGCAACGCTTCCTGCCGGCAATCGATCTGATTCGAAGCCATGTGGACGTCGTGCACTTGGACGGCCCGGTCGACTATCGATTGCGGCAGTTGGAACAAGCGCCCACTTACTTGGACTCGGCATTGCCGGATACCGGCGATAAGCTCGAGCAGCGTTTCGCGGCGCTCGCCGGGGGCACGGCCCAGGGTCCCACGACGCTGTCGGTGGAAAATCGGCCCATCAAAGCCCAGGCCACCGCTGCCGGCATGGTTTGGTTCGAATTCAAAGACATTTGCGAAGGCCCGCGCAGTCAGAATGACTACATCGAACTCGCACGCCTGTATCACACGGTTTTCATTTCGCACGTTCCCGAATTCACGCGCAACAGCGACAACGCCGCGCGCCGCTTCATCATGCTGATCGATGAGTTCTACGATCGCAATGTCAATGTCGTAGTGTCGGCAGCCGCCGCGCCCGGGTCGCTTTATCACGGCGAACGGTTGCAATTGGAATTTTTACGCGCAGCAAGCCGGCTCATCGAAATGCAGACGCAGCACTACCTGGCGGGGCAACATCGTCCCTAGGAGGCTGCCTGGGTATTTCGCGTGGCATAATTGGCGGCTGACACACAAGAGATCAGATATGTACCAGGTTTCCTCTGAACAACATCGCCGCATCGTCTCGGCGATTCTGCGCAGCCCCGTGCGACCGCCCAAATCCATGCGCGGTTTGGACTGGCGGCGCTTTCTTCAGAATTATTTCGCCAACGTGGATGCGAAGGATCTCGCCGAGCGTGATCCGAAAGATCTCGCCGGGGCGGCGCTGTCACACCTCGTATTTGCGATGCAGAGGCGCAGGTCCGCGTTGGTGCGCGTATTCAACCCCACATTGCGCGAACACGGATTTGTCTCCCCGCACACGATCATCGATGTGGTCAACGACGACATGCCGTTCCTGGTGGATTCCATCAGCCTGGCGCTGACCGAGCGGGCGCTAACCCTGCATTTCCTGGCGCATCCGATTTTTTCCGCCACACGCGAGCGCTCCGGCACGTTGAGCGCCCTCGACAGGCGCGGCGCGGCGAAAAATTCGAAGCAGCGCCTGGAATCCTTCCAACACGTCGAGGTGGATCGTATCGTCGATCCTGCGATGCTGAAAGCCCTCGCCGCACAGATCGAGCGCAGCATGCGCGATGTGCGCGTGGCGTGCGCGGACTGGGCGCGCATGCGCTCTGCCGTGCGCAGCACCGC
The DNA here is from genome assembly GCA_035318305.1 of Steroidobacteraceae bacterium. Taxonomy (GTDB): domain Bacteria; phylum Pseudomonadota; class Gammaproteobacteria; order Steroidobacterales; family Steroidobacteraceae; genus Bog-1198. Next base: position 7,041 of record DATHFB010000443.1, on the reverse strand, counting down.
ACAGGATTTGAGCACGATGAGTGCGCGCGTCGACGCGGCCGAATTGAGCGAAACTTGCGCCCTTCTGGAGTGGATGGAAAATCGACATTTCACGTTCTTGGGTTATCGCGACTACCGGCTGCAAGGCGGCAAGGGCCGCGAAACGCTGGAACCGCTCAAGGCCACCGGACTCGGCATTTTGCGGCCGGGTCACCGGAAAGCGGAGAGCACGACCCGCGTGCTGCCGAGCGACATCAGACGACAGAGCCGTTCTCGCAGCTTGAGCCTGGTCACCAAGGCGAATTCACTGTCGACGGTGCATCGACCGGGCTTTCTCGACTATATCGGCATCAAGCGATTCGACGCCAAGGGCCGCTTGATCGGCGAGCGTCGTTTTCTGGGTCTGTGGACTTCCGCTGCCTATAACAGCAACCCGCGGGAGATTCCTCTGCTGCGCCAGAAGGTCGCGCAAGTGGCGGAGCACTTTGCACTGGCGCCCGACAGCCATGATGGCAAGGCGCTGCAGCACATCCTGGAATCCTTCCCGCGCGATGAATTGTTCCAAGCCAGCGTCGCGGAACTCAATCGCATCGTCACGGGGATTTTCGGCTTGCAGGAAAGACCGCGGGTGCGCGTACTGCTGCGCCGCGATCCGTTTCACCGCTTTTACTCCTGCCTGGTGTTCGTACCGCGCGAAAAATACAACACCCAGGTGCGCCAGCGCATCGAACGCGTGATACGCGACGCATTTTCCGCATTCAGCATGGAATCCCAGGTGCAGATCGCGGAATCGAATCTGGCGCGGCTTCACATCGTGGCCCGAACCGCGCCCACCGAGAAACCCTTGGTCGATGCGGATATGCTGGAGCGCCGGGTCGCCGCGGCGGTGCGGTCGTGGCTGGACTCCTTCAAGTCTTCGCTGTTGGCCCGATTCGACGAGGCATATGCGCTGCAACTCTTCGGCAAGTATGCGCAGGCTTTCCCGGCCGCCTATACCGAGGACTTTTCAGGAGACGGCGCCGCTCTTGACGTCTCCTTCCTCGAGTCCATGGAGAAGGAACCTGGCCGGCTGCATTTGGACATCTACAGGACGGACCCTAGGCGCAAGGAGAAGTTATTCCTGAAAATCTTCCGCAGCCAGGACGCAATCCCGATCTCCGACTTGTTGCCCATGCTCGAGAACATGGGCCTCAAAGTCATCGCCGAGCGTCCTTATGAACTGGACTTCTCCGGCGGCCGCCGCGCGTGGATTCAAGATCTGGAACTCATCATGCAGGCTTCCCCTGCGATTGCCTCCGACGCGTTGGACCGCGAGATCAAGAATGCCATAACCGCTGTGTGGACCGGCCGCATGGACAGCGACAGTTTCAATCAACTAACCCTCTCTGCGGGAATTCCGTGGCGCATGGTCACGGTGCTGCGCGCCTATTGCCGCTACCTGCTGCAAACCGGCCTGCCCTTCAGCCAGGGCTACATTGCGCAAGTCATGGCAAACAATGCGCACATCGCCAAACTGCTCTCCGACCTGTTCGCCGCGCGATTCGATCCGCAGCTCACGCCGGCGGCGCGATCAAAGTCGCTCGCGCGTCTGGGCCGGGACATTCCATCGGCGCTCGAGGAAGTAACGCGTTCCGACGAGGATCGGATCCTGCGCGCCTTGTGGAATGCGCTGTCGGCCACGGTGCGCACCAACGCTTACCAACCCGGCGCCGCCGGTCAGCTCAAGGAATATCTGTCCTTCAAGCTCGAGAGCCAGCAACTTCGGGAGCTGCCTCTGCCAAAGCCGCTGTTCGAGATCTTCGTGTTTTCGCCGCGCATGGAAGGCGTGCATTTGCGCATGGGGTACGTGGCCCGCGGCGGCATTCGCTGGTCGGATCGGCGCGAAGATTTCCGCACGGAAATCTTAGGGTTGATGAAGGCGCAGCACGTGAAGAACACGGTTATCGTTCCGGTAGGGGCCAAGGGCGGATTCATCGTCAGACGCATGCCGGCGGAGCGCGAGGCGCAGCAGGCCGAAGTGATTGCCTGCTACCAAACGCTCATTCGCGGACTGCTCGATGTCACCGATAATATCGTCGGCGACAAGATCGTCCCGCCACGGATGGTGGTTCGCCACGACAAGGACGACGCGTATTTGGTGGTCGCTGCGGACAAGGGCACGGCCACGTTCTCGGACATTGCCAACGCCATTTCCCTGGAATACGCCTTTTGGCTCGGCGACGCGTTTGCTTCCGGCGGTTCGGCCGGATACGACCACAAAAAGATGGCGATCACCGCGCGCGGCGCGTGGGAATGCGTAAAGCGCCATTTCCGCGAGATCGGCGTGGACATCCAGAGCCAGAACTTCTCGGTTTGCGGCATCGGCGACATGGCGGGGGATGTGTTCGGCAACGGCATGCTGCAATCGCCTTGCATCCGCTTGGTCGCGGCTTTCAACCACCAGCACATTTTCATTGATCCGCAGCCGGATCCGAAGCGTTCCTTCGCTGAGCGCGAACGCATGTTCAAGATGCCCCGCTCCTCCTGGGATGATTATTCACGCAGCGCGATTTCCAAAGGCGGCGGTATCTACTCGAGGTCCGCGAAAAATCTGACGCTGTCCCGCGAGGCGCAGACTCTGCTGGAGCTTCCGGCGCAGGTCACGCCCAACGAGGTCATCAAGGCCATCCTAAAGGCGCACGTAGATCTGTTGTGGAACGGCGGCATCGGCACTTACGTCAAGGCGAGCAGCGAAAGCCACAGCGATGTAGGCGATCGCAGCAACGACGCGGTGCGCATCGATGGGCGCGATTTGAATTGCAAAGTGATCGGCGAGGGCGGCAATTTGGGCCTGTCGCAGCTCGGGCGGATTGAGTTTGCGCGCCGCGGCGGGCGGCTCAATACCGATTTCATCGACAATTCCGCCGGCGTGAACTGTTCGGATGTCGAAGTCAATCTGAAGATCCTGCTGAACGGCGCCGTGCAGGCCAAGGAAATCACGCAGGCGGCGCGCAATCGATTGCTGGTGCAGATGACGGACGAGGTGGCGGGACTGGTGCTGCGAAACAACTACCTGCAAGGTCAAGGCATCAGCACCAGTGAATTCCAAGCGAAACAGCGCTTGAGCGAGAGCGCCTACGTGATCCGCGCGCTGGAGCGCTCCGGCGATTTGAACCGCAGCTTGGAATTTCTGCCCAGCGATGAAGACCTGGCCGAGCGGCGCCAGGCAGGCGAAGGCTTGACGCGCCCGGAGCTTTCCATCACCTTGAGCTACGGCAAGATCTGGCTGTACCGGGCACTGATCCATTCGAACGTGCCGGAAGATCCGTACCTCTCCACGGAGCTGAACCGCTACTTCCCGGCGCCGGTGCAGAACCGGTTTGCGAAGCGCATCAAGCGGCATCGACTGCGGCGCGAGATCATCGCGACGGCCATCACCAACAGCTTGATCAACCGCATGGGGCCGGTTTTCCCGGTCCGTGCGCAAGACGACACCGGGGCGGATCCGGCCGCAATTGCACGCGCCTATAGCATTGCGCGCGAAGTATTCGCGGCGCGCAACATTTGGTCGCAGATCGAAGCGCTGGACAACCACATCCCCGCCGCCGTCCAGTACACGGCGATGTATCAGACCACGCGCCTGCTGCGGCATATGACCTATTGGCTGCTGGAGAACCGGCGCAACGACCTGGACATCGAGCGCGCGGTTTCGCGTTATGCCGGCAAGGTGACGGAACTGTTCCACGAATTGCCGGGCGTGCTCAGCGTCACGCAAAAGGCCCGCATGACCGCGTTGCGCTCGCAGCTGGTGGAGCAGCGCGTTCCTGAACAGCTCGCCGCGCGCATCGCCTCCCTCGAGGAGTTGCACAGCGCGCTGGACTTGGTTGAAGTCACCATGGCGGCGCGCGTGAGAATCGTCTACGCAGCCAAGGCGTATTTCGACCTCGGTGAGCGCATTGGTCTGACCTGGATCAAGGAACAAATCGAAGCGTTGGCTGCCGATGGTCATTGGCAGGCGGTCGCGCGCGGCACGCTGCGCGATAACTTGTACGCGCTGCAAAGCAAGATCACCCTGGCGGTGCTGCGATGCAAGGGCAGAGACGCCGAAGCGCGGGTCGAGCAATGGCTTTCGCGTCATTCCGCCGCCGTCGATTCGCTGAAGCGAGTCGTCGTGGACCTGCGCACCGGCACGCCGCCGGATTTCGCGACGATTTCCGTCGCGCTGCAAGCGGTCAGACGCCTTGCACAGGATTAACGAGATGCTGCAAACGGTGGGATACGGCGCGGATTATCTGCAGAATCGCATCGATCGGGAAATCATGCTCGCAAAACCCATGGGGGTGATCGTCGAGGCGGCGGACGAAACCGCCTTGATTTTGCGTGCGCCCCTGGCGCCCAATGCCAATCACAAAGGGACCGCGTTCGGCGGCAGTCTGTATTCGCTTGCCGTATTGACCGGCTGGTCCTGGATCACGCGCTTTCTCGCCAGCCGGAACCTCGATGCCGATGCGGTGATCCAGGAGTCGAACATGCGCTTTCTGGCGCCGGTGCACGGCGAGATGCGCGCTTGCATCGAAATTCCGGCCGAGGCCGACATCGACAAACTGCAAAAGATGCTGTTGCGCGCGGACCGCGGGCGCATTCGCCTGCTGGTGAATATTCATCAGGGGCCGAGGCTGGCTACGGTTTTTGACGGCTTGTTTGCGGCAGCCATGCGCCGCTAGCCGCGGGGTTGCGAGGAGGAATAGTGAGCGGAAAATTGATCTTGGTTCGTCACGGCCAAAGCACCTGGAACGTTGAAAATTTGTTCACGGGCTGGCACGACGTCGACCTGAGCGATCAGGGCCGCCTGGAGGCGCTGCAGGCGGGGCGCGAACTGCAGGCTGAAAAGCTCGAGCCGCAAATTGCCTTTACGTCGGTATTGAAGCGCGCGATCCGCACGCTGTGGCTGATTCTGGATACGACCGATCGCATGTGGATCCCGATCGAAGGCAGTTGGCGCCTGAACGAGCGTCACTACGGCGCTCTGCAAGGACTCAACAAGGCGCAAACAGTCGAGAAGCATGGCGACGCACAGGTCAAACTGTGGCGGCGCAGCTACGATATCCCGCCTCCGCCCCTGAGCTTGGATGACCCGCGCCATCCACGCTTCGATCCCCGCTATGCCGGCGTCGATCCGGCATGGCTGCCCGCGGCCGAATCGCTGAAAGACACGCTGTCGCGCGTTCTACCCTATTGGGAGTCCCGAATCGTGCCGGAGCTGCGGGCAAACAAAACCGTGCTGATCGTCGCGCACGGCAATTCGTTGCGCGCGCTGGTGAAGATGCTCGACATGATGTCCGAGTCGGACATCGTCGAGTTCAATATCCCGACCGGCATTCCGATGCTGTACGAGCTCGATGAGCAATTACAACCGGTCGCGCGGCGATTTCTCGGCGATCCCGGTGCGGTCTCGGCGGCTCAGGAGGCAGTACGCCGGCAAACGGAGAAGAAGTAGCGGGTTTGGATCGATCGCGGCGGCTCAAGAATCCGCCGCAACCGTTACCTTGATGCCGGACAGAGCTTCGGTGAAGTCGACTTGGCAGGAAAGCCGGGAAGTCGCTTCGCGAAAATCCGGCAGCTCGTTGAGCAGCTCGAGTTCGTCGCTTTGCCGCTTCGGCAGCAGCGGCACCCACGTCTCATCGACGTAGACGTGGCATGTGGCGCAGGAGCAAAGACCTCCGCAGATCGCTGCGACGCCGTAGTCGAGCTCTCGCAGAATTTCCATGATCTTCAAGCCGGTCTTGGCTTCGATTTCGTGTTCCTTGCCGTCACGATCCACCACAATCATCCGCGCCATCAAAACCTCCGCTTCAGCTCCTAAGGCGCGTAGTGTGCCGGAAGGCGCAGGCGCGCGTCGAGCAATGTCGCGCGCTCACGAATGGCATTCCCGTTGCGGCGCGCATTCAAGTAAAGTTCGCTCCAAAGCAGGCAGACGTAGTCATAGAGCCACGTCAGGAGCCTCAAGCGCTGCCACTCAGCCGCGGTAGGCGCGATTCCCAGATAATTCATCAGCAATTCGCGCTGAGTTTCCGGCTCCAAATCATTGTTGGCGGCCCAGCCGGCCAGATCCCACAGCGGATCCGACACATGAGCGTACTCCCAATCGAGCAGCGTCAGGATTTCATCGGCTTGCATCACGTTCATCGCGTGCAAGTCGCTGTGGCACACGACGCCTGCGGCTGCCGGCAGGTCGGCAAGCTGTTGCAATCGCGATTCCGCCGCCGCCCGCAGCGCGCCCTCGAAAGCGCCCCGCGAGTGCCCCGACAGCGCCGCGCCATAGACCTGTATCCATGACATCGGGCTCATGACGCGCGGCGGCAGCGGCACGAGCAAGGCATGAACGCGACGCAGAAGCTGCGCGATCTTGGTGATATTGGCAGCGCGCCGCACTTCGAGCGGCGACCATGTACGGCCCGCTACCCAACGCGAGAGCACGGCGCGCTCAAGGTCGCAATACACCAGCGGCGGTGCAAGCCCCAAGCTGCCCGCGCGCTCCAGCACCTGCGCCTCCCACGCAAGATCCAAGCCGAAATCCCCGCGCTGCGGAGCGGCGGTCTTCAACGCGTAGCTGTGGCCGTCCCGCACGACTCGATAGGTTTCGCTGATGAGCCCCTTCGCCAATGCCTGAACCTCGATGGCGCCCGTTCCCGGCACGATGGCACGGCAGAGACGTTCGATGTCATCCGGCGGCATAGGAGCCGGTGTGAGTCGTCCCCGTGGAAGGCAGGCTGCGGCGCCATTCGCGCATGCCGATCACGATCAGGGCGAGATACATCCCGAAGAGCAGCGTCGTCACGTACAGGTGGCGGGTGAAATACAGGCAGAGGCTGACCGAATCGATCACCAGCCACCAGTGCCAGTTTTCATACACCTTGCGGGCCACGAGAAGCGTCGCGAATACGCTGGACCACGCCACCATGGAATCGATAAACGGCCACGCCGCCGGCGTGAAGCGCCGCAGGAAAAAGGAACTGACCATCGACAGTGCAATGACCGCGAGCAAGGCGCTCGCGTGGCGTGCGATGGGCCATCGAGTCACCT
>DATHFB010000442.1:0-3836 GCA_035318305.1 Steroidobacteraceae bacterium | reverse complement strand
CTGGAGTTTTCGCGCGGCACGGTGGAGACGCCCGCGTTCATGCCCGTGGGAACCTACGGCACGGTCAAGGCGATGACGCCGGAAGACCTCGAAGCCATCGGCGCGGAGATCGTGCTCGGCAACACCTTTCACCTGTATTTGCGGCCGGGACTCGAGGTCATTCAGGCGCATCAGGGCCTGCACCGCTTCATGCATTGGCGGCGGCCGATTCTCACCGATTCCGGCGGGTTTCAAGTATGGAGCCTGGCCGAGATGCGCAAAATCACCGAGGAGGGCGCGCGGTTCCGCTCGCCGGTGGATGGCGCGCAGGTGTTTCTATCGCCTGAGGAGTCCATGCGCATTCAGCGCATCCTGGCCTCCGATATCGCGATGAGCTTCGATGAATGCACGCCGTACCCGGCCACCGTGGATCAGGCGCGCAGTTCCATGGAATTATCGATGCGCTGGGCGCTGCGCGGCTTTCGCGAGTATTACCAGAGCGAGCCTCCCGGGACGCTGTTCGGCATCGTCCAAGGCGGAGTCCACGCAGGATTGCGTCTTGAATCACTGGCGGCGCTCGAGGAAATCGGATTCGCAGGGCTTGCCATCGGCGGGCTGGCGGTGGGTGAGCCCGAAGCGGAGCGCCAACAAGTCCTCGAGCAACTCTTGCCGCACATGCCCATGCATAAGCCTCGGTATCTGATGGGCGTGGGAAGGCCGGAAGACATTGTCGAAGCGGTCCGGCACGGCGTCGATATGTTCGATTGCGTCATGCCGACCCGGCATGCGCGAAACGCGCATTTATTTACGCGCAGCGGTGTCATCAATATTCGCAACGCCGCGCACCAGCAGGACACCGGGCCGATCGAGGAGGGGTGCGGCTGCTATACCTGCCTCCACTACAGCCGCAGTTATTTACGGCATTTGGACAAGTGCGGCGAAATTCTAGGCGCGCACTTGAACACAGTGCACAATCTCTATTTCTACCAACGGCTGATGATGGAGATTCGTGCCGCGATCGTCGCGGGCACATTCGAGAGCTACGCGGCGGAAGTTCGGGCGCGCAAAGCCTCAAAACCTTGAGTTAAGCTTGTCCCTGCCTGCTGTATACTACGCCGCTTTGCGTAGCTCACCTCAAAGCAAAAATAGAGTATAACACTATGGATTTCCTCATAAATTCGGCAAATGCACAGGCCGCCGGCGGCGCCGCCGGCGGCCCCAGCATGTTGAATACGCTGTTGCTTCCGGCCCTGTTGCTGGTGGTGTTTTATTTCTTGCTCATCAGGCCACAGAGCAAGCGCGCCAAAGAGCAGCGCGAAATGCTGTCCAAGGTCGCCGTGGGCGATGAGATAGCCACGACCGGCGGAATTCTCGGCAAAGTGACCGAGGTGGGCGAGCAGTTCCTGAGCGTGGAAATCGCCGACGGCGTGAACATTAAATTGCAGAAATTCCAGGTCGCGCAGGTGCTGCCGAAAGGCACGGTCAAGAGCGCATGATCGGCTATCCGCGCTGGAAGATCGCGCTGGTCGCGATCGTGTTGGTTATCGGGATTTTTCTGGCGCTGCCCAACTTGTTTGGCGAGGAAAGCGCGCTGCAGTTGGCGGCCGATCGCGCCGCCGTCACGGACGCCGATCGCACTGCGGTAGTGCAAATACTCAAGGACAAGGGCCTCACGCCGTCGGGCGTATTCCTGGAGCAGGGACGCCTGACCGTGCGCTTCAGCAGCACCCAGGATCAATTGAAGGCGCGCGACGTCATTGCGGAGGCGCGCCCCAACCAGTTCACGATCGCCCTCTCGCAGGCCTCGCGCGTGCCGCCATGGATGCACAACATGGGTTTGAATCCCGTGAAGCTGGGCCTGGACTTGCGCGGCGGCGTTTACCTGGTCTATCAGGTCGATATTCAAGGCGCCGTGAAGCAACTCCTCGATCGCCGCGAGCAGGATTTTCGTTCATCGCTGCGCAACGCGCGAGTCGCCTACCAAGATGTCGCCGTCGATTATCCGCAGGGCAAGGTGCGCGTGCTGTTTCGCGACGCGGATAGCTTCGCCAAGGGCAAGGCGGCCATCCTCGCCGACAACCGCAATTTGAATTTGACCGATATCACGGTCGCGGGCGCGCCCGCGATGGAACTGCAGCTGACGCCGCAGGAGATCAAGGAGCGCCAGGATTACGCCGTTTCGCAAAATATCGTCATTCTGCGCAATCGCCTCAACAGCCCGGAACTCGCGGTATCCGAACCGCAGGTTGCGCGCGAGGGCGTGGATCGCATCGCCATCCAGCTGCCGGGCCTGCAAAATTCAGCCGAGGTGAAGAAGATCCTGGGCAAGACGGCCACCTTGGAATTTCGCATGGTCGATGAGACCAATAATCCGCTCGAAGCGGCGGGCACCGGGCGCGTGCCCTTGGGCTCGAAACTGTTCTACACGCGCGAAAAGCAGCCGGTGCTGCTGAAGCGCGACGTGGTGGTGACGGGCGATCAGCTGACCGACGCGACGTTTCAGCCGAATTCGCAGGATGGTCCGGCCGTATCGGTCGGCTTGGACAGCCGCGGCGCCGCAAAAATGCTGAAGAACACGCAGGAGAATCTCGGCCACTTGATGGCCGTGGTGTTCATCGATCGTTCCCGGGAAAAAAATGCGCAGGGCGTGGAAGTCGACCGCACCACCGAAGAGGTCATCAACCGCGCGACCATTCGCGGCGTGTTCAGCAATAATTTCTCGATCACGGGCGTCAATCCGATCGAAGGGCGCGAACTCGCATTGCTGCTGCGCGCCGGAGGCTTGGCCGCGCCGCTGACCCCGGTGGAAGAGCGCGCGATCGGACCGAGCCTCGGCCAGGACAACATCAACAAGGGCATCAAGGCGATGGTGTTCGGCATGGCGGCCGCGTTCATCTTCATGGTGATCTACTACAAAGTCTTCGGGCTCATTGCCGATATTGCGCTCGCGGCCAATGTCGTGCTGCTCACCGCCTTGTTATCGAAGGTGGGCGTGGCACTCACGCTGCCCGGCATCGCCGCGGTCGTATTGACGGTTGGCATGGCAGTGGATGCGAACATTTTGATCTATGAACGCATTCGAGAGGAATTGCGCAATGGCGTCACGCCTCGGGCGGCCATCGCCGCGGGTTTCGAGCGCGCGCTGTCCGCCATTACCGATTCAAACATTACGGCGCTCATCGCGGGTATTGTGCTGCTGTCATTCGGCGCCGGCGCGATTCGCGGTTTTGCCTACGTCTTGGTCCTCGGAATTTTCACTTCGGTATTCACTTCGGTGATGGGCAGCCACGCACTGGTGCAGATTATTTACGGCGGCAGGCGCAAGCTCGATCGCTTGTCGATCTAAGGGCTTGCTGATCTAAAGGAACGGACATGGAATTTTTCCACAAGGTGACTCGCTTCCCGTTCATGAACACCCGCAAGGTGTGGTACGGGTTGTCCGCCATTTTGATCGTCGTCTCGCTCTCACTGGTGGTGATTCGCGGACTGAATCTGGGGGTGGATTTCACCGGCGGCGTCGTCGTGGAAACGAATTTTCCCCAAGCTCCCAATATTGAAACGCTGCGCGCGGCGCTGGCCGGGGCCGGCGTGGCGGGGGCGCAGGTACAGGCCTTCGGCAGTTCCCGGGATATATTGGTGCGGTTGCCGCCGGATCCGAATGCCAAGGGCGATCAAATCGGCGCGCATGTGCTGGAGATTTTTGCCAAGACCGACGGCGGCGTGAAGCTGCAGAGAACCGAAGTCGTGGGTCCTCAGGTGGGACAGGAACTGTTCGTCAAGGGCGGCTGGGCGCTGTTCGCGACCCTGGTCCTGATCTTGATCTATGTTTTGTTCCGATTTACCCCGAAGCTCGCGCT
>DATHFB010000441.1:0-5085 GCA_035318305.1 Steroidobacteraceae bacterium | reverse complement strand
GCTCACGTCGCCCGTCACCGTGCCGCGCTTGAAGAACTTCCAGCCGTCCGGCAAAAACGCATAGGTGACCTTGGCTCCGAGCGTGATGTTGTCCAATGCGGCGAGATTTTGATCGCGCGCGGTGAAATTCTGCGAGTTCGCAAAGGGGAATAGGTCGCTGTAAAAGGTGGCCGCAGTTTGCTTGTAATAGCGCGCACGGCCTTCGAATATCCATTTATTCGCGATCGGATGCGTGTAGTCGAGCTCATAGGTGTTGCCGACCACGCCCCAGGTATCGCTGAAGTACCGATACAGACCCGTCACGGCAGCCCGGTAGGGCAGGTAATATTTCGCCTGGACCTGCACCGCCGTGCTGGTATGCGTATCGGGATACACTTGGCTGGCCAATCCGTAGCCTCTCGCGCTGCCGTCGAGAAAACGGACCGATCGATATGGATTCGCAAGATACCCCGCGTCGGTGATGACCTGAAGGTTCACGCCGGCGATGAAATTCTTGGTGATGATTTGCGACAGGCCGCCGCTGTAGGCGCGGGTCAACGCGTGTCCCAGCCACGCGACGTTGGGATCATTGGCAGTGCCGTTGTTTTCTCCAACCGTGTTGTGCGTGTTCGCGAATCCCAGCGTCACCGTGGTCAAATCGCCGAACATGCTCTGGCTCAGCGAGAAGCTCGCTGTATCCGATTTATAGTCGCGCTCCACGCTAGACATATACGAGGCCGTGTACGTGGTCTTGTCGTGCAGGTATTCCAGCGTGCCGCTTTTTTGCTTGCGTGTATCTTTGATGACGCTCGCTTGGCTCAAGACATCGACCGAGGCGCCGCTGACCTTGTCGATGAAGTAATTTGCCTCGACCGCGAAATTCTCCGTGATTTTCGCGCGCGCCGTTGCGGAATAGCCGGTGATGTCCATGCCGCCGCCGCTGTACTTGCTGTAAAAGACATCCGCCCGATTGTCGGGAAGCACATCTGCGATCGTGCTGCGAACCAGCAGCAAAGCAGCGATCACTGCTGCGCGAGCGACGATGTGCCTACGGTCCATGCGTGCTCGTCAATTGCAGCCGCAGCCGCCGCCCGCGCCGCCGGTCGCGCCGCGCGATCCTTCTCTGGACTCACGAATGTGGTCCAAATAAGCGTTGGAAATGGCGTCGCGGTCCCATGCCATGATGGGATCCGCCAATCGGTCACGCTCGTAGGGCTTTACCCAGGGTTGAATGCTGCAGGCGCCACACAGCAGCAGGGCGCCCGACAGGGTGGCGAACAGCAGGATTGGTCGGGGCCGCACGAGTCACTCCCGAATGAGTTGACGAATGCGATCTTGATAATCGTTTTCGTCGCCCGGCTTGTAGCCGCGATGAATGTAGCGAATCTGCCCTTTGCGGTCGATGATGACCGAGCTCGGCATTTCATCCACGTGATAGGCCTTGCTCACTTGGTTCGCAGGATCGAGCAGCACGGGGAAGCTGACCGGCTTGCGCGTCAGCAGTTCCTTGACCGCGGGGGCTTCCTTGTCGACATTGACGCCGATGAGCGTAAATCCCGCCGGCTTGTACTTTTTATACATCTGATCCAGCAACGGCATTTCCTGTTGGCACGGTCCGCACCAGGTCGCCCAGAAATTGACCATCACAACCTGGCCCTTGTAAGCGCTCAGGCCGCTTGGCTGGCCGCCGAGGGTCGTCAGCGTGAAAGCGGGCGCAGGGCCCGAGGCATCGCTGCTCGCTGCGAACGCCGTCGAGGCGACGACGATCGCGGCCATCGCACAGCGTTTCAATAGTGTTGAAGACCTAATCATGATCGTTACTCCTGATCAATAGAAAACGGTAAATCCGATGGTGGCTTCAAGGTTGTCGACGTTTTTGGTGCGTCCGGTCAGGCTGGTTTCGAAAATGTGGTCGCGTACGTCCACATGCAGCGCCAGCCAGTCGGTAATCAGAAGCCGCTCACCCACTCCAAAGTTCAGCGCGAACTGGTCCTTATCGGCAAATTTCACATCGCCCATGCCGACCGTCACGTATAGGGCCGAGTTGAATGCGCGGCCTCGTCCGAGAAAGATCTCGCCGGGAAGTACGTTGTAGCCTACGTCCAAGTCGTAATACGTGAAGCGTCTCCCAGAGTCGCTGACAACCGTAATATTCGGAAATACGTCCTCGAGACTGGTGGTCCCCGCCTTGGATCGGGCGAGAAACCCTTCCAAGAATATGTCCTCGGACACGTGGTACGCGGCGCGCACGCCATACAGAGGATTGGTACCGAAGTCCTGGATGCTGAGCGCACCGTAGTAGGCGCCCAATTCGAAATCTTTGGCCTTGATGTGGGGCGTTTTTATGGCGCGCCGCGTGACCTGGGGCTCGACGATCGACGGTTCACCTTGCGGCTCTTCCGCAACGATTTCGGGCGGAGCCTTGTTGCCGCGGTGGAACCAGCTACAGCCGCAAAGCAGCGTGGCGGTTAGAAGAATACAGCTAAGCCGAATTTCCATTCTTCTAAATCCTTGTACACATTCTGGTTATTGAAGACCACATAGTGGCGCCAATCGACGCGCCACAAGAATCGCCTGGTGATGAATCCGCGTGTGCCCAACGAAACGTACGCCATCTCATTGCTCTTCTGCAGCGGCGCGGGCGGCACTTTGTCCTGCAAATATTGATAACCGGCGCCGATGCCGGCCGTGGGCGAGAACCACTTCCACTCCGGAATAAACGTATGCCGCACGCCGATGGTCGCTATATAGCGATTGTCCAGCGTGCCGAAGGCCTGCTGCGCGACGAATTCCACATCAAGGCTGGTCGTCAACCCAAAATCGGCATAAGCCGTGACCAGATTCTCGCGGTTGTAGACGCCGTACCCGGCGCCCAGTTCCCAGCGATGCGAGGCAAAATCAGGGTAGGGCGGTATCGGCGCCGGCTCGCCCGACTCCTCCAGAGTGCGCGCCAGATCGGCGCGCCGCACCCAGCCCTCGTTGCCGTGCAACGAGCGCACCTTGAACCAGTCGGTGCGGCTGTAGAGCACCGTGACCAGCTCGTCGCGCCCGATGACATAGATGATCGGGAAGCCGCGCCCGGGCCCCGAGCGCATTTCCAGGTACGGATCGGTGACGACCAGCACCAGGTTCTTCGCCGCCGCATTCGCTACACCTACATTTAACGCCTGCACCAACAGCACCAGCGCGAGCAGACGACGCATCAGGTCAGTTCGCTACGGGCGCGACAAACGGATCGTTGAAGAATTGGGCGCCAATATCCAACCATTCGGCGATCAACCGCAGCTCCGACTTGGACAGAAAATCGGTGTGATCGAGTACTGGGTCATGAAAACTACCATCGAACATCCTAAAGAAAGTTGTCGAACCCGCGGCGCTGCCGGCAGCCATCGGCGGCGCCAGTGAGACCGGCACCATGATCGTCGTCGGCAGACCGGTCACCGGATCCGGAGGTCCGGGCGCCGGCACCAGCAAGTCTTGCAGCACGCCCATATTAAGCGTCTGTGCGTTATGTGCAAACAGCAGTTGCTCATAAGAGGTGACGACCGTGGCGTCGACATTCGATGCCGTGGAGGTCAGGTCGAGCTGCCCCTGGGGCACTTGCACCATGGCCATGCCATTCACCGGGTCGTGACACACCGAGCAGGTGGTCGACGTCATGACGCCATTGACCACGTTGGTTCGGGTGGCCTTGTCCCATATGGATTGCAGGAACAGATTGGTTGTAGCGACGCCGGCAAGGGTTACTGCATAGTGGATGGTGCTGCGGCACTGCGCACTCCAGGTCGCGCAATTCGCGTTGGTAGGAGCCGTCGGCGAGGCAAGCGCATAGGTATACGCGAAGGCCGCGTCCGCCTGCAGCGGCGTGGTGCCTACCGTCCAGATGCCATCGTAAATCACGTCCGAGCTCAAGATCTGCGAGCAGGGCATGGTGGCGCCGTTCGGGGCCGTGCCGTTTGCCGTACAGGTGCTTAAGGCCAGCGTTTGCGCCATGGTTGCGCCGGCGTCGGTCCGGGCGATGGCCGGATTGGTATTCGGGAACGGTGAACCGGTGGCCGGCGCGCCCGGATTCACGGCAGTCGTCAAGCCGGTGCGGCCATGCGAGGTTTGATTCACGGTGCTATGGCAGCCGTTGCAGGTTTTGGTTTCACCCGGCACCAGTTGCAACCAGCTGGTGTGCCGCGCCGTGATGCGCTTGGCGTTGGCATCGACGATGTCGATGGTAAAGGGCACGTTCGCGGGAACTTGGACCTGGACCGATCCGTCCGGCTGAATGGGCGCATAACCCAAAATCTCCCGCATGCCCATGCCGGCGGGCCCAAAAGCGGAATTGTTGATCTTGCGAACGGTTTTGCCGGGGATCTCCACCGACTTGACGATACGGATGAAGCGGTAGGGCCGCGTATAAAAGGCAGCCTGGCTGGGATCGGAAACGCCGGCGATGTTGGGCGTTGCGGTGTCGACGCCATCGACGTCGTACACGCTGCTGATATCCAAGAGTCCGACACCCGCATTGGCCATGGTTGCGGCTTGACCCGGCGCCGGCGCCGCGTCGACCAGGGTCACCGGCGCCGGCGTTCTCGGCTGCAGAATGACCGGCTCGACCACCATGGTGCCCACATCGGCGCTCAAGACCGGACCCAAGGTCCCCTTGTCCAAGTCATAAATCCACAGCGTGTACTGCGGCGGCGCCAATGTGACGTTCGGGCCGGAGGTATTCGAAGCCGTGCAGAGGTTGGTCGCGTTGGGGGTCACGGTGGTATCGAGCACCAGGCAGGGAGACCAGCTCACCAGAATCCGGTTGGTGCCGTCGTAGAGCGGAAACACGGAAGCAAAGCGGCCGCCCAAGGAGGGCATGTTCGCATCCGTCGTGACGCCCATCGTTGTGGCGCTGGTTTGCGCCGTGCCGGCAGCGCCTGCCGGTGTGGCCGGCTGATGGATCTCGACAAAGCCTGCGGCATTGATTCGAACGATATCCCCGCCCAGCTGGGTTCCGAACAACGGCCGCACGATGGCGACCAACGTGCCATTGGCCAGCTCGCGAGCATTCAAGAATTGGATGACGTTGTCGTTGGTCCCGGCAATATTGGCGCCGGTGGCGTGGCT
>DATHFB010000440.1:0-4686 GCA_035318305.1 Steroidobacteraceae bacterium | reverse complement strand
CCATACGGGTTGCCGATGCCGATATTGTCCTTCGGCCCCAAGCGGCTTTCTCGGTAGCCCCGGACGCTGTCGGGACCGCCGGCGAAGTAGTTGAGGTAAGGCGGCAGGGAGGTCGTTTTGCCGAGCGCCGAGGCATAGTCGACCGAGGCCTGCGCGGAGATCAGGAACTTGCCCCACAGAGGTATGTACTTGATGAAATCGAAATTCGTCTGGTAGTACTTGACGTCGCTCAAAGGCAAGGCGTAGCGCGCCGATAAGGTTATCTTCATGCCGCGGTCGGGGAACAGGGCACGGTTGCGGCCCTCGTACGACCAGCCGCCGGTCAGCTCGTAGGTGTAGAAATTCGTGCCGAACACGGTGTAGGGACTGTCCAGCGAATTGACCACGCCGTCGCCGTTGGTGTCCGTGAGATCGCGCTGAAAAGTGTTGCCGTTCTGCTTGACCCAATCGACCGACTGCTGCGCGCTGTAGCCCTGGGAGACCACCAGGCTGTTCTTGTTCGCGGAGCCGCCAAGGCTCAAGAACTGGTACTCGCTGATCGGATACGACCATTGAACCGCGCCGGTGATCTGCTTGGTCGAGAATGCCGAGGACGCCGCGACGAACTGCGTGACGTCGCGCAGCGTTATTGAGGTGGTGCGCGATATGCCGTCGATGGTGGTGTAAGGATCCGTATGCGCAAACGTATACGATTTGCTGTACTTGCCGGCGTTGATTTCCAAGGCGATGCGATCGCCGGTGCCCATGAAGTTGCTGTGCACGAAATTGCCGTTCAAGCTGAATTTCTGGGATTCCGAGTAGCCGATGCCGCCGCCGAACTGACCCGGCAGGCCCTCTTTGATGTTGTAGTCGACATCCACGAGATCCGCGCTTCCCGCCACGGGCTTATTCTCGAATTCCACTTTCTCGACATAGGGCAGGCGCTGCAGGCGTTCCTTGGAGCGCTCGACCGCGGAATTCGACAACCATCCGCCTTCCAGCTGGCGCATCTCGCGGCGCAGCGTTTCATCGTTGATGGCCGTGGTGTTGTTGAAATTGATATGGCGAACATACACGCGGTTGCCGGGCTCGATGAAAAATGTCAGAGCCACGGTCTTTTTGTCGTTGTCCGGGGTCGGGACCGGATCGATCTTGGCGAATGCATAGCCATCGGCGCCCAGGCGATAGCTCATCAATTGCTGCGTGGAAGTCACCTGCTTGCGGGAATACGTGTCGCCCGGCTTGATCAGCAGCAACCGGCGCAGCTGCTCTTCGGGTACGACCATGGTGCCCGCAATCTTGATGTCGCTGACCTTGAAAACCTCGCCCTCGCTGACATTCACGCTGATGTACATATCGTCTTTTTCCGGCGCAATCGTGACTTGCGTCGATTCGATCTGGAAATTCGCGTAGCCCCTGTCCATGTAGTAGGAGCGCAATTTTTCCAAATCGCCGGTCAATGACTCGCGCGAGTAGCGATCATCCTGTTTGTACCAGGACAGCCAGTTGGGCGTCTTCAGCTCGAAGCTGCCGAGAATGTCCTTCTCTTTGAACTTCGTGTTGCCGACAAGATTGATCTGTTCGATCTTGGCGCGCTTGCCTTCCTTGATGTCGACGATGACGTCCACTTTGTTGCCGGGCAGATCGGTGATCTTGGTATCGACCCGCACGGCATACTTGCCGCGGCTGAAGTATTGGTCCGTGAGGTATTGCTTCACCTCATCGAGCACCGAGCGGTCGAAGGTCTTGCCGGTTGCCAGTCCCACATTGCGCAGGCTCTTCTGCAAGTCCTCGGTCTTGATGTCCTTGTTGCCCTTGATTTCGAATTTGGCGATCGAGGGCCGCTCGACCACCACGACCAGAAGAATATTCCCGTCGCGGCGCAGCTCGACATCGCGAAAAAATCCGGTCGCGTACAGAGCCCGCATCGCTTCACCGATGCGCGCCCCATCCAGCTTGTCGCCGATATTGACGGGCAGGTAGTTGAATACCGTGCCTTCGGAGATGCGCTGCAAACCTTCGATGCGAATGTCGCCGACGGTAAAGGTGTCTTGAGCGGTATCTTGAGCCGCTTGCCCCTGCACAGTCGTACAGATCGGTTGGCTGGCCAGCGCCGCCAACAAGGCTACGCGAAATTCAAGCCGCACGCGGCAGAGACCGGGTGCAATTTCGGTGGGCAACGCTGCGCGGGCAACGCCGCTCGTACGGCTGGAATTTGGGTTTGATCATGATTTCCCGATTAATTCAAATGTCTTGAGATATCGTTATAGAATGCCAGACTCATCAACACCACCAACAACGCAATGCCGATCTGTTGGCCGAACAGCTGCATGCGTTCGGAGATCGGGCTGCCCTTGATGGCCTCCACCACCTGATAAACAATTTGGCCGCCATCGAGCAATGGCACGGGCAGCAAATTGAGCACGCCCAAGCTCACGCTGATGATCGCCAGAAACGCCATATACGCCGTGATGCCGAGAGACGCACTGATGCCGGCGAACTCGGCAATGCTGACCACCCCGCTGATGTTCTTGGGCGACACCTGCCCGGTGAGCATGCGCCATAACATCTGCACCGTCAGCGCGGACATCTCCCAGGTCTTGGCCACACCGCTCGCGAGCGCATCGATCGGTCCCAAGCGATGGATCTCCAGCAATCCGGGCGGCCAGACTGCAGGCCCTTCTTTGAGCGAAATGCCCAGCCGGCCTATTGTCCTTCCCTGTTCCTTCACGGCCGGAACCGCCGCCACGATACGCAATCGCTCGCCTTGGCGCTCGACTTCAATGGAAATATCGCGATTCGCCGCAGCGCTCACCATGGCGACGAACTCACTGCCGTTGGCGATGGGTTGTCCGTCCACGGCCAGCATTCGATCGCCGGCCTTCAAGCCTGCGCGCGCGCCGGCGCTGCCGGCCGGCACCGCATTGATCATGGTGGCGGCTTTCCACGTCGCCAGATCGAAGCCCAGGCCCGGCAGCAACTTCCCCGGCTCCGTCAATGCCCGGCGATCCTCGGTAACCCGCAATGTCAGCGCCCGCTCGGATCCGCCGCGGCGCACGCGCAGCGGGATCAGACCGTCGTCGGTGAATTGGCGGATCAAGGCAATTTGCAGCTCTTCGGTATCCGCGACATTGCGCTCTCCGATGCGCACGATTTGATCGCCGCGCTGAAGTCCGGCCGCCGCTGCCGGACTGTCGAGTCGCACTTGGCCGACAACCGGCTTCACGGTTTCCGTTCCGACCATCGCCAGAACCGCGTACAGCAGCGAGGCAAACAATAGATTCATCGCAGGACCGGCCAGCAGCACGGCGATGCGGTGCGAAATCGGACGGCGCGTGAAGGAGCGGTGCAATTCTTCGGGCGCAACGTCGCCCTCGCGCTCGTCCAGCAGCTTGACGTAGCCGCCCAAGGGGATGGCAGCCAGGCAATACTCGGTTCGATCGGCGTCTTTGCCGACTCGCGTGAACAGGGGTTTCCCGAAGCCTATGCTGAAGCGCAATACCTTGAAGCCGAGTTTCTTCGCGACCCAGTAATGTCCGAACTCATGGACTGCCACCAAGATGCTGATCGCAACCAAGAATGCAGCCGGGACAATCAAAAACTTCATGCGAAGGCTCCATGCGCCGGCTCTATAAACGTATTCGCCAAGCGTCGCGCTGCGGCGTCGGCATCCAAAACATCGCCCAGAGCCTTGACGGGGGACGCATTGAGCCGCTGCAGTACTTTGTCAATGACCGTTGAAATGCCTACAAAGTTCAAGCGCCGATCAAGAAAGGCCTGAACTGCGACCTCATTGGCCGCGTTGAGCACCGTCGGAGCGGTGCCGCCGGCGCGCGCGGCGGCTCTGGCCAGCGTCAAACTCGGGAATCGCACGTGGTCCGGCGGTTCGAAACCCAGCTGTCCAATCGCGAGTAGATCCAGCGATTGTACACCGGAAGCAAACCTCTCGGGCCACGCCAGGGCCTGGGCGATGGGCGTGCGCATGTCGGGGGCGCCAAGCTGCGCCAACATCGAACCGTCCGCATATTCGACCAGCGAATGCACCACACTCTGCGGATGCACGACGACATCCACCTGCGATTCGGGCAAGCCGAACAGCAGCGTCGCCTCGATGACCTCGAGCCCCTTGTTCATCAGGGTGGCCGAATCGACCGAAATTTTTCGGCCCATCTTCCACTTCGGGTGCGCGCAAGCTTCATCGGGCGTGACGCACGCCATTTTCGCAGCGGTGGTGCTGCGAAACGGACCGCCCGACGCGGTCAGGATGACGCGCGTGACGCCGCGAGCAGGATTGCCCGGCAGGTACCCCGCAGGCATGCATTGAAAAATCGCATTATGTTCGCTGTCGATCGGAATGAGCTCCGCGCCCGCGCGGCGCACCTCATCCATGAGGAGCCGCCCGGTCATGACCAGCGCTTCCTTGTTGGCGAGAAATACGCGTTTGCCGGCACGCACCGCCGCCAGGGTCGACTGCAGGCCTGCGGCGCCCACGATGGCCGCCATCACCATGTGCACGTCGGGGGCGCTCACGGCGCTGCTGAGCGCGCTCGCGCCGCTCTCCACCTTGGTTGCCGATCCACAATCGCGCAAAGCGGCACGGGCCTTGGCGGCGGCCTCCTCATCGACCAGCACGACGACATCGGGATGAAACGTCTTGGCTTGCTCGACGATGACCTGCCAGCTGCTGAAAGCGCCCAAGACCGCGAC
>DATHFB010000439.1:0-2502 GCA_035318305.1 Steroidobacteraceae bacterium | reverse complement strand
GAGGGGTATCCATTGCTCGGCCCTGGCTTCGAGTCGTCGCTGCCGGGGCTGCATTTTCTCGGCGCCCCAGCCGCTCGCTCATTCGGCCCGGTGTCCCGATTCGTGTCCGGCACCCCGTACGCCGCGCGTGCACTGGCCCGGCGCATCGCGGGGAAGGCCCGCTATCGACTGGAACCTGTTTTCATGAGCCCTACCACCGATTTGAGAATGGATCGAGCGCGCAGCCGATCGGAAGTCGACGCAGCACAGTGCTTCCAAGAACGATGATGCGCATTCTCACCACGAATCAGCGAGAGGAATGGACTCGCGTGGTCCAGCGGGCGACGCAACATGACTTCTACTTTTTGCCCGAATACCACGCGCTCGCGGAGCGGCGCGGGGAAGGCGAAGCACGCCTTTTCATTTACGAGCAGGCCGGCCACATAATCGCACTGCCGCTGATCATTCGGACGTTGCCCGATCACCTGGGAATCGGTCGATGGGCTACTATATGGCGCGACGCAACGTCAGTGTACGGCTACAGCGGCCCCCTCTACTCACACGAAGAGATACCGCGCGCCTCGATAGACGGCTTCCAGCGCGCTTTGGCCGCCGCCTTACAGGAGCTGCGCGTGGTGAGCGTCTTCTCCCGGCTGCATCCTTTGCTGCCGGTGCAAACAGTACTATTGGATGGTCTCGGCGATCACCAAGTCGACGGCGTCACAGTATCGATAAACCTGTTGGTCACGCCTCCGGAGCAGCGTGCGCAGTATCACGGCACGGTTAGGAACCGCATCAACCGGCTGGCGCGTTCCGAAGTAAGTTGTGAGTTGGACGTAGAGCAGTGCCAGCTCTCCGAATTCGTCGCGCTCTATCATGAGACGATGCGCCGCGTGGAGGCGGAGCGATCGTACTATTTCGGCGCGACGTACTTCGCCGACCTGGCAAAGAACCTCGGGCCAGTGCTGAAGCTGTTCGTCGTAAGAATGCCTGACGGTGAAGTGATCAGCGGCGGCCTTTTCACCCTGTGCGATGGCATTGTGCAATACCATCTCGGCGCCACGCGCAACACTGCGCTCAAGCTCTCACCGATGGTGCTGATATTTGAGACCGTGCGGCACTGGGCGAATGAAAACGGCGCACATACTTTTCATCTTGGCGGTGGTGTCGGCGGGAAGACCGACTCATTATTTCAGTTCAAAGCGCATTTCTCGCGTCGACGCCATGAGTTCGTGACCTGGCGCTGGATTGTTGCACCGGAGACGTATCGCGAGCTGTCTCGACAGAAGCAGCTTTCGGATTCGGAACGCGGGCTGCGGGCCATTTCGCCTTCGTTTTTTCCCGCCTATCGCTGCCCTTCTGAGCCGGATACGGTACCCGCCGCATTGCGCGCTCCCGCGCCAGCCATGGCAGCGCCGGACGAGATTCAAGTTGCTCAAAATGGATAAACCTGTGCTGCCACGCATCTACCTGTCGCCGCCGCACATGAGCGGCGAAGAGCTGGAATTCGTCAAAAACGCGTTCGCAAGCAATTGGATCGCTCCACTCGGGCCTCAGGTCGATGCGTTCGAAGCCGAGATGGCCGATTACGTCGGAGTGTCCCATGCTGCCGCTCTTGTATCAGGCACGGCAGCGATCCATCTCGCATTACGCTTGATCGGTGTGCAACCGGGCGATGAGGTGCTCTGCTCGACGTTAACGTTCAGCGCAAGCGCGAACCCGGTGTTGTATGAACAGGCACAGCCGGTTTTTGTCGATTGCGGAACGGCGAGTTGGAATATCGATCCGGCGCTTCTGCGCGACGAACTCAACGCATCCGCCCGGCGTGGTCAGCTGCCGCGGGCCGTCATCGTGGTCGACTTGTACGGCGAACCCGCGGACTACCATGGGATCGAGGAAGCCTGCTCACGCTACGATGTGCCCATAATTCAAGATGCCGCCGAGGCGCTTGGTGCGACCTACGCCGAGAAGCGAGCAGGCGCACACGGGCAGATGGGCATCCTGTCCTTCAACGGCAACAAAATCATCACCACTTCCGGAGGGGGAATGCTCGTTTCTGATAATGGAGAGCTGATCGAACGGGCCCGCTTTCTTGCCGCTCAGGCGCGCGATCACGCCCCCCATTACCAGCACTCACGTCTCGGTTTCAATTACCGCATGAGCAACGTGCTCGCTGCGATTGGTCGCGGGCAGTTGCGCGTCCTGCCGCAGCGGATCGCGGCGCGACGACGTAATTTCGAGTTCTATTCGCGCGAACTTGGTGCAGTGCCCGGGATCGAGTTCATGCCGCGACAAGAGCACGGCAGCGGAAACTACTGGCTGACCTGTATCACAATTGATCCGGACGAGTTCGGCGCCACGCGTGAAGATGTGCGCCTCATGCTGGAGGCGCACAACGTCGAGGCGCGCCCTGTGTGGAAGCCTCTGCACATGCAGCCGGTCTTCGCCGGATACCGTGTCCGGGGCGGCGAACGCAGCGCGGCGGTTTTCGAACGTGGCCTCTGCCTGCCAAGCGGTTCGAAT
>DATHFB010000438.1:0-3296 GCA_035318305.1 Steroidobacteraceae bacterium | reverse complement strand
CCGTTCCACGGAGATGGGCCATTCGCAACGGGGATTCTGCGGCAGATAGGCGCGCCGGCGAGCCAATTTCATCCTGGAGAGCGCGTGAATAGAAACCCCATCCAGCAGCACGCTGCCGGAATCGGGATTGAGGAGCCCCGCCAATATCTGGAGCAGCGTAGATTTACCGGCTCCGTTTGCGCCGATGACGGCGAGAAAATCTCCGGATTCCGCATGAAGCGAGACATTCTCGAGAATCGCGCGCCCTCCCCGCCGCACACAAATCTGCGATGCGTCGAGGATGCTCATGAGCCGCCGCGCATCGCCCGCAAGAGACTGGCGCGCAACGCCACCGCGGCGCCTGCGCTCTCGACCACCCCACAACTATAAAGAGCGCCCGGATAAGTCACTTGTCGCCCTGAATAAAGTTTCAGGATCAGCGGGTGCCGCGCAAGATCGGTATTGAGCCCCGGCGTATCGGTGATATTGCTGGCGTAGGCCAGAATGTCGGGATGCGCCAGAAGGAGCTGCTCCACGTCGAAGGACGTGTAGGCTCCGCTCAGCGACGCCGCGATGTTGACGCCGCCTGCCGCCCTGAGAATGGAATCGAACATCGTTCCCTTGCCGGGGATCGAGCCGCCCTCACCCCAGGCGGCCACGCGGATGTGCCGCGGCGGCTGGGTGGAAGCCAGCTCCCGCAACGTCGAATCCATTTTGGCAATCAGCGCCTCGCCTATCTCATCTCGCTGCAGGGCGTGGGCAACCTGGCGCGTAACCGTACGGACCTCGTCGAAATCCGCCGCAGGCGGCACTTCGAGCAATGGCCAATGAAGCCTTTTGAGCAGCGACCGCGCGGCGGGCGTGGTGTAGGTTCCGGTAAGTACCAGATCGGGCTTCGCGGCGAGCACTTCTTCGACGCTGCCAAAATTGACCCGCACGTTCGCAGCCTGCGGCCACTGATAAGAATTGCTCGGGTCGCGGGAGTAGTATGTGACCGAAGCAATGCGCTCCGGCGGCAACAGCTCCAGCAACAAAGCGTCGGTACACATGCTGAGCGACATGACGTGCTGCGGCCCCGGCGCCGCGGGAAGTGCCGGCGCTGCGGGAAGTGCGGGCGCCGCGCCGAGCAGCAGCACCGATCCCAGCATCACGAGGATCGCCTGGTGCACGATTCAGCCGAACTTGCTGAAATCCGGCGCGCGCCGTTCTGAGAAAGCGGTAAAGGCTTCCTTGAACTCCGCCGACTTGAGCTGGCGCACAAAATGCCCCGTTTCCTCGCTCATGCGCGCCAACATTGCCGATTGGTCGCGCATCAGCGTTTTGGTGGCGACGACCGACGCCGGAGCACGCGCTGCGATCGCGATGGCGGCGGCGCGTGCAATCGCATGCAGCTCGGAAGGCGGCACCGCCCGATTTGCAATTCCCCAGCTCACGGCTTTTTCAGCGTTCACCGGTTCGCCGAGCACGAACATTTCGAACGCGCGGACATGGCCGATGCGCAGCGGCATCAACAAGCTCGAGCCCGCCTCGGGAACCAGCGCGAGATTGACGAAAGGAGCGATGAGCAGCGCATCATCGGCCAAGAAGACCATGTCGCAGTGAAGCAGCATCGTTACGCCCACTCCTACTGCACGGCCGTTTACTGCCGCAACGATCGGTGTTTTGGCTCGCGCAAGAGCGGGCAACAGCGGATTGGCATCCTCGGGTTTGGGCGCCGCGGCAGCGTTTCCGATGGCGGCAAAATCGGCCAGATCGTTGCCCGCGGTAAACATGTCGCCATTGGCTTTGATGAGAATGCAGCGAATATTCGGATCCGTATCCGCATTCGCGATCTCCGCGGCCAGCGCGGCATACATGGCGCGAGTCAGTGCATTTTTCTTGTCCGGACGGTTCAAGGTGAGCGCCAGGATTTTCTCTGACTTCTCCACCAAAACATGCTGTGTCACAAAAGTTCTCCTTGTCTGTTTACGGCGCTGTCTTGCGCAGGCGCACGACGAGCCAGAAGAAAAACGGCGTGCCAATCAGGCTGGTCAAGACGCCGAGCTTCATTTCGGTCCCGACGTGAAGCACTCGTGTTGCAACATCGGCGAACAGCAGCAGCAGTGCTCCACTCAATGCCGCGGGCAGCAATATGCGGCTCGGTTGATGGCCCATCAACGGACGCACCAAATGAGGTGCTACGAGTCCTATAAAGCCGACAACTCCCGTCACTGCCGTAGCGGCTCCGACGGCCAGCGCCGTACCAAATACCGCCAGGACGTAGAGCCCTCGAAGGTTGACTCCTAAGCTCTGCGCCTGTGCCTCGCCCAATGCCAACGCATCGATTCCGCGGGCGGTGAATAGCAGCATAGCGCACCCCAGCAGGATAAATGGCGTCACCAGGAACACGTGCAGCCAGCTGCGGTCCGCAAGAGAGCCCATCAACCACGTCATGATTTCGAAGGCCGCGTAGGGGTTGGGCGCAAGATTGAGCGCGAGGGAAATTCCGGCGGCAGCCAGCGCCGATACCGCGGCTCCCGCCAGCACCAGGGTGATGGTTCCGCCGCCGCGGCCCAGCGCGAATGTCAGCACACTGGCGAGCAGCGCACCGACCAGCCCGAGCAGCGGCGCAGCAGCCGTGAAATGCGTCGCAAAGCCAAAATAAATGGCGACTACCGCGCCGAGCGCGGCGCCCGCGGAAACGCCGAGCAAGCCGGGTTCCGCCAACGGGTTGCGCGTTACGCCCTGCAGCACAGCGCCCGACAATCCGAGGGCGGCGCCGATTTCGAGCGCCAAAATGGCGCGCGGCAGCCGCAGTTGGGTAATGATCGTCGCCGCCAGATTTGCATCGGGCGACCAAAGCCCCTGCCACACTTCGCCCACCGGCAACCAAACGCGGCCCGCGAGCAGTGAGGCGGTGAACATTGCGGCGAGCAGCAGCAAAAGCGCGCCGCTGACCAGCCGATCTCCAAGTCGTGAATTGAGCGCCATTTTTCTGTTAACCGTCGCGCCTACGCGTAGCTCCTGCTGACAAACCAAAAAACGCCCAGCGCCACCAGAAACGTCGAGGCCACATCGACGACGATCGGGCGCGGCAGCGCGAGGCCGATTTTCCGCAAGCCCACGACCAGCATGGTTGCACCGACAACCAGCGCCAGCTGGCCCACCTCGACTCCCAGGTTGAAGCCGACCAGCAGTTCAGCCAATCGCTCCGTGGGCAGCTGCAACTCCAGCAAGTCGGCGGCAAAGCCAAAGCCATGGATCAACCCGAACACTAGCGTAATGAGCATGCGCAATCGACCTGCATCGCGAAGATTGCCGGAAATGAGCAAATAGTT
>DATHFB010000437.1:0-5396 GCA_035318305.1 Steroidobacteraceae bacterium | reverse complement strand
AATTGTCAACGGACTCTTCCCCTTGCGCCGCTTTCTCGGAAGGTCGAACCACAGCGTGGTATTCCTGACCGAGTTTCGCGCGCAAAATCTCCCCAAAGCCGCGATCAAGCTCGTGCCGGCGGATCCGGCGGTGGACGAGTCACAACTCGCTCGCTGGCAAAGGGTCGCCGCCCTGTCCCACCCCCACCTGATTCGCATTCTCGACTCGGGCCGGTGCAAGCTTGGAGGACACCCCTTTCTGTTCGTAGTCATGGAATACGCCGAGCAGACTCTCGCTCAGATTCTTCCGCACCGGCCCCTGACACCAGATGAGGTGCGGGAAATGCTGATCCCAACCCTCGACGCCTTGGCATACCTGCACCGCAAAAACTTGGTGCAGGGTCAGCTGAAACCGGTGAACTTTCTGGTCGTCAATGACCAGCTCAAGCTGGCGAGCGATACCATCCGGTCCGCCGGCGATCCCGCCATCGTCAGTGCAAAACCCTCGGTGTACGATCCTCCCGAAGCAAAAAACGGCGCGATTGAGGCCGCCGGCGATGTCTGGAGTCTCGGCATCACCCTGGTTGAGGCGCTGACACAGAACCCTGCGGCTGCTCTTGGAGACTCATCCGACCCATTGACGGGCGTCGTGCGGCGCTGCTTGACTCCCAACCCGGCCGGCCGTCCAACGATCCCTGACCTGCAGACCCAATTTAGTCCGGCATCGCCGGCGCACGCATCGGCGGCGCACGCATCGGCGGCGCCGCCCGCACCGCCGGTTTCCCGGCTGCCTGCCGACATGAAAGTACCCGGCAAACCTGCCCCTGCTGCCAGTGCATCGAAGCTTCGTATGCTCGTCCCCGCCATCGCCGTGGGCGTTATCGTGTTGGTGGCCATTTGGGCCGGCATACGGCCGTTTCGGAGTCACTCGAACTCCCTACCGCCCACATCGAGCACCGCTCAATCATCATCGCAGCCCTCGGTCGCCCAGGCGGCCGCTTCACAGAATCCGGCAACACCGATGTCCGCGGCAGCTGCCGTGCTTCATCAAGAAGTACCCGCGCTCTCGCACGGAACACGTAATTCCATTCGCGGCCAGATCAAGGTCACGGTTCTGGTGACCGTCGATCGCTCCGGAAATGTTGTCGGCGAGACGCTGGAGAATCAGGGTTCAAGCAAATATTTCGCGCGCTTAGGCCTAGAGGCCGCAAAAAAATGGAAGTTCACGCCCGCGGACAGCCAGGACTCTCGGCAATGGCTGCTGCAGTTCGAGTTCACTCGCAGCGGCGCGGCTGGACAGGCAGTCCCCCGCACTCCTCGATAGTGCGCACACGCGAGAGAGCGTGCACACGCGAAAGTGCGCACACGCCGGCGATCTCGCCGCCCGTCATGGAGCCGGCGTCGTGAGCGCCTTGAGGAACTGGTAATAAAATTCGACGCCCGTGTAGTAGGCATCGATTTTGACGCGCTCGTCCCGGCCGTGCGCCCGGTCATCTGCTCGCTCGATCGCAACGCCTGAAATGCCGTAGCTGGGTATTCCGGCATTCATGGTGTGAATGCTGTCAGAGGCGCCGGCTTCCATGATCGGCAACACCGTGAAACCCGGCCAAAACTTGGCGGCAACGCTGCGCAATGAATTCATGACATCGTCTCGCAGCGGCGGCGGCGCCATGGCTTTGCGATCCGATCCATGATCCGTCAATTCGCCGGTGTCGCTGCGGTAGCGCACCGTGAGTTGCGGATCGTTGAACAGCTTGACCAACTGCAGGCGGATCTCCTCCTGGGAATGGCCGGGGAAAATGCGGCAGTTGACGTTGGCTTCGGCCCGCCCCGGCAACGCGTTGGGGGCGTGCCCGCCGCTCAACATGGTCGCGACGCAGGTTGTGCGCATGACCGCGTTCATGTGCGTATCCTGCGACAGTCGCTCGACTGCCTTCTCATCCGGCGGCGTCGCCAGGATGGCGCGTAGATCGGCGGCCCTCTGCCCGGTCTCGATCTTGGCCATTTGGGCGAAATACTCGCGCGTGACGGCATTCAGCTCGAACGGAAAAGTCCACTTCTGCAAAGCCGCGAGTGCATTGGCCACGTGGTAAATCGCGTTGTCGGGTATCGGCAGCGAACTGTGGCCGCCCGGGTTCGTGGCGAGCACCTGAAAGTCGCCGTAGAGTTTCTCGGTTGCCTCGAATCCCACAATCTGGGGCTTGTCCGGCCGCACGCCGCCCGAGTCGGGGTTCAAGGCAAATTCCGCATCGATGAGTTCGCGGTGATTCTTGAGCAGCCAGTCGACGCCGTTGGACTTGCCATTTTCTTCGTCGGCCGTCAGCGCCAGGATGATGTCGCGGTTGGGAACGAATCCTTCCTTCTTCATGCGAATGAAGTCGGTTACCGCAATGGCGTCGCTGTCCTTCATGTCCTGCGTTCCGCGGCCATAGAAGTAACCGTCCTTCTCGACGAACTGGAATGGATCGGTGCTCCAGTCTTCGCGCTTCGCTTCGACGACGTCCAAATGCGCGATGATCAAGACCGGCTTCAATATCGAGCCCGCTTTGCCGCGATAACGCGCGACCATATTGCCCTTGCGATCATTGGGTCCCAGCACGACGACATCCGCTTTGGGAAATCCGGCATCCAACAACCGCTGCGCCATGGCCTGCGCCGCCACAGTCGTGCTGCCGACCGAATCGGTGGTGTTGATTTCGATCAGCTGCTTGAAGATGTCGTGCGCATTCTTTCGCGTGACGGCATCGCTCTCGGGAGCCGCGCAGACGGCCTGCGCGCACAGAGCGCAAACCATGGCGACGCAGAGCCCAACGCTGGATTGATGATTCAAGGATTATTCCCCAGTGAAAGCTTCGGAAGGCTGACTTGTGCCGTCATGTTATCGTAATGTGACGATTCAACGCGCGGCGATGGAGATCGGGATGCCCAAGAAAGCAACCACGCGCGCGGAATTTCTGCACCTCATTGCCATCGAGGGCAGCAATCAACACCAGGCCTGACAGGCTCCTTAAAGTCGCGGCAGCTTCGGGCCCTTGACCGGCATCAATTCGACCGAGAAGCTGTACTGGTGCCGTTCACCGGGCTGCAACGCGCCGACGCCGACAACTTGACGCGCAATCTTCTCGCCCTGCTGGTTGGTGATCGCAATGACCACGCAATATTCGCACTGCTCGTTGCGCCCGGGGTGATGAATGGTTCCCTCGATGCGCATCGCGGAAACCGCCTGAGCCTGCGGCTCGGCGTTGACGGTGTTGAAGCGCAGGTGATGCTGGCACCCCGGGCAAATGTTCGCGCTCTGCAAAACCGTTGCCTTGCAGTGCGGACATACCCGGGTCCCGCCGAGGCTGCTCTGGCGAGCGACGGCCATCGCTAGCTGCCGTTGACCAAGCCTTTGACCTTGCCTTTCTCGTCTTCCCAACCGAATTCCACATGCCCGCGCATGCGCGATCCGGCTGCGACCGTGATGGATCCTGCCTTCACGTCGCCGACGATGATGCCGCCTTCGAGCACATCGACGCGTTTGGCGGATTCGATATTGCCCTGCAGTTCGCCGCCGACGACCACGATGCCCGCCAGTACCTGGCCAGTCAGATGAGCACCGCTATCCATGGTGAAATTTCCGTCAATGCGCACATCGCCTTTGAAGCGACCCGCCATACGAACATTTCCCGAGCCCTCGATCTTACCTTCGATCGACAGATTCGCGGCAATCACGGATTCTCCGCCCTCGACGGCGGTCTTAGGAGTGGGACGGCGCGCCGAAACGGCCAATCCCGGATCAACTGCGCGATCGGGCGGACTTCGTTCGGGGGCTAAAGCCGATGAAGGAACGGATGGACCCGAAGGGCCCGGCGTGGGTTTTTCATTCCAAAGCGCCATAAGGTAACTCTCCCGCTGATGACTGGCTAAAGCGTACACGCTAACGCCGGCAGGTGTCATCGGCCTACTGTCTTTGATTGGAGACGCCGAGTTCTCCGGCCTAAGCGCTGGTGCGGTCGATATAATGCTCTCTAAATTAAGACAGGGGCGTTAACTTTTGTTTCAGCAACTTGAGCAGTTGGCATCCGATTCCATTCTCGGATTGATGGCTAAATATCGAGCAGACCCGTTTAGGCAAAAGGTTGACTTGGGCGTAGGGGTTTACCGCGATCTTACGGGCAACACGCCCATCCTGAACTGCGTAAGGACTGCGGAAAAAGAGGTTTTGGCGGCCCAAACCACCAAGTCCTATGTGGGCGCTGCCGGACGCGAGGAATTCAACAGCGCGCTGGAAGATCTGGTGCTGGGCCCCGCGCACCCCACCCGCCGCGATCGGCGCGCGAGGACGCTTCAGACCCCCGGTGGGTGCGGTGGCCTGCGCGTGGGGGCGGAACTGATCAAAGCCGCCGCACCGGACGCTGTGGTGCACCTGAGCGATCCGACCTGGGGCAACCACGCCCCCCTGCTGGGAGGCTGTGGGCTGAAGCTCGAGCGCTACCCCTACTACAATGCCGCCACCCACGAGCTGCGCTTTGAGGCGATGCTGCAGCGCCTACAAGCCGCCTCCGCCGGCGATGCCGTGCTCATCCATGCCTGCTGCCACAACCCCACCGGTGCGGACCTCAGTCCTGCGCAATGGCAGGCGGTGGCAGACCTGCTGGAGCGGCGCGGGCTGGTCCCCTTTTTGGACTTGGCCTATCAGGGATTTGGTGCCTCGCTCGACGCGGATGCCGCTGCGGTGCGCATGGTCGTGGAACGCGTGCCCGAAGCGCTGATCGCCGTATCGTTTTCCAAGAACCTGGGGTTGTATCGGGAGCGCGTCGGCGGCCTGATCGCCATCAGCGAAAACGCCGCTCGCGCAGACGCCGTACAGAGTCACATGCTGCACATCGCCCGCAGCATTTACTCGATGCCGCCGGATCACGGCGCGGCGATAGCCGCCAGGATCTTTGCGCAGCCGCCCTTGAGGCGCGAATGGATTCAAGAGCTCGATGCCATGCGAACGCGGATCCAGGATATGCGCAGCTTGTTGGCGCAAAGACTTCAAGAAGTGACGGGCGATAACTCGTTTGATTTTATACGCACACAGCACGGCATGTTTTCGCTGCTCGGTGTTTCTCGCGACGCGGTAGAGCGGCTGCGCGAAAAGCATCACATCTACATGACCGCAGACAGCCGCATGAATCTCGCCGGCATCATGCCGGACAACGTGGCCTACGTGGCCGAAGCGTTCGCGGCCGAACGGGGGACTTAGGAGTCGAGTTCGCCTGGTTGGCCTAGGCGGCTGGTTGGCCTAGTCGGCCAGGGCTTGGCTCAAGGCAGTGACTTCCGCCGCAGAATCTTGCATGACGGACAGAGTCTTGGACTCATCCAGGCCGAGCCGCTTTGCGGCGGGCAGCTCTTGCAGGGCGCCATCGAGACCGGCGACGTCCGTGCCG
>DATHFB010000436.1:0-5511 GCA_035318305.1 Steroidobacteraceae bacterium | reverse complement strand
ACAGCTGCCTATTTGATGCCGCTGCTGGCGATTCTGGCCGCCGGCATGATTACGCGCGCCGCCTCCGCGGGCTTCGATTTTTTATATCCCCTGCGAATCGTGTGTGCCGTGGCTGCGCTGTGGGCCTACCGCCGCAGCTACGGCAATGTGAGTTGGGGATTCAGCTGGCGCGGCGTACTGACGGGCGTGGCAATCTTCGGCGTTTGGTCGGCGTTTGCGCACGTGGTGACGGCGCCGGCGGCAATGCCCGATGACTTGGCGCGGCTACCGGGTTCGGCGCGCGCCGCGTGGATCGGATGCCGCGCGGCAGCGGCGATCATCACGGTACCGATCGCGGAAGAGCTGGCCTATCGCGGGTTTTTGATGCGCCGTATCGGCCGCGCGGAGTTCGACTCGGTGGCTCTGCAAAGCGTTCGCTGGCCGGCGATCGCCATCAGCGCAGTCGTGTTCGGCCTCATGCACGGCAGCCTATGGTTTCCGGGCATCGTCGCGGGTGTTGCGTATGGCGCGATTGCCGTGAAAACCGGGAAACTTGGCGAGTCGGTCGCCGCTCACGCGACGACGAACACGCTCGTCGCAATTCAGGTACTGCTCTTCGATCAGTGGCAACTTTGGTAGACTCCATCGTTTAGCCATGCCTTACGCGGCACAGGGGCGTCTCACTTTTGATTTGGTTATTGCAATTCAAGACGCTGCTGAAAGAGCTCGTTCTGCCCCCCTCCGGCCCACTTTTGTTGGCGCTGCTGGGTCTGCTGCTGCTCAAGCGCCGGCCGCTGCTGGCGCGCATTTGCCTGATAGCGGGTCTCGCGACTTTATGGCTTTTATCGACCCCGATTGTGTCCGACGGCATCACCCGCCTCGCGGAGCGCTATCCGCCGCTGGACCTGCAACTCGCCGCAAACGCCCAGGCGATAGTGATCTTGGGCGGCGGCGGCCAGCGTGCGCTGGCTCCTGAATACGGAGGTCCCGCTGCGGAACCTTTATTGCTGGAGAGATTGAGCTACGGTGCGTACCTCGCGCGCAAGACCGGTTTGCCGGTTCTCGTCACGGGATTCTCTCTCGAGGCCCGTGCCATGCACGACACGCTCCAGCGAAATTTCG
Source organism: Steroidobacteraceae bacterium (assembly GCA_035318305.1). Classification (GTDB taxonomy): domain Bacteria; phylum Pseudomonadota; class Gammaproteobacteria; order Steroidobacterales; family Steroidobacteraceae; genus Bog-1198. The sequence continues at coordinate 4,410 of DATHFB010000436.1, read as the reverse complement.
GCATCGAGGCGCGTTGGATCGACGCTTCTGCTTATGACACCTATCAAAATGCGCGCAATTCTGCGCATCTCCTCAATGCCGACGGCGTGCACCGCATTATTCTGGTGACGCATGCAACTCACATGTGGCGCGCCGCGCAAGAATTCACGGAAGCCGGTCTCGAGGTCGTTCCGGCGCCCGCCGGCATTCTGGCCGCCAGGGATTTCGGCATCCTTCACCTTGTACCGAACCCAGAAACGCTGCTGCGCTCCTATATGGCGATCTACGAAATGTTGGGCGAGCCGGCCCGCCTATTTCTATCGGCCACGCATTTGCGCCGCCAGTAGGTCCCAAAGAGCGGATCGAGATCCTTACCGAATCGAGATCCTTATCGATAGCGCCCCATCAGCTTGTCGAGAGCTGCGCTGCCGGGTGAGAGTTTTTCGAACGGGATGCTGTTGAGCGGCGCCTTCGCCGTGCGGTTCAAATTGTGAAACTCGGTGTTATCCGCTTCATCGATGTGGATGAGCCCGGTCACGTACTCATTCTGCTTGAGCTTGTTTTCGATGTAGTTGTACGCAGCGCTGCGATCGGTCGGGTCGTAGGACGGATCGAGCTTGCGCAGCACCACCCTGCTGCCATCATGCAAACTGACGGGTATGGACTCGCCCGCAGGATAGTCCACGGCGATTTCCTCGGCCCGCGGCACGAAATCCGCCTCCACCGCCGCATGATAATGCTCGCGGGTAAATCCGTAGCTCTTGGTCGACCCCTCATGATCGTTGAAGGTCACGCAGGGGGAGAGAACATCGATCAAGGCGAAGCCGTTGTGGCGCATGCCGGCTTGAATCAGCGGCACGAGTTGCGCCTTGTCGCCCGAGAAGCTGCGCGCGACGAACGTCGCCCCGAGGGTCAGCGCCAGCAGCACCGGATCGATGGGCGGCGATGAATTGGTCTCGCCGCGTTTCGCCTTGGTGCCGATATCGGCGGAAGCTGAAAACTGGCCCTTGGTCAATCCGTAAACGCCGTTGTTCTCGATCAAATACAGCATGTTCAGATTGCGCCTGATGACATGCACCAATTGGCCGATGCCGATCGAGAGCGAATCACCGTCGCCCGATACCCCCACATAGGTAAGTCCGCGATTGGCGGCATTCGCGCCGCTGGCAATCGACGGCATGCGCCCGTGGACGGAATTGAATCCGTGCGCACCGCTCACGAAATATGCCGTGGTCTTCGATGAACAGCCGATGCCGGACAGCTTGACCAATTGTTCCGGCTGCATCGACAGCCCCCAGCATGCCTCGACGATGGCCGCCGTCACGGAATCGTGGCCGCAGCCGGCGCATAGCGTCGACATGCTGCCTTCATATTGCCGCCGCGTGAGGCCCAATGAATTCGTGGGCAGCGAGGGGTGGGAGACTTTCGGTTTGTTGATGTATGACATGGGAACTCTTGGGTTCAGCGCGGAACCGCTGTCAGCCGCGGCGCTTCCGCGAGCTTGGCACGGATCTCATCGACGATGGGTTGAGCCGAAATCGGCAGGCCGCTATAGCTCAATATCGAAAATAATTTGGATTTCTCGACCGCGGTTTCCAGCGTCAGCAAGGATTTCAACTGCCCATCGCGATTTTGTTCCACGACGAAAATCGTGGAGTGCGCTTTCAAGAACGCCTCCACGTCGGTGTTGAAAGGAAATGCCTTCACGCGCAGATAATCCACTTCGATTTTCTGATGCTGCAGGACATCGAGCGCCTCGCGGATGGCGCCGTCGCAACTGCCGATGCTCACGATGCCGACGGTGTTGTTGCCCTTGCCGATCAGCACCGGTTTCGGCAGATATTTCGGCGCATTCGCGAATTTGCGCTTCAAGCGGTCGAGCACCACCTGATATTCGGCGGAATCCTCGGTGTAGCCGCCATACTGGTTGTGGCCTGAACCGCGCGTGAAGTAGGCGCCCTTGGCGCTCATGCCCGGCAAGGTGCGGTATGGAATCGCGTCATCGTCGCGATCCAGGTAGCGGTAGAATTTTTCCATGCCGTCCAGATCCTGCTTCGACAGAATCTTGCCCCGGTCCGGCTTGTAGGCATCGTCCCATTTGAGGTCCGGGCACATCCAATCGTTCATGCCGATGTCGAGATCGGACATCACGAACACCGGCGTCTGCAGGCGTTCCGCAAGATCGAAGGCCTGCGCGGCCATGTAGAAGCACTCTTCCGGGTTGGCGGGGAACAGCAGCACGTGACGCGTATCGCCATGCGATGCGTATGCACAGATCATGATGTCGCCCTGCTGCGTGCGCGTCGGCATGCCGGTGGAGGGCCCCACGCGTTGCACATCGAAAATCACGCAGGGCACCTCGGCGTAATACGCCAACCCGATGAATTCATTCATCAAGGAAATGCCCGGCCCGCTGGTGGGCGTAAAGGCGCGCGCGCCGTTCCACGATGCGCCGAGCACCATGCCCACGGCCGCCAGTTCGTCTTCCGCCTGCAAGATGGCGAAATTACGTTCCCCGGTTTCAGGATCGACGCGATAGCGCTCGCAAAAGCCTTTGAAGGCGTCCATCAACGACGTCGACGGCGTGATCGGATACCACGCACCCACGGTCGCTCCCGCATAGACGCAGCCCAAGCCCGCCGCGGTATTGCCATCCATCATGATATGGCCGCGGGTCTTCTCCATGTGCTCGACACGCAGCGGCAGCGGCGAAGTCAATTGCTCCTTGACGTAGTCGTACCCGAGCCGCAGAGCCCTGGTGTTTGAATCGAGCAACTTCGGCTTCTTGCCGTAGCTCTCGCTCAACAAGCCGCTGATCACCTCGAGGTCCACATCGAGCAGCGCGGCCAGGACGCCGGCGTAAGCGATGTTCTTCAACAGGATCCGATTGCGCACACCGTCGAAATTTTCATTCACGAGCTTGGCGAGCGGCACCGGGATCACAGTGATGTCGCCCCGCTGCAGCAGCGCGCTGCGCGGCCAGGTCGAGTCATAGATCAAATATCCGCCGGAGCGCAGTTCGCGAACATCCTTGGAGTAGGTTTCAGCATTCATCGCCACCATGATATCGACGTGGCTGGCGCGCGCGGCGTAGCCGTCGCGGGTTACGCGGATCTCGTACCAGGTCGGCAGGCCCTGGATATTCGACGGGAAATAATTCTTCCCCGTGACCGGCACGCCCATGCGAAAGATCGCTTTCATGATCAGAGAATTGGCGCTGGCGGAGCCGGTGCCGTTGACATTCGCGAACTTCACCACGAAATCGTTTACGCGGCTGGCCTCGGCAATCAGGCTGGGCATGCACGAACCTCCTCATCCATCGCGAGAGGAATCCGGATGGTCGACTTCTGCATGTCCCACGCGGCCGTCGGACAGCGCTCCGCGCACAGCCCGCAATGCACGCACACATCCTCGTCCTTCACCATGACGCGCGCCGTTTGCGGCAGCGCCGCCGACACATACAGGGCCTGGGTCGGATTCGTAGCCGGCGCCGTCAAGCGGGCACGCAGCTCCGCCTCCGGGCCGTTCGGCGTGATGGTGAGGCAATCCACCGGGCAAATGTCGATGCAGGCATCGCATTCGATGCACAGTTTCGCGGCGAACACCGTCTGCATATCGCAGTTCAAGCAGCGCTGCACCTCCAGAGCCGCCTCTTCGGCGGTGAAACCCAGCTCCACTTCGATGTTGATTTTTTTGAAACGCTCGATGAGTCCGACATGCGGAACCAAACGCCGCTCCACGCCGTTGTATTCGTTCTTGTACGCCCACTCGTGCATGCCCATCTTGCGGCTCGACAGCTTCAGGCCGCGCGGCAATCGTTCCTCGATCGCTTCGTCATGGCAGAACTTGTGAATCGATATCGCGGCCTGGTGTCCATGCTCCACCGACCAAATGATGTTTTTCGGGCCGAAGGCGGCATCGCCGCCGAAAAACACTTCCGGCCGGGTCGACTGGAAAGTGACCGCGTTGACCTTCGGCACATGCCACTTGTCGAGCTCGATGCCGATGCCCTTCTCGATCCAGGGAAAGGCGTTCTCCTGGCCGATCGCCAGAATGACATCATCGCAGGGGAAGAACACATCGCCCAGCGAACGGGTCGCTTTGATGTCCCCGTTCTCGATGTCGTATTCCAATTTCTCGAACATCATGCCCGTCAGCCGGCCGCTCTCGATAACGAAGGTTTTGGGAGCGTGGTTGATGACGATTTCGACTTTCTCAGCCTCGGCGTCCTCGAGTTCCCATTCGGAAGCCTTGAAGAATTGACGCGGCTTGCGCGCCATGACTTTCACGTTTTTCGCGCCGAGCCGCAGGGAACTGCGGCAGCAATCCATTGCGGTATTGCCGACGCCGATGATCAAAACCCGTTCGCCGACCTTGTCGATGTGGCCGAACGCGATGGATTCGAGCCAGGTAATCCCGATATGAATGCGG
>DATHFB010000435.1:0-6277 GCA_035318305.1 Steroidobacteraceae bacterium | reverse complement strand
CGAACCGGCCGGCAGAATAACAAAGGATACAATGCGTTGATATTTCGCTGCAGCGGAAAGAGCGGATTTTCCGCCGAGGTTTCCGAACATCCGCAGCGTGTCGAGGCACGAAAGCTCGAACGCGAGGTTTTGGTTCACTTCACAGACGTTGCCTGCATTGTCCGGACGCCCGAGGGCGCGGTCCAGGCACACCCCGGGGACGCCGTCTTGACGGGCAACGGCGGCCACCATTGGCGGGTGTCGCAGGGAAAGTTTGCGAACAAATACCGGCCAGTACCGCCGACCGTCGCGGGAGAGTCCGGGCGCTACATGAGCCTGCCGTACCATATTCTGGCGCTGCGAATGCAACAGCCCTTCGAGGTGCAGCTCGCGGACGGGGTTTCCAGCTTGAGCGGCCATGCCGGCGATTGGCTGGTGGACTATGGCGACGGCAGCCTCGGTATCGTCGCCCAAGACATCTTCGCTACCACCTACGAAATCATGGGCTAACGAGCATGGCGTTCCACCAGCTGGTTCAACGGGTACTGCTGATCGGGGCGCGATTGAGGATTCCGCCGCCGCCGGCCCCCGTGAGTCCACCCGAGCGATTGTTGCCCCTCATCGAGGCGCTCGCTCCCGCCCACCTGATGTTCGATGCGCGTGCCCTGCATTATGGACACCGCTACCGCAGCGGCTTCTGGGCCATTTATCTGCTGAGTGCGCTTGCCGTGCTCTTCGCGGTGCTGCCTCTGGCGCTCGGTTGGGACGATCGGCGTCATTTACAGCATCCCGTGATCGGGCTGTGGGCGGTCGGCGAGGTCCTCATCATCGGCACGGTGAGCACGATCTATTGGCTGGGTCATCGACGAGATTGGCAGGGTCAGTGGTTGCGTGCCCGAACCACCGCCGAATTGATCTGGTACCTGCCCCTCGTCGCGCCGCTGCTCGACTTCACGCGGCCGGAAACATCCGCAAACTGGTACATGCGGGTATTCGATCCGGGCAACCACCTGCGAAGCGGCGATGATCTCGAGACGATATGCGCGAAAAACGAGCACCTGGCGCTAACGCTGCTCGATGGCGCCTGGTCTGACCCGGCGTTCATCTCGACCTACGCGCGATGGACGGTCGGGGTTCTGGAGGCGCAGACGCACTATCATCATCGGGTTGCCTTGAGGCAGCACGCTCTGTTGCATCGCGTCCATTCGGTGAATATCGGGCTTTTTGGGCTTACGGCCTTGGGAGCGCTGCTGCACCTGGCGGTGCATACCGTTTGGCTGTCGTTGATCACGACGTTTTTCCCGGCGCTCGGGGCTTCGCTGCACGGTGCTCTGGCGCAATCAGAATCCTACCGGCTCGGAATCACTTCGGAGCGCCTTGAAGTGGAATTGCAGCAGGCCATCGGTGACATTCGCGCGCCGCTGGAGCAGCAAGGGGCGTCGCCAAGCCCGGGGCCGATCAAGGAGTCGATCCGGGAGGCCATCGAATTAATCCTCGAGGAGCACCAAGATTGGCACATGCTGGTGCGGCCGCATCATCTTCCATTGGCCTGAGAGAGTAAGGTCGCGTTTGTCCGCGCACGTGCACTCACCGCTGATCGACCGGGCTTGTGAGCCGTATCGCAGGGCCGGGCTATTCGCCTACAATTTTGCCCGCAGCAAATTAAGCGGCGACCCCGTCTTCCGGGCCATGCTGGAGCGCGGACTATTGCTGGGGCGGGGACACATTCTCGACTTGGGCTGCGGCCAAGGACTGCTGGCGTCCTGGCTGCGCGCCGCCCTGCTCTGCTACGAAAGCGGCAGTTGGCCCCAAGGCTGGCCGCCGGCGCCGACGCCGCGTTCGACTCGCGGAATCGAATTGATGGTTCGCGACGTGGAGCGTGCGCGCGCCGCGCTCGGGCCATCGTGCGAGATATCACAGGGCGACATTCGCAGTACGGATTTTGGGACCACGGATGCTGTGGTCATTCTCGATGTGCTGCATTACATGACGAGGGAAGAACAGCTTCAGGTGCTGAAGCGGGTGCGCGCCGCGCTGCCGGCGCGCGGCCTGCTGCTGCTGCGCATCGGCGATGCCGACGCCGGACTGCGATTTCTCTACGGTCAGTGGGTCGACAAACTGGTGATGCTTTTCCGCGGGCATTCGCCCGTGAACACGCACTGTCGCAGCGCCACGCAGTGGCGCGAGATCGTTCGGGAATGTGGATTTGAGGTTCAGGCCACCCCCATGAGCGAGGGTACGCGATTTGCCAACGTGCTCTTGATCGGCCACGCGCAATGACGGCTGCGCTTAGCGCCCAGGCTTAGCGTTAGACTACGCTCCCCCTTCAGCTGCAGTGAGTTCCAGATCCGATGAGCTTACAGACAAAGTTTTGCGCAACCGTGATGGCGGCGTGCGTCTTCGCGCCGCTTCAGTCGATGGCCCAGTCGAGCACGTCACTCAAACCCATTACACACGAATCGCTTTGGATGATGAAACGGGTGGGCGCGCCCAGTTTGAGTCCGGACGGCAAATGGGTGGTGTATTCCGTGCTCGAGCCGTCCTACGAAACTGACAAAAGCGTCAGTGATCTGTGGCTGGTGGGCACCGACGGTCATAGTCCGCCGCGCCGAATCACCAACACCAAAGCCGCTGAGGCCGACGTCGCATGGTCGCCCGATAGCAGCAGCGTTGCGTTCACCACCAAGCGCGAAGCCGACGAGGCCGACCAAATCTATATTCTCAATCTCGCCGCGGGCGGCGAAGCACGCCGCCTCACCAACATCTCCACCGGAGCATCCAGTCCGAAATGGCGGCCGGACGGCAAGGCAATTCTGTTCGAGTCGCTGGTTTATCCCAATACCACCGACGATGAAGCCAACAAAAGGATTGCGGCCGACCGCAAGGCGCACAAATACAACGTGCGTACCTATGAACATTTTCCGATCCGCTTTTGGAATCAGTGGCTGGACGATCGCCAACCCACCGTGATGGTGCAGTCGATCGAGCCGGGATCGGCTGCAAAAGACATCCTCTCCGCCACCACGCTGGCGCGTACCGCTGGATTTTCCGGCCGGGAAACCGAGAGCAGCGTCACCCTCGCTCCCCTATGGAGTCCCGACGGTCATGAAGTGGTTTTTACCGCGACGACGGAGAGATGGCATGCGGCGTTCGCGCATGTGAACTATCACCTCTACCGCATGGCCGCCGATGGCGGCGAACCGGCCGTCATCAGCCCCGCCGGAGGCGAATACCAGGAAGCGGCATTCAGTCCCGACGGCAAGTCGCTGTTCTTCAAGTACGAGTTGCAGGACCAGGAGGTTTATCACTTGGCGCGCCTCAACAAAGTGGCGTGGCCTGGCGGCGGAGTGCCGTCGCTCGTGACTCGCGATTTCGACCGGGACGCGGCGCGTTACGCGTTCAGCTCTGACAGCAAACTGGTCTACCTGCTGGCGCCGGAGGCCGGCAAAGAGAACCTGTATCGAGTTGCGGCGCAGGGCGGCAAACCGGAACTGCTGATCGAGCCGGCCACGGGCGGCTACACCTCATTGGAGATTGCCGAGAAGTCCGCAAAGCCCATGCTGATTGCCGGCTATGGCAGTTCGGTCAGTCCGACCGAGATCGTGCGCATCGATGCTGCGCGGCACTCTCACGTCAATCTCACCCATGTCAATACTTCGGCAGCGGCGGCCATCGATTGGCAGCCGCCGCAGCATTTCTATTTCACCAGCGCCAAGGGCCGCAACATTCACAATATGATCGTGCTGCCGCCTGCTTTCGATGCAGCCAAAAAATATCCGATGCTGGTCCTGATTCACGGCGGAGCGGCGAGCAATAATCCCGATCAGATCGGGCTGCGCTGGAATTATCATCTGCTGGCCGCCCCCGGCTACGTGATTCTGATGACGGACTACACCGGGTCGACCAGTTTCGGCGAGAAATTTGCGCAGGCCATCAAGCTCGACCCGCTGAAGACGCCCGGCGACGAGATCAATCAGGCGGTTGATGAAGCCATCAAGCGCTACTCATTCATCGATGGATCGCGGCTCTGCGCCGCAGGCGCCAGCTATGGCGGACATCTGGCCAATTGGATCGAGGCCACCACCACGCGCTACAAATGCATCGTGAGCCACGCCGGCGAAGTCGATCTTCTCAGCCAATGGGGAACCAGCGACGGCATCTACGGCCGCGAAGTGACCAATGGCGGGCCGCCATGGGAAGGAAATCCCGTGTGGCGCGACCAAAGCCCCATCGCCTATGCGGCCCACTGGAAGACACCGATGCTGCTCAGTATCGGCGAGCGCGACTTTCGCGTGCCCATCAATAACACGCTCGAGAATTGGAGCACGCTGCAGCGGATGCAAGTGCCCAGCCGCCTTCTGGTGTGGCCGGACGCCTGGCACTGGATTACAAAGCCGGAAGATAGCCGGCATTTCTATGAAGAAGTTCACAAGTGGCTCGCCACGTATCTGAAGGATGGCGGACCTGCTCACTGACATCGGCGGTGTCGCGCAGCGCTTCAGGCTGCGCGACACGCCTTGTCGATTTCCCGGCGTGTCAACCGCCGCGGTTGCTGGTTCGGCGAATGAACCCCGCGACATTGTCGTGCAACAACTTGAGCGACGAGTCCTTCGCATAGACCATATGACCGGAGTCGTAGAATTTATATTCTATGTTCGCCTGCAGATTTGCCGGAATCGGCAGGTGATGCATCTCGTAGACGCCTTGATAAAATGGAGTCGCAAGATCGAAATAGCCGGCATTCAATTGAATCTTCAGGTTCGGATTGATCTTCATGGCATTCGCAAGATCAGGCATGACATTGGATCCCTGGCGCGATGATCCCGGCCGTTGATTTTGGCCCGGCTGGCTGTGCTGAAAATTCCAGGTGCCAAATGTCTGAATGCTATGTTTGAAGCTCTTGCCGTCGCCGTAGCGCAGATCCTTGCGCGCGTAGTCGTTGAATGCAGAGACGTAGGCCGAGCCGAGCGCGGTCGATTGGGGGTCGTATTCCGCACGTTGGCTCAACGGATCGATGTCCGGTCCGGAAAACCGGGTATCCAAACGGCCGGTGGTCAAGGCAGCGTCGCCCTGTAAATTCTGGCGAAATTCGCCGCCGTCGATGCGCAGATCCGCCTTGAGAATGTAATCGATCGAAAGTCCGGTGTACTGGTGCAGCTTCTCGGCAATTGCCTGCCGATCCGCGGGGCTAAGATCGGACCCGGCGGCCAGCGCCCGGCCATAATCCCCCATGGCGAACTGTTCGACTTCGCCCAGAAAGGCTTCGAGTTCCTTGCGCTCACCCGGCAGCTTTTTGTGGTACCAGGCCGTCGCCGCGTAGGTAGGCAGTGCGGTCTGGTACGGAAGATCGATACCCGGATTGCCGGTCGGCCGGTCAGGACTCAAGTCGAAATTCAAAATTTGCGACAGCAGAATCACGCCGTTGAAGTCGATGGCGCGATCGGACTCGAGCTGATTGATGAGCACCGCCGAGCGCGGCGTTCCATAACTCTCGCCGAACAAATACTTGGGGGAATTCCAGCGGCCGTATTTGGATAGAAATTGCGAAATGAATTCTGAAAAGGCGTACGCATCCTGATCGACGCCGAAAAATGCCTTCTCCTTGTCTTTGCCTGCGATGCGGCTAAAGCCGGTGCCGGGCGCGTCAATGAACACCAGATCGGTTGCATCCAGCAAGCTCGAGCCATTATTGGTCAACGAATAGGGAGCCGCCGGCGTGTGCGCGTCGGTCGCGGTGACAATGCGGCGCGGCCCGAATGCACCCATGTGCAACCAGACGGTCGCGGAGCCTGGGCCGCCGTTGTAGACGAAGGTCACAGGCCGAGCGCTGCCGCCGCCGGCCTTGAAGTAAGCGACATAGAACATCGACGCTTCAGCGGTCGGATTCTTGTCCGGGCCATCCTCGCCCGGTCCCGGGCCCTTATCAGACTTGGGGTCGCGCGGAACGTCGTCCCAATCCTTGGGATGCACGACGAGAGTGCCCGCGACGGCCTGATAGGAAATGGACTGGCCGCCGATCGTGACCGTGCCGTTGCTGCTGACCGACTCGGGCTTAAAGGGCTGAAATTTCCCGGCGTCCGCCTTCTCGGATTCGCCGTCTTTCTTGTCCGGGCCCGGCGCGGCCGGCGCGGCGGCCAGGTACGCCGGCAACGCCAGCGCAACAGCCAAACCGATGCAGGCACCGAAATTGAATCGACTCATGTTCGTCCTCCAAGTGATTTTTTATCGCTCTTCGCAGCGAAGTCTAGCGGGACCTCGGGGCGGAAGTAAGCCGGGGTTTTGCTGAGATGTCCTGAAT
>DATHFB010000434.1:0-8571 GCA_035318305.1 Steroidobacteraceae bacterium | reverse complement strand
TTGTCGCGCACCAGATCGGCGATCTTCTCGATCAAGCGCGCCTTGTTCACCTGGTAGGGCAATTCTTCAAGGATGTGGGCAAGGGCGATCGCCAGGCCATCATCATCACCGAATTGCCCTACCAGGTGAACAAGGCGCGCTTGATCGAGAAGATCGCCGATCTGGTGCGCGACAAACTCATCGATGGCATCGCATCCGATGGCTTGCGCGACGAGTCCGACAAGGACGGTATGCGCGTGGTGATCGAACTGAAGCGCGGCGAAGTGCCGGAGATTTTGCTCAACAACCTGTTCGCCCAGACCGAGATGGCAAAGGTGTTCGGTGTCAACATGGTGGCGCTGGTCGATGGACAGCCGCGCCTGTTGAGCTTGAAGGAGATGTTGGACGCCTTCCTGCGGCATCGTCGCGAGGTGGTTACGCGGCGCACGATATTCGAGCTGCGCAAGGCCCGGGAGCGCGGACACATCTTGGAGGGCTTGGCGATTGCGCTCGCCAATATCGATGAGATCATCGCGGCCATCAAGGCGTCGCCGTCGCCCGCCGAAGCCAAGATTGCGTTGACATCGCGAACTTGGGCCTCCGGCGCCGTGCCCGACATGCTGGTGCGAGCCGGCGCCATCAACACCCGGCCCGACGGTGAAATTGCCGCATTGGGCATCGTCGAGGGGGGCTATCGGCTGACCGAAACGCAGGCGCAGGCGATTCTGGAGATGCGCCTGAACCGCCTCACGGGACTGGAACAGGACAAGATCATTGCCGAGTTCCAGGAGCTGCTGGAGCAGATCCGCGATCTGTCGGACATTTTGGCGCGTCCCGAGCGGCTGCTGCAGGTCATACGGATGGAGCTGGAGTACATCCGCGACACTTTCGGCGACAAGCGCCGTACTGAGATCCTCGTCAATCACGAGGATTTGACCACCGAAGATCTGATTTCGCCCGAGGATGTCGTGGTCACGCTGTCGCATGGCGGTTACGCCAAGGCGCAACCTATCTCGGACTATCAGGCGCAGCGCCGCGGCGGCCGCGGCAAGGCTGCCACCAGCGTCAAGGACGAGGATTTCGTCGACAAGCTGTTCGTGGCCAACACCCACGATACCCTGCTGTGCTTTTCGGACCGCGGCAAATTGTACTGGCTCAAGGTTTATCAGCTGCCGCAGGCCAGCCGCGGATCGCGCGGCAAGCCCATCGTCAATCTGCTGCCGCTTCAGGAAGGCGAGCGCATCAGTGCGATGCTGTCGATCAAGGAATTCGAGGAAGGAAAATTTGTCTTCATGGCCACGAGCTTTGGGACGGTCAAGAAGACCTCCCTGGCATTGTTCTCGCGGCCGCGGGCGAGCGGCATCATCGCCGTGGCGCTGGATCCGGGCGACAAGCTGGTCGGAGTCGCGATTACCGACGGCACGAAGGACATTTTGTTGTTCACCACCGCCGGCAAAGCGATTCGATTCCTCGAGGGAGAGGTGCGCGCGATGGGCCGGGAGGCCGCCGGCGTGCGCGGCGTCAAACTCAGCGACGACCAGCGAGTCAATGCATTGATCGTCGCGCAGGACGGCTTCATTCTCACCGCATCGCAGAATGGCTTCGGCAAATTGACGCCGCTCGAGGATTTCCCGAAGCACGGCCGCGGCGGCCAGGGCGTCATTGCGTTGCAAATCACCGATCGCAACGGAATCATGGTCGGAGCGCTGCAAGTCAGCCTGGACGATGAGATCATGTTGATGAGCCAAAATGGCGTGCTGGTGCGCACGCCGGTCAAGGACATTTCCATCGTCGGACGCAACACCCAGGGTGTGCGTTTGATCCGACTCGAGGACGGCGATCAGCTCTCCGGCCTCGAGCGCATCGAGGGCCTGGCAGGGGATGGCGAAGATGCAGAGTCCGGGCCCGCCGATGCCGAGCCCGCGGACCCCACCGTCGACGACGCTTAAGGACCTGCGCCGTGCGCGTTTTCAATTTCTCGCCGGGACCTGCGGTGTTGCCGCTCGAGGTTCTGGAGAAAGCGCGCGACGAATTGCCAGATTGGCAGAACAGCGGCATGTCGGTCATGGAGGTCAGTCATCGCGGCAAGGCCTTCGTCGAGGTGGCGACGGCGGCGGAGTCCGATTTGCGCGAGTTGATGTCGATACCTGCGAATTACAAGGTGCTGTTCATGCAGGGCGGAGCCTCAGCGCAGTTTTCCTTGGTGCCGATGAATCTTTCGACACCGCAAGCCACGGCCGACTACATCAACACCGGGCATTGGTCGCAAAAGGGCATCACGGAAGCGGGCCGGTATTGCCGGGTTCACGTCGCCGGTGATGCCGGCGGCGGCTACAGCCGCGTACCGCCGCAGCAGGAGCTGAGCTTCAGCGGCAGTGCTCGCTACGTACATTACACGCCGAACGAAACCATCAGCGGCGTGGAGTTCGGCTATATCCCCGACACCGGCGGCGTGCCGCTGGTAGCGGACATGTCATCCAGCATTCTGTCGCGCACCGTCGATGTGTCAAAATTCGGGTTGATTTATGCGGGCGCGCAAAAGAACATCGGGCCCTCCGGGCTGACGGTCGTCATTGTGCGCGATGATCTCATCGGCCATGCGCGTGCCGAGACACCCCACGTGTTTGACTACAAGGCGATCGCGGACAACCAATCGATGCTGAACACCCCACCGACATTTGCCTGGTATATGGCTGGACTGGTATTCAAATGGTTGAAGGACGCCGGCGGCGTGCGGGGGATCGGCGAGCGCAATCGACTCAAGGCACAGACACTGTATGCGGCCATCGATGCTTCGCGTTTATACAAGAATTCGGTGGCGAAGGATTCGCGTTCCCGGATGAACGTCACCTTCACCTTGAGCAATCCGGACCTGGATCCGGTGTTCCTGGCCGCCGCGGCGGCGGCCGGCCTGCAGGGTCTCAAGGGTCATCGCGTTTTGGGAGGCATGCGCGCCAGCCTCTACAACGCCATGCCAATGGAGGGGGTCGAGAAATTGACGGCGTTCATGCGCGATTTCGAGAACCGCCACTCATGAGGCGCGTGAAGGGCAGGAAAGAACCGGCGCCTAAACCTCGGGCTACAGCCTCGGCAAAAGCACGTCCCTCGACGGGCGGCGGCGTTGATCGGGCCGCCGCGCCGGGCGTGACGCCCGCGGGCGCAGGTCTTGGAAATATTCGCGACAGCATCGATGCCATCGACGCGCGCATTCACGGCTTGCTCAACGAGCGCGCGCGATTCGCGCAATTGGTGGGCATCTCCAAATCCGCGTCCGGCAGGGCGGTCGACTACTATCGGCCCGAACGCGAGGCGGAAGTCCTGCGAATGGCGCTCAAGCGCAACCAGGGTCCGCTGCGCGACGAAGAAATCGCGCGGCTGTTTCGTGAAATCATGTCGGCATGTCTCGCACAGCAGGAACCTCTCAAAGTGGCTTTCTTGGGTCCGGAAGGGACTTTTACGCAAGCCGCCGTGCTCAAGCACTTTGGCAACTCGGTGCGGGCGCTGCCGCTGGCGGCCATCGATGAGATATTCCACGAAGTTGAGGCCGGCGTTGCGGACTTCGGCGTGGTGCCCATCGAGAATTCCACCGAGGGCACGGTCAATCACACGCTCGACATGTTCTTGTCCTCGGGCCTCAAGATCTGCGGCGAAGTGGAACTGCGAATCAGCCACTATCTGATGGGGAAGATGAGCGGCTTCGAGGCCATCAAACGCGTCTGCGCGCATCCGCAGGCCCTGGCACAGTGCCGCGCCTGGTTGGACGAGCAACTCCCCGAGGTGGAGCGCGTGGGCGTATCGAGCAATGCCGAGGGCGCGCGGCGTGCGCGCGATGAGCGCGGCACCGCGGCAATCGCCGGCCGCACGGCCGCGGAGATTTATTCACTGAATCTGCTGGCCAACGAGATCGAAGACCGGCCGGACAACACCACGCGCTTCCTGGTGGTGGGTAGAAAGCTGTTCAGCGCCAGCGGCGCCGATCGCACGACGCTGTTGGTATCGACCAGCGACACTGATGATTCCGGGGCGCTGTTTCAGCTGCTCGAGCCGTTAGCGCAACATCGAGTGAACATGACCCGGATCGAATCGCGCCCATCGCGCAGACGCAAATGGGACTATGTGTTCTTCATCGATATCGAAGGCCACGTCAGCGACCCGCCGGTGGCAAAAGCTCTGGCTGCGCTGGAATCGCGGGCCTCGTTGTTCAAGGTGTTGGGCTCGTATCCGCGGGCCGTGCTCTGATGCAGATGTTCGAGGCGCATCCAGCGATGCGCGTCTTTGGCACGATGACGGTGCCCGGCGACAAGTCCATTTCGCATCGAGCGCTGATGCTGTCCGGAATTGCCGAGGGCGTCAGCGAAGTCGCCGGGTTTCTGGCAAGTGAGGACTGTCTGGCGACTTTGGGCGCCATGCGCGCTCTGGGCGTGCGCATCGAGCAGCCGAGCGCCACTCACGTGTTGATTCACGGTGTCGGTCTGCACGGTCTGCAAGCCGCGGGCAGGCCCCTCGATATGGGAAACGCCGGCACCGCCATGCGCTTGTTCACCGGCTTGCTGTCGGCGCAGGCATTCGACTCCCGACTGATCGGGGACGAATCGCTCATGAAGCGGCCCATGGAGCGCGTGGCCAAGCCTCTGCGCGAGATGGGTGCTGACGTGCGCACGCATAACGGTACGCCGCCCGTCGACATTGGCGGCGCTCGGCGCCTGCGCGGCATCGATTACCGCATGCCGATCGCCAGTGCCCAAGTGAAGTCGGCAATCCTTCTGGCTGCACTTTACGCCGCCGAGCCCACGACAATAACCGCACCGGGCGTAAGCCGCGACCACAGTGAGCGCATGCTCGAGGGCTGCGGCGTGCGCATCAGCACCGAGGGCTTGAGCACGACGCTGCAGCCTCCGCAGCGGTTGCGCAACCAGAATTTGAGCGTGCCCGGTGATTTTTCTTCCGCCGCGTTTTTCATCGTCGCCGGGCTGCTGGCCGCTCCGGAGGAGGGCTTGCTGATCCGAAATGTGGGACTGAATCCGACGCGGACCGGATTGCTGGATATCTTGCGCAGCATGGGCGGCAGAATCGATATTTTAAACGCGCGCCAGAGTGGGGCGGAGCCGGTGGCCGATTTGCGCATCCGCGCCTCGTCGCTGCAGGGCGTCCGCGTCGGCCGGGACTTGGTCTCCCTGGCCATCGATGAGCTGCCGGTCTTGTTCATCGCAGCAGCCTGTGCGCGAGGCGAAACCTGGGTGAGCGGCGCCGAGGAGTTGCGGGTGAAGGAAAGCGACCGCATTGCCGCTATGAGCGCAGGCTTGACGACACTCGGCGTGACTCACAGCCCCTTGCCCGATGGCATGCGGATCGAGGGCCGCAGCGAGGGTGCGGCATTTGGGGAGGGAGAGATCGACAGCTTCGGCGACCACCGCATCGCCATGTCCTTCGCCATTGCGAGCCTGCGCGCTGCCGGGGCGATTACGATCCGCGATGTGGCCAATGTCGCCACATCCTTTCCCGGTTTCGTGGATCTGGCCCAGTCGGTCGGGCTCACCATACGTCAGGGCGCCATTTAGGGGCTTCGATGCAGGATGTCCCCGTTATTACCATCGATGGGCCGTCCGGGTCCGGCAAGGGCACGGTCAGCCGGGCGGTTGCCAAGGCGTTGGGGTGGTCGCTTCTCGACAGCGGTGCTTTGTACCGCCTGGTCGCCCTAGCCGGGCGCCGGGCCTTCATCAGCCTGGATGACGGTCCTGCGTTAGGGCAACTGGCGGGTCGAATCGGTATCCAGTTCGGCTCCGATTCGGCCGGAAATGAAGTGGTGTGGCTGGACGGCCAGGACGTCACCCGGGCCATTCGGACCGAGGAGGCGGGCAGTGACGCCTCCAAGGTCGCGGCCCTACCTGTGGTCCGCGCTGCGCTCTTGGACCGCCAACGGCGCTTTGCGGTGCCGCCGGGTTTGGTGGCCGACGGCCGCGACATGGGAACCGTGGTATTCCCCCTTGCAAGGGTCAAGATTTTTCTCACCGCCAGCCCCACTGAGAGGGCCCTGAGACGCTATAAGCAGTTGAAAGAAAAGGGGGTTGCTGCTAACCTTGCCGCCCTTTCGCTGGAGATAGCGGAGCGTGATCGGCGCGATTCCACGCGCACCGCTTCGCCTCTTGTCGCGAGCGCCGACGCCACCATGTTGGATACAACGGGTATGTCTGTCGATGGCGTGATCGGGCGCGTGTTGGAGATCGCCCGCGATTTTGTTTAGGTTGCGGCTTTCACGGATTGATCGCCGTTTTTTAGGGTAACCCCTTTGGGCACGCAGGACCTGTGCCAGGGATTTAGTAAGAGAGAACATGACAGAAAGTTTTGCGGAACTGTTCGAACAAAGCATTGCGAGCCAGCGCATTCGTCCTGGCACCATCCTCAATGGACTGATCGTCGAAGTCGGCCAGGATTATGTGATCGTCAATGTCGGATTGAAATCCGAAGCGGTCATTCCATCCGATCAATTCAAGAATGAAAAAGGTGAAATCGAGGTTGTCGTCGGCGAAACCGTCGAAGTGGCCTTGGACAGTGTCGAGGATGGCTCCGGAGAAACTCGCCTATCGCGCGAGAAGGCAAAGCGCGCCAGAACGTGGACGCGATTGGAAACGGCCTTCGAGAAGCAAGAAGTCGTCATCGGCATCATTACCGGTCGCGTCAAAGGCGGCTTTACCGTCGAGATCGACAATGTTCGGGCATTCCTGCCGGGCTCCCTGGTGGACGTACGCCCGGTTCGCGATCCTTCTTACCTGGAAAACAAGCCGCTCGAATTCAAAGTCATCAAGCTCGATCAGAAGCGCAACAACGTGGTGGTCTCGCGCCGCGCGGTCGTCGAGCAGGAATACAGCGCCGAGCGTTCCGCGCTGCTGGATAATTTGCAGGAAGGCGCGGCAGTCAAGGGTGTGGTCAAGAACCTCACCGACTACGGCGCATTCGTGGATTTAGGCGGCATCGATGGCTTGCTGCACATCACCGACATGGCATGGAAGCGCGTCAAGCATCCGTCCGAAGTCGTGAAGGTGGGCGAAGAGATCGATGTGCGGATTTTGAAGTTCGACCGCGAACGCCAGCGAGTGTCGTTGGGCCTGAAGCAATTGGGCGCCGATCCCTGGCAGAATATTGCGCGGCGCTATCCGGCGAACACGCGTCTGTTCGGCAAGGTCACCAACATCGCCGACTATGGCTGCTTCGTCGAAATCGAAGAGGGCGTCGAAGGCTTGGTGCACGTTTCGGAAATGGACTGGACCAACAAGAACGTCAATCCGGCCAAGGTTGTGCACGTCGGCCAGGAAGTCGAAGTCATGGTGCTCGACATCGACGAGGAGCGCCGCCGCATCAGCCTGGGCGTGAAGCAATGCAAGGCCAATCCTTGGAAGGAATTCGCGGACAACTACAACCGCGGCGACAAGGTCAGCGGTCAAATCAAATCGATCACCGATTTCGGCATCTTCATCGGCTTGGCCGGCGGCATCGACGGTTTGGTGCATCTGTCGGATATCTCCTGGGACATGCCTGGCGAAGAGGCTGTGCGCAGCTACCAAAAGGCGCAGCAGGTCGATGCCATGGTGCTGTCGATCGATCCGGAGCGCGAGCGCATCAGCTTGGGGATCAAGCAGCTCGCCAAAGATCCTTTCTCGGCCTACATCGCTGAACATCCAAAAAACAGCGTCGTCAAAGGCGTGGTGCGCGAAGTGGATGCCAAGGGCGCAATCATCGATCTTGGCAACGGCGTCGACGGCCAGCTGCGAGCTTCCGATATTTCGCGCGATCGCGTGGAGGATGCCCGCCTGGTGCTCAAAGTCGGCGACGAAGTCGAGGCCAGATTTACCGGCGTGGATCGCAAGGGCCGCAGTATTTCGCTGTCGATCAAGGCCAAGGATATCCACGAGGAGCAGGAAGCCATGCAGAATTATCGGACCGATTCACCCACCGGGACGAGTCTGGGCGATCTTCTGAAAGAGCAAATCTCCGGCCAGGATTGATAAGGACTGAAGGCGGTCGCTGCGGATTCGCCGCGGCCGCCTCTTAAAGTATGTCTAGTGATGCGCACGGATCGATAATGACGAAATCGGAACTCATTGAGATCATTTCGGCGAAGCAAAAGCATTTGCCGGCGAAGGATGTGGAGCTGGCCGTGAAGCAGCTTCTGGAAATCATGAGCGACGCGTTGGCGACGGGCGAGCGCATCGAGATACGCGGTTTCGGGAGCTTCTCGCTGCATTTTCGCCCCCCGCGGCAGGGGCGCAATCCGAAGACCGGCGAGGCAGTCGCGCTTGCCGGCAAACATGTGCCGCACTTCAAGCCGGGCAAAGACCTGCGCGAACGCGTGAACGACGGCGCGGATCAGCCGATCCGCGACTAGCGCGGAATCTCCCAGGCCGGCCACGGGCACGTGTCCGATTTACCCCTGCTAACGTGGTCTTTGGTGCTTGCAGCGCTGGTGCTGGGCATTCTTGCCGGCCACTTCGGCTGGGGCAAGCGCTGGCCCGGATCCTTGAGCAAACTGCATCCTGACTATCTGACAGGACTTGATTACTTGGTGAGCGAGCAGCCCGACCGGGCGCTCGATATGTT
>DATHFB010000433.1:0-6068 GCA_035318305.1 Steroidobacteraceae bacterium | reverse complement strand
GAAACTCTAATGACCCAAACACCCAATTGGGCCAAACCGGTCGTTGCGGCCGCTATCAAGGTGCATACGGCACGACGAAAGGCGCGAAAGAAGAAATAGCCAAACCCACCGACATGGCAATAACGTGCTTCGAACGCCGCCGGATAAAGTTCGAACTCCTATAATTTCTCGCACTTACAGAGCCTTACGAAGCTCTTCTGACAGACGCATAGGAAGTGGCGTCCCCACGGGTACTCCAACTTAACCCCCGTAAATGCCATACAAGTCAAAAACCCCACCATCGTGTGCTTGCCATGTCCGGAATTTGAAACCCTGCTGGTGGTCACGCGGCTTTGGCTCTCGAGCAGCGCTATCGCCAACGCCGACCCGAGTGGTCGCCGCCTGTCTAGCAGGTGCCCGTTTCAAGATACGGGCGGACGATTCGCGCAGCGGCGAGCCCTTGACGGCATACAGAGGCTAAGTCTTGCATTTTGATTACAACCATCGACAATAAGGATGAAGCCGACACGGCGATACCATAAGAATTCCATGAAAAAACAATCGATACAGGCATGCAGCGTTCTGAGCCTGCTGCTTCTTTGCGCTCACGTTGAACCCGCTTCGGCGCAATCATTGTCCATACCACAGTTGCTGAGGGCGCTGAACTCAGTGCATCCGGTCGGCGAAGTCGCCATTTCGCCCGACGGGAAACACCTGGTCTACGGAAACGTGGTGAGCGGCAAACGTGACGATGCTGAGATCGATGTATCAGCCCTTTGGATTGTCAATGCGAAAGATGGATCCGGCGCGCTTCGATTGACCGCCTGCCCCGGTTCCGTGTGCGACGAGCACGGCGCTGCTTGGTCTCCTGACGGTAAGCAGATCGTGTTTGTCACGACTGACGCGCAGGAGCAAACTCAACTCGCAATCGCCTCGATTGACGGTCGTAACGCGAAAACCATCACCAGCGCGCACGGGCCGCTCGACACCGCGCGCTGGTCACCTGACGGCAAACGGATCGCTTTTCTATACTCGGAAGGCGCGCCGAAAACGCCGGGGCCTCTCAATCCCCTCACTCGCGATGCGGGCGTACTGTCATCGACCGTGTACGAGCAGCGGCTGGCGGTGGTGCCTGCCCATGGCGGCGAACCGACTTTGCTGGGCCCCGCCGATCTGAACATCTATGAGTACGATTGGTCGCCCGACGGCACTCACTTCGCCGTGACCGCGGCGCACGGCTCTGGCGATGACAATTGGTGGATTGCCGAACTCGATCTGCTGGACGCTCAGAATGGATCCATCACTACTCTATTGAAACCTCGCCTGCAGATCGCCTCGCCGCGCTGGTCTGGAGATGGCTCCCGCATCGCGTACATCAGCGGCATCATGAGCGACGAGGGCATTACGGGAGGCGACGTTTATTGGATACCGGGCGGCGGCGGAACGCCCGTCAACGTGACACCGAACCTGCCCGCCTCCGTGAATACCATCACCTGGAATGGCTCGAGCAAACAGTTGATCGTGACCGAATTTGCCGCCGGAGAAGAAGTGCTTGCGGCCATTAATATCGATTCGAAATCGCAGCACGAGATCTGGCGTGCTCCTCAGATGATCTGGGCTAACAGCCTGCTCGGCTTTGCACCGGGCGATGCAGGCATCTCGTTGTCGAAAGACGCAGCCTTCTCGGCCGTCATCCGGCAATCCTATACCTCGCCCCCCGAAATTGAGACGGGAGCGCCAGGCAAGTGGAAGCCGATCACGAAGATCAACGCCGGCGTGCATCCGATCACGGGGAATGCGAAAAATCTGTTCTGGAAGAGCGACCGTTTCAGCGTGCAAGGCATGCTGATCGAACCACCGTCGATCGTGCCTGGGAAAAAGTACCCGCTCGTCGTCGTGGCGCACGGCGGCCCCGCGTACGCGCATTATCCGCTCTTTCCGTCGAGCGCGGAGTCGTTCGACGCGGCGCTTGCGAGTCAGGGCTACTTCGTGTTCATGCCCAATCCACGCGGCAGCTACGGCCAGGGCGCGGCATTCACTGAAGCGAATATCAAGGACTTCGGCTACGGCGACCTGCGCGATATCATGAACGGCCTCGACGCCGTGCTGAAGACCGCCCCGATCGACCCGCAACGAGTCGGTATCACCGGCTGGAGCTACGGCGGCTACATGACGATGTGGGCACTCACCCAAACCGATCGCTTCAAGGCGGCGGTGGCGGGCGCAGGACTGTCGGATTGGTTGAGCTATTACGGCACGAACAACATCGATACTTGGATGCTGCCCTATTTCGGCAGTTCGGTGTACGAGGATCCGAAAGTCTACGAGCGCAGCTCTCCCATGACGTTCATCAAGCACGTGACTGCGCCAACTCTGATCGTCGGCGGCGATCGTGATGCGGAGGTGCCGATAACGCAGTCCTACGAATACTGGAACGCGCTGCGGCGCCTCGGTGTGAAGACTGAATTCGTCGTCTACCCCGACGAGGGCCATTTCTTCTTCAAGCGCGCTGACCAAGGCGATGTGATGTCCCGGCTCATCAACTGGTTCAACACCTACTTGCAACCAGGCTCATGAAGGGCAGGCACCACGACCGGTGGAATCATCCACCGGCGCCGTCAGCGTGCGCGAGCCCTGTGCCCCTGATCCGCAACGTCGCTCCGCGCATCGGCGGAGTCCGGAACGGTTTCGCACGCACTCGGGCACCTACACCTGTGCAAAACCGCCATCCACGAACAATTCGGTTCCTGTGATGTAACTGCTGTCGTCGGATGCGAGAAACACGACGGCCTTCGCGATCTCATCGGGCTTGCCGAGTCTGCCGAGCGGGACACTAGTGGACAGCATCTTCAAGCGTTGCTGGCCCGTTTCCGAGGAAGCCAGCAGTTCGCTCAGTCCTGGCGTGTCGATGGAACCCGGGCTCACCGCGTTTACGCGAATTCGGCGATCCTTCAAGTCCGTTGTCCATGTCCGCGCGAACGAACGCACGGCCGCCTTGGTGGCGCTATAGACACTGTTCGCAGATAATCCTTTGCTGGCGACAATGGACGCGTTCAGGATGATGGACGCCCCATCCGGGAGTAGCGGAAGCGCCTTCTGTACGGTGAAAAGGAGGCCTTTCACATTGATGTTGAAGATCGAGTCGTAGAGTTCCTCGGTGATCGTGCCGAAGGGGGCATACTTTGCGGCGCCGGCATTCGCGAACACGATATCGAGCTTGCCCTTTTCCTGCTTGATTTGCGCAAAGAGGCGATCGAGATCGCGCAGGTTTGACACGTCTCCTCGTACGCCGGTCACATTTCTTCCGATCTCCGTTGCCGCCGCGGCCAACTCCGAATCACGGCGCCCGGTGATGAAGACGTATGCGCCTTCCTTGACGAACTCCTTTGCCGTTGCAAGGCCTATGCCGCTACTGGCGCCGGATACGAGTGCAATTTTTCCTGCAAGCTTGCCCATGAGTTTCTCCATCGTGCACGCACTACGCATAGTGCTGTAGCGGCCAGTGCCAAACTATCCTCACATTGTTGCCGAAGGGTTCCGGGGCGCTGCGCGAGCGTTACGGATGTAACCAGACTTACGAATCCAGAGATCGACGTGTAACTCGGGAGACGGAATCTGCTTACGTGGCATACATCGCCCGGCATTCACAAGTTGGAATCTACCAATGGCAACGACAGTCACCTTCAAGCGCCCAGACGGGCAAATTGTTCAGGGCTACCTGGCCGAACCGGAGCTCGTTGCCGGTGCCGCCGCAGTCGTCGTCATCCAGGAGTGGTGGGGGGTCAACGAACAAATCCGCGGCGTCGCCGACCGTCTGGCGAGCGCAGGTTACATCGCGCTCGTGCCCGATCTCTACCGCGGCAAGTCCACGATCGAGGCCGAAGAAGCACATCACCTGATGACGGGCCTGAACTTCGGCGATGCAGCCGCCCAGGATATTCGTGGCGCCGTGCAGTTCCTGAAGACCCGCAGCAGCAAGATCGGCGTAACCGGCTTTTGCATGGGGGGCGCGTTGACGCTGCTGGCCCTGTGCATGGTCCCCGAGCTTGACGCCGCCGTCGTCTGGTACGGCTGCCCGCCGCTGGAATTCATTGACGCGACCAAGATCAAGGCGCCGCTGCAGGCGCATTGGGCCACGCAGGACGAGTTCTTTCCGATCGCCACGATCGATCTACTGCAGGAAAAACTGCGCGAAGCCGGCGTGCGCTTTGACTTCCACCGCTACCTCGCACGCCATGCCTTCGCCAATGAGACCGCCGTCGGGCCGGGCCGCATCCCCGCCACCCAGTACGATCCAGTCTGGTCGCAGCAGGCATGGGACCGCACTTTCAGCTTCTTCGGTCGCTGGCTCAGATGACGCGGTGATCGGCCGCCGAGCAATAACGGGTTAGTGAATCTTCTGCGGATCGCAATGCCCGAAAGCACAGCCGGAGCTTGCCCGGAAACGCAGCTTCTCGCTGCAAGTACTTGGCCCACGCGGAATCCGCCGCGTCGTCGAGGGTCATCGGGGCGCTGTGGAAGAACAACGTGAATTGGTCGAAGCCCTTTGGGAGAGCATCGTCGAAAGTGCGGGGTGCGATCACGAAGTGGCGCAAGTGGATGCCCCGGGGTATTACCGGGGTTAATGTGGCGTCCCCACGGGGATTCGAACCCCGGTTCTCACCGTGAAAGGGTGGTGTCCTAGGCCTCTAGACGATGGGGACAATCGACGAAAACAATCAATCGCTCGATAAAATCTGGTGGAGCCAGGCGGGATCGAACCGCCGACCTCTTGCATGCCATGCAAGCGCTCTCCCAGCTGAGCTATGGCCCCACATGGAGGCGCGGCACGTTACCTGAGAGGGGGCACTTCGTCAAGAAAATGAACGATCTACGCGCCCCAGATCGCTTGCGCCCGCGCCAGCCGGGACAGCGCCTCTGCTTTGCCCAAAATGGCCAAAGTGGCGTCGATCGGCGGCGATACGGTACCACCGCATACGGCCAGCCGAATGGGCTGCGCCAGCTTGCCCAGCGCGATGCCCTTGGCCGCCGCGAGGCTGCTGATGACGTCGTGAATGGCTGCCGCGCTCCAGTTATCCAGACCGCCCAGGGCCGCCGCCGCCTCGGCCAATAGCGGCGGCACGTCGGCAGTCACGTGCTTGCGCACGGCTTTCTCGTCATAGGCCACCGGCGCGCGGAAAAAGAAAGCGCTGTTGAGCGCCATTTCACGAACTGTCTTCGCGCGCTCGCGTTGCGACAACACGATTTGCTCGAGCTGCGCTTCATCGGCCGCCTGAACTCCTTCCCGCTCCAAGTGCCAGCGCAGCACCGGCACGATACGCACAGCGGGAACGTGCATCATGTGCTGTTGATTGAGCCACGCAAGTTTCTCGAAATTGAATGCAGATGCGGACTTGTTGACGTCGGCGATGTCGAACAAGCGAATCATCTCCTCGATGGTGAAAATTTCCTGATCACCATGCGACCAGCCCAGCCGCGCCAAGTAATTGAGCACGGCCTCGGGCAAGAATCCATCGTCGCGGTACTGCAATACGCTGACAGCGCCGTGACGCTTGGAGAGCTTTGCACCATCTGCGCCGAGAATCATGGGCAGATGCGCATAGACCGGCGCCTTGGCACCCAAGGCGAGCAGCATGTTTAACTGCCGCGGCGTGTTGTTCAGATGATCGTCGCCGCGAATCACATGCGTGATCTGCATGTCCATGTCATCGACCACGACGCAAAAATTATAGGTCGGCGTGCCGTCGGAGCGAGCGATGATCAAATCGTCCAGCTCGCTATTCTGAAATACGACGGGACCATGCACGACATCGTCGACGACCACTTCGCCGGTTAGGGGATTCTTGAACCTGACCACGGAGGGCACGCCGGGGAGTGAATCGGTCCGCTCGCGCCAACGTCCATCGTAGCGTGGTTTCTCTCCGCGGGCCGTCTGTTGGGCGCGCATTTGTTCCAGTTCTTCTTTCGTGCAGTAGCAGCGGTACGCCGTACCTTCGGCCAGCATCTCTTCGATGACTTCCTTGTAGCGGCCGAAGCGCTTGGTTTGGAAGAACGGACCTTCGTCTTGAATGAGCCCGGCCCACTCCATG
>DATHFB010000432.1:0-12768 GCA_035318305.1 Steroidobacteraceae bacterium | reverse complement strand
TCGCTCGGCGGCGCGCCGTTCAACGAAAGACCGTCGGGGCCTTGCTTGAGCACCAACGCGCCGATGCCGAAAGGGCCGGAAAGATGGACTTCCGCAAACATTCCGGACTGGCGCCAATTGAGCGTGGCCTGCCACCCTTGCGTGCCAATGGCGACGGCTGCACGGCCGTCGAGCTGCCAGCCATGGGCCTGCTGCAAGGCCGTGACCCGCTGCTCCCAGCTCACCGATGGCGGCTGCGGCTGCGGCGGCGGCCGTACGGTCGCGCACGCCGCGAGCGCCGAACAAACACCTAAGAGCAATGCGCGCCGCATTCGATCAGTTTGCTGCGGTTAAGCGATGCCGGGTCGACTTGAGCAAATGATTGTCCGCATCGAGCGCGCTGGCCTCGTCCCAGATTCGCTGTGCTTCATCCTGTCGGCCCAGCTGCCACAACACTTCGCCCAAGTGCGCCGCGATATCGCCGTCGTGATCGTAGGAGTACGCCGCGCTGAGGTTGGGCAACGCCTCGACCGCGCGCCCTTGGCGGAACAGCACCCAGCCTAAGCTGTCGAGAATGGCGGCATTCTTGGGCGCCACCGCATGGGCGCGCTCGATCAACTTACGAGCCCGCGGCAAGTTCTTGGCGTGATCGGCCAGCGTAAATCCCAAGGCGTTCAAGGCCGCCGGATCATTGGGGCGGGCTTTGACCACCAAGGTCAATTCACGCAGCGCCGCGGAAACCCGTCCTTGCTCCTCGTACACGGACGCCGTGGCGTAGTGCAATGCCATGCTGTCCGGATATTCCATTTCGCCCTTTTCCAACACCGCAAAGGCCTTCGGCAATTCGCTGGATTGCGCGTACATTCGCGCCCGCGCGGTGAGTATTTCGGGCGCGCGCTGCGGCTCATCCTCGATGAGCCGATCGAGCAATTCGTCCGCCGCGCTTGCGGCGCCATGGGTATGCAGCAGGGTGGCGGCGCGCAGCAGCGCCGGCAGCACGTTCTCGCCTTTCTGCACCTGCGAGTAGAAGCGCAGTGCACGCTCTGCATCGCCATTGCGTTCGGCAATCAACGCCAGATAATAGAATGCATCATCGCCGAATTTACCCGTCTGCAGCAGCTGTCTGAACTTCGCCGACGAGGCATCGAAATGACCCTGTTGAAACTCCAGCAACCCCAGCAAGCGCAGCGCCACCGCCATCGAGTCAGGATTGCGCGCCAGGATCTCCAACTGCTCCGTGGCTTCGGGCAGCCGCTGCGCGGTCATCAGCAGCGCCACGTAATTGAAGCGATTCGCGGGCGAGTCATCGGCTTTGAGCTGGGTCAGTGCAGCATTCAAGGGTTCCTCGACATCGCCGGCCAGGATGCGCGCGCGCAAAAGCGTTTGCGCCAGCTCTTTGTGGGCGCTCTGGGTCTCAGTCGCGTTCCTCGTGCCGATCGCGAGCGCGCTCTGCAGGCTGTGCACCGCCGCCGCGGGATCATCCGCGCGCAACGCCGCCAGTCCCTGTACGCGCAGCGCCGACGGCGAGGTGGGAAAATAAGACGCCAATCGATCTGCGAGCTGGTGCGCACCGAAGACGTTTTCATCGGACCCTAAATCGGTCTCGACGTCCGCGAATTCCGCATCCACCCCCGCGGGCGAATTCAACAAGACGATGCGGTAATGCGCCGCCGCTTCGTCGACCTTGTAGAGCGCGAGCGCGGCTCTCGCGGCAGCGCGTTGCGCATCCAGCGATCTGGGATTGAGGTGAAGCCAACGCGCAGCCACGCCCGCCATCAGCGATGGCTGCAGAGTCTCGGCCGTGACTTCGGTCGCGCGCTGCAAGATGGCGGGATCCGTCTCGTGCGCCGCTGCAGTCGCATATTGGAGCGCGGCGACGCGCGGCTCCTGGCGGGCAAGGGCTATCTCGCCCGTGACGGTATAAAATGACTCCGGGGCCACAGGGTCGGACTTCAGTCCCGCGCCCGCACAGGCGCTCAAGGCGAGCGCGCCTGAGGCCAGGGAGGCCCTGGTGATGATATTTGAAAACGAGAACACGGCCGCACTATAGCGAAATGAATAAACTGATGCCCTGGATTCATCCTTGATAAGCGCCTCCATGGCATTCAACATCCTCGGTATCAACCATAAGACCGCACCCGTCGCGCTGCGCGAAAAGGTGGCGTTCAGCGAAGACCGGCTGGTTGCCGCTTTGCGGACCCTGCGCCAGGAAAACGGGGTTGCCGAAGTGGTGATCCTGTCCACCTGCAACCGCACCGAAGTGTATTGGTCCGGCCCGGCCAGCGGCGCGGAGCTGTCCCAATGGCTGGAGCGGCACCACGGGAACAATCTCGATCTTGCGGGGAGCCTGTATATTCACCAGGAGACAAGCGCCGTCGAGCATGCCTTCAACGTGGCGTCCGGCCTCGACTCCATGGTCTTGGGCGAGGTGCAAATCCTCGGCCAGTTGAAAGACGCCTATCGTGTGGCGCATGAGAGCGGCAGCACCGGCCCGGCCTTGAACAAGCTCTTCCAGGCAGCCTTTTCTGCCGCCAAACGCGTGCGAACGGAGACTCGCATCGGCGCGAATGCCGTTTCGCTGGCCTCGGCCACGGTCAGTTTGGCACGGCGGGTGTACGCGGATTTGAGCGCCCACAGCGCGCTGCTGATCGGCGCGGGCGACATGAACGCGTTGACGGCACGGCATTTCATGAGTGCCGGCATCAAGCGCATGGTCATTGCCAACCGCACTTTGGGCCGCGCACAGGCGCTGGCAAGCGAACTGCAAGCACACGCGGTGACTTTAAGCGATTTGGACCAAGAACTGGCGCAAGCGGACATCGTCATCAGTTGCACGGCGAGCCCCGAGCCCCTGGTCAGCAAGCGCGCCGTCGAGGCTGCCAGTCGCACGCGGCGGCGTCGGCCGATTTTCATGGTGGATATGGCGGTGCCGCGCGATATCGAGCCCGAGGTCGCCGAGTTGGAAGATGTCTATCTTTTTTCCATCGATGACCTGCAACAATTGGTGGACGAAAACATCCAGCAGCGCGAATTGGCCGCCGGCGGAGCTCGTCTGCTCATCAACGAAGAAGTGACGCGTTTTCTCGCCGAATCGCGCGCCCAGGACGCAGGTCCTGCGATTCGTGCGCTGCGCCAACAGGCCGATGGGATCCGCCGGCAAACCGTGGAACAGGCGCGGCGCATGCTGGCCGCGGGGAAATCCACGGACGAGGTCATCGAGTATTTGGCCAATACGCTCACGAATCGGCTGCTGCACACCCCCACCCAGGCCCTGCGCCAGGCCGCGGAACTGGCTGATTTAACTCTGTCGGAGACCGTGACCCGGCTTTTGACCGAAGAACGCGACCGGGATTAGGAGCCTGTCTCACCCTCAAGGCCGCTATAATCCGCGGCCTTATGAAAGACTCCATCCGGCGCAAGCTGGAAAAACTCGACGAACGCTTCGAGGAAATCAGCCGCCTGCTGTCCGACGCCGGCGTGATTTCCAAGCAAAACCAATTTCGTGAACTCTCGATGGAGTACTCCAGGCTGGAAGATTTGGTCGTGCGTTATCGGCGCTTCCTGGCGCTCGAAGGCGACGCCGCGACGGCCAAGGAATTGGCAGCCGACAAGGATCCCGCCACCCGCGCCATGGGCGAGGAAGAACTGGCCGATTTAAGTCCCCGCATTTTAGGCGAGGAACTCGAGCTGCAGCGCCTGCTGGTTCCCAAAGACCCGCATGACGACAGCAATATCTTTTTGGAAGTACGCGCCGGCACCGGCGGCGACGAGGCGGCGATCTTTGCGGGCGACTTGTTCCGCATGTACGCCCGCTACGCCGAGTCCAAGGGTTGGGGCGTCGAGATCTTGAGCGAGAGTCCCGGCGAGCATGGCGGCTACAAAGAGGTCATCAGCCGCATCATCGGACGCGGCGCCTATTCTTTGCTCAAGTTCGAATCCGGCACGCATCGCGTGCAGCGCGTACCGGCAACCGAAGCGCAGGGGCGGATTCATACCTCGGCGTGCACGGTGGCGATTCTGCCGGAGCTGGAAGAAGTCGAAGCGGTCGACCTGAACCCCGCGGAGCTGCGCATCGATACTTATCGCTCCTCGGGAGCCGGCGGTCAGCACGTCAACAAGACCGACTCCGCCATTCGCATCACGCATCTGCCCACGGGAATCGTCGTGGAATGCCAGGACGAGCGTTCTCAGCATAAGAACCGTTCGCGGGCCATGTCGCTGCTCAAGGCCAAGCTGTTGTCGGCAGAGCGCGAGAAGCAACAGAGTGCGCAAGCTCAATCGCGCAAGCTGCAAGTCGGTTCCGGCGATCGCTCCGAACGCATACGCACGTATAATTTCCCGCAAGGCCGCGTCACGGACCATCGCATCAATCTCACCCTGTACAAGCTCGACGATGTCATGAACGGCAATCTCGACGAGCTGGTTCGCGCGCTGAATCAAGAGCATCAGGCCGAAGAACTGGCGCAGCAGGTCGAATGAGCACCGGGCCCACCATTGCCGAAACCGTGAAAGGCGCTGCGCTTAAGTTGAGCGCTCACAGCGAATCCCCGCGCCTGGACGCGGAGTTGTTGCTGGGAAAAGTGCTGGGCCTCTCGCGCGCATCGCTGATCGCGCGCGATAACCAGTCGGTGGCCCCGGACGATGAACTGCAGCTGACACAGCTGATTTTGAAGCGTGCGCGCGGCGTGCCGATCGCCTATCTCACCGGCAGCCGGGAATTTTGGTCGCTCACCCTCACCGTCACCCCCGATGTGCTGGTGCCGCGGCCGGAGACCGAATCCCTGGTTCAGCATGCCTTGCAACTGCTGCCGCACGAGGCGGCCTGTTCGGTGTTGGATTTGGGCACCGGCAGCGGCGCGATCGCGCTGGCCATCGCCTCCGAGCGTCCCCGCTGGAGCGTCACCGGGGTCGATCTCTCGCCGCACGCACTGACTGTCGCCGCGCAAAATTCCCGGGCGCTGAAGCTGCCGCAGATCACCTGGCGCTTGGGCTCCTGGTTCGAGGCGGTTCAAGGCGAGCGCTTTCACTTGATCGTCGCGAATCCACCCTACATCGCCGCGGCGGATCCGGCGCTCGCCAAACTGACCGCGGAGCCGGCCATGGCCTTGAGCGCCGGCCCGACGGGCCTCGAGTCTCTCGAGGCCATCGTCGCCCAGGCGCCGCAATATCTTGATGCGGGAGGCTGGCTGGCGTTGGAACATGGATGTACCCAGGCGCCGGATGTCTCCCGGTTGCTGCAGCAGCACGGCTTTGCGTCTGTGCGTACATTTCCCGATTTCACCGGCAAGCCCCGCGTAACGCTGGGCGTTCACACTCCACAAGGAACATTATGATTCGCTTCGAAACCAGTCTCGGCGACTTCACCATTGAGCTATTCGAGAAGGAAGCCCCCGAATCCGTGGCCAACTTTACCCGCTACCTCGATGATGAATTTTTCGATGGCACCATTTTTCACCGCATCGTTCCGGGATTCGTCATCCAGGGCGGCGGCTTCACGGAGGACATGACCCAAAAGAAGACCAAACCGCCGGTCAAGAACGAGGCCGATAACGGTTTGAAGAACAAGCGCGGCACGTTGTCGATGGCGCGCACCAATGACATCAACAGCGCAACCTCGCAGTTCTTCGTCAATTTGAAGGACAACGATTTTCTCGATCACTCGCGCGGCAATTTCGGCTACGCGGTGTTTGCGCGCGTGACCGACGGCATGGATGTCGTCGACAAGATTGCCGCGGTGGAAACCGGACGCAAGAGCGGCTTTGACGACGTCCCGACGGAAGCCGTCATCATGAAAAGCGTGCGGCGCTTGCCTAAATAGCGAGAGTGGCGCAGAAAAAATCATTCTTGAGGCGGCTGATAGGGTCGCTGCTGGCGTTCGTCATGCTTTGCATCGTCTTGAGCGCAGCTCTGGTCGCGATGCTGCGGTGGATCAATCCGCCTTACACCGCCTTCATGGCGCAAACCCAGATGGCGGCCTGGCAAAAGCGCGATCGCACCTATGTGTTCCGCCATCGTTGGGTGGATTTGAGTCAAATCTCGCCCAATCTGCCGCTCGCGGTCGTGGCGTCGGAAGATCAAAAATTCCCCGCGCATTGGGGCTTCGACGTGGAAGCCATCGAGAAGGCGTACGAGCTCAATCAGCACAGCCACCGCGTGCACGGCGCCAGCACCATCAGTCAGCAGGTGGCCAAGAATTTGTTCTTATGGTCCGGGCGCAGCTATTTTCGCAAAGGCCTGGAAGCGTACTTCACCGTGCTCATCGAAGCCTGCTGGCCGAAGCGGCGGATTTTGGAGATTTACTTGAACATCGCCGAATTCGGCTACGGCACCTATGGCGCGGAGGCCGCGGCCGAGCGTTTCTTTCACAAGCGGGCATCGCAACTCTCCCGCAGCGATTCGGCCGTGCTGGCGGCGGTGTTGCCGAATCCCCAATTACTGTCGGCGGCTGCGCCGTCCGCCTACGTGCTGCAAAGGCGCGATTGGATACTAGGACAGATGCAGGGACTCGGCGGCGCGGAAATGTTGGGTGAAATCGACGCTTACCCGAGCCGGCGCCGCTAGAATTTGCTCGAGAATCTCTGGAATTTCAAACACCGCGCGATTGTGGATGCGCTTGACGCCGGTGCGGTACAGGTCGGCATGCTCGGTCACGTGGGCGACCCCTGAGCGAATGGCTTTGAACGAATCAAGCACAACTCCCACACCATTCTCCTCGACCCACTCGGTGTTATAGCGCTCCTGCGGCATGGTCCACGCGTTGCGCACCACGATAACGGGCAATCCCTGCTGCACGGCCTCGCTGATGCTGCCGGGGCCTGGCTTACCGATGAAAAAATCGCTGAGTTGCATGTAGTAGCCGATCTTCGTGGTAAAGCCCAGCACGACACGCGGCGCGGATGCGCGCACGGCGCGTAGTTGTTCGGCGAGTACTGCGTTGTGGCCGCACACCAAGATCAGCTGCACATCATCGAGGCGTTTGGCGATGCCTCGCATGACCCGCGATCCATGGCCGCCGAACATCACCATGCCCGTCGGCCGGTTTGGATCGAGCTGCAATTTCCGCATCTCGGCGTCCCGGTCCAAGTTCAAATCACGGTAAAAATTCGGATTGATGATCATTCCCGAGGTCTCGTGAACCTGCACGGCCTCGCGGCCCGTGGCCTGTGCTTGGGCAACCGCGCGCGGCGTCCCGCATATCACATGCTGCGCTTGATGCGGTTCGATCCAGAAGTGCGGCGGGAAATCCGCGAAGTCCGTGAGCACCGTCGCGTAAGGCACGCTCGGGCAGGCCAGGCGCAACGCCTGGTGCATGGCGCGGTTGAAATTCGGAATCAGCGACACCACCAGATCAGGTTGGCTCTGCTGCCAGTGGCGGCGCAACTGACTCACCAGGGACTTGTGGCTCAAGCGGATCAGGACCTGCAAAATTCGCAGTTCCTGCGCCAGCCCCAAAGTCCATCCGCGTGCGAGGCGCACGTTGTAGTAATCTTCGGGTTTCACGCCGGTGGTGCGGCGAAACACATCCTGCGGATCAAGGACCTCGAACAAATTGACCAGCCTCACGCGCCAGTCCCGGCCTTGCTCGCGAATCGCCATCTCCAGAGCAACCGCCGCGGAGCGATGCCCTCCCCCGGCGTTGACGTAGACGAGATCGATCGTTTTCATCTGTGAGCATTTTGCGTGACGAGTATTACCAACCGATGAAAGTCCGCCTCCGCCGCCTCCTCCCCACCGCCCTGATGCTGTTGAGCGGAGTCGCAGCCGCGGCGCCCCAACACTTGAATCACGGTAGATTCAAGGATCTCGCCGTCTACTCGCCCGCCGGCACTCCGTCGAGCTTCGTGCTGCTGTTATCCGGTGAGGAAGGCTGGAACCGCGGCGCGGACGTGCTGGCGACGCAACTGACACAGCAAGGGGCGATGGTGGCCGGTATCGATCTGCCGAAATTTGAAGAAGTGCTCAAGGCCGATGGCGGCCAATGCGTGTTTCCGGACGGCGATCTCGAAAACCTGAGTCACTTTGTCCAGGCCTACTTTCACAATGCCACTTATCTCGCGCCGATCCTGGTTGGCGTATCGTCCGGCGGCGCCATGGCCTACGCCGTGTTGGCACAGGCGCCGAAGGACACCTTTGCCGGCGCATTGAGTTTGGGGTTCTGCCCCCATTTGAATTTGAGCAAGCCGCTGTGCAAGGGATCGGGACTTGAATACGCCGGCGTGAATCTGCTGCCGATCAGAAAATTGGCGGACCCCTGGGTTGTTTTGCAGGACTCGAATCGCGCGGCCTGCCCCGTCGCCGTGACGCGCGAGTTTGTTGCCCAGGTGCACGGCGCCGCCATGGCGCTGCTGCCCGGCTTGAGCCCGGCGCCGGTGAATGCAGCATTCAGTAAACTGGTCGCGGCGAATTCGAACCAAGTGCCGCCTGCTCCTGCTGCCTTGGGCGACCTGCCGGTCGTCGAGGTCCCTGCGCAACCCGTGGCGTCGCTACCCGTGGCGTCGCTACCCGTGGCGTCGCAACTCGCTGTTCCTTCCGATGTGTTCGCCATCATCATGTCGGGCGATGGCGGGTGGGCTGGGCTGGATCAGGACATCGCCGCCGCATTGAGCGCCAGGGGCATTCCGGTGGTCGGGCTCGATTCGCTGCGCTACTACTGGACTGCGCGCACGCCGGAGGGAGTGGCCGCCGACACCGACCGGATGATCCGGTACTACTTGCCGCGCTTCGCCAAAAAACGCGTGCTGCTCATCGGCTACTCACAGGGAGCCGATGTGCTGCCCTTCGCCGTCAATCGCCTGCCGCAAGCCGCCAAGGCACAGGTGGCCCTGACCGCGATCCTCGGCATGTCCGAACACGCGCTGTTTGAATTTCACGTGAGCAGCTGGATCTCGGATGACAATTCAGGTCCTGCGACGCTGCCCGAAGTCAATCGCATCTCCGGCATGCCGGTGCTGTGCATTTATGGAGAAGACGAGGACGACTCCCTGTGTCCCAAGCTCGATCCCCAAAAATTCATCGTCGTAAAAGTCAAAGGCGGCCATCATTTCGACGGCAACTATGCGGGACTCGCGAACGACATCCTGGCCGCCGCGAAGCCGCAACCCTAAATCCGCCCCTCCGCCGCCATCCAGTCGTAACAGTCCTTGACCATGTCCTTCAAGGGCACGACGCGATAACCCAGCTCACGCTGCGCTTTGGCGGAACTCGTGCTGACACTCTTGGAGATGGTCGAGACCATTTCCGGTGTGATCGGCGGCGGCTTGCCGGTAAGACGGCTGGACAAACTGCCGACTGCCGCGACGATGCGCAACACACCGGTCGGCATGACCTTGGCCGGCGCGGGTTTTCCCACCAACACGGCGATCTGGCGCACCAACTCCAGCATGGACTTATTTTCGCCGCCCAAGAGGTATGAACCGCCGTTCTGGCCCTTATCAGCGGCAGCGATGTGTGCCGCCACCACTTCGCGCACATGCGTGAAGGTGAGCATCGACGCAGGCACGCCGGGCAATTTGTCGTCTCGAACCATGAGGAACAAGCGAGACCACGTACCGACGTCGTAGGGACCCATGATGGCGCCGGGCTGCATGATCACGACTTCGAGTCCTTTGGGAACCGCAGCCCGCGCAATCTCCTGCGCCTGCCACTTGGTTTTCTGATAGTTGACGCGCGAATTCGCCGCGAGACTCGGCGTCTCCTCGTTGATCTCCCCCGACACCATGCCGTAGGCTGAAATCGACGACGTCACCACCAGCCGGCGCACACGCTTGGCCAACGCCGCACTCACGACATGGCGCGTGCCGTCGACATTGTCGCGGGTTTGCTCCGCATTGCCGCCGCGCCACATGTTGGTGTTGCCGGCCACGTGGAAAATCGTGTCGGTGCCCTCAGGGATCGCGGCCAGCAATGAAGCATGATCGGTGAGCGCTCCCACCGCGAGCTTGGGGCGAAAGCGTCTGAGGAGCGTCAGATCCGATGAGGGACGATGCAGAGCGGTCACGTCCCAGCCCCGAATCATCAACTCTTTGACCAGGTTGAGACCGACGAATCCGGTCCCGCCCGTGACGAAAGCCGCTCGCGATGAGCTAGGCGGCATCAGCCGCGTCTCTCACATCCGGGTCGTAGCCCAAGATCGGCGCCAACCAACGTTCCGCTTCGCTCACGGTAAATCCCTTGCGTTGCGCATAGCTTGCCACTTGGTCGCGGTCGATCTTGCCGACGCCGAAATAATGCGCCTTCGGGTGCGAAAAATAAAACCCGCTTACCGCGGCGGTGGGAAACATCGCGTAGGACTCGGTCAGGCGAATCCCCGCCGTGCGATCGGCATCGAGCAGGCGCCAGAGCAGCGCTTTTTCGGTGTGATCGGGGCAGGCCGGATACCCCGGGGCGGGCCGGATGCCTTGATATTCCTCACGAATCAGATCCCTGTTGTCGAGATGCTCCTGCGGCGAATAGGCCCAGAATTCGCGGCGCACCCGCTCATGCATGCGTTCCGCCAGCGCCTCCGCCAGCCGATCCGCCAGGGCTTTCAGCATGATGCTGCTGTAGTCATCGTGCTGTGCCTCGAATCGCGCCACATGTTCGTCGATGCCGATGCCCGCGGTCACTGCAAAGGCGCCGATGTAATCGGCGCGGCCTGAAGCTGCAGGGGCAACAAAATCGCTCAAGCACAATTGCGCCTGGTCCTGCGGCTTGGATTTTTGCTGCCTTAGGTTATGCAGCCGCAGCTCCACGTGCCCGCGCGCCTCATCCGCAAACACGTTGATATCGTCGTCCGCCACGCTGTTGGCCGGAAAAAATCCGACCGCGGCACGGGCTTTGAGCCATTGCTCCTCGATCAATTGATCCAGCATGCGAGTCGCATCCGCGTACAAGCTGCTCGCCGCCTCGCCCACGACGGCGTCTTTCAAGATGTCGGGAAATTTGCCCGCAAATTCCCAGGCGTTGAAAAACGGCATCCAGTCGATATAGGGCACCAGCTCGGCGAGCGGGTAGTTATCGAAGGCCTTGATTCCCAAGAATCGAGGAACCGGCGGTGTGTACGCGGCCCAGTCAATCTTGAATTTCTTGGCGCGCGCTTGCGGCAAGGACAATTGCGGCGCCTTCGCGCCCTTATTGCGATGCTGCTCGCGGCGGTGCTCGTTCTCGGTCTTGATGTTCGCCACATAGGCATCGCGCGTGCTCTTGGTCACCAACTGTTGGCACACGCCGACCGAGCGCGAGGCATCCTTCACATAGATGACGGCACCCTCGTACTGCGGATCGATCTTCACGGCGGTGTGCGCCGGCGATGTGGTCGCGCCGCCGATGAGCAGCGGTTGCTTGTACCCCAAGCGCTGCATCTCCTTGGCGACGTGCACCATTTCATCCAAAGAAGGCGTGATCAAGCCTGACAGGCCGATCAGGTTGGCGCCCTCGCGCGTGGCGGCCTCGAGGATTCTCTCGCAGGAAACCATGACCCCTAAGTCGACGACCTCGAAATTATTACATTGCAGCACCACGCTGACGATGTTCTTGCCGATGTCATGCACGTCGCCCTTGACGGTGGCGATGACCACCTTGCCATTCGAGCGGCTCGCGCCGGATTTCTCCTGCTCGATATAGGGAATCAATACCGATACGGCCTTTTTCATCACGCGCGCCGATTTGACCACCTGCGGCAGGAACATTTTGCCGGCGCCGAACAAATCGCCGACCACGTTCATGCCGTCCATCAGGGGCCCTTCGATGACATCGAGCGGCCGTTTGGCCTGCAGACGCGCCTCTTCCGTATCCGCGAACACGAATTCATCCAAGCCCTTGATCAGCGCGTGCTGCAGCCGCTCTGCAACCGGCAACTTGCGCCACTCGAGATCATCGCCGCGCTTGACGCTGCCGCCGCCTTTGAATTGCTCGGCGATTTCCAGCAGCCGCTCCGTGGCGTCCTCGCGGCGCGCCAGAATCACGTCCTCGACGCGTTCGCGCAGATCGGCCGGAATGTCCTCGTAAATGGCGAGCTGACCGGCGTTGACGATGCCCATGGTGAGGCCGGCGCGAATCGCGTGATACAGAAACACCGAGTGCATGGCCTCGCGCACCGGCTCATTGCCGCGAAACGAGAACGACACGTTGCTGACGCCGCCGCTGATATGCACCAGCGGCATGCGCTGCTTGATGGCCGCGGTCGCCTCGATGAAGTCCAGGCTGTAGCGGTTGTGCTCCTCGATGCCTGTGGCCACCGCAAAGATATTCGGATCGAAAATAATATCCTCGGGCGGGAACTGGATCCGCTCGGTCAAGATGCGGTAGGCGCGCTCGCAGATGCTCACCTTGCGGTCAATGGTGTCTGCCTGCCCTTTCTCATCGAACGCCATCACCACCACGGCAGCACCGTAGCGCTGGCACAACCTGGCATGCACTAGAAATGCCTCTTCGCCTTCCTTCAAGCTGATGGAATTGACGATGCCCTTGCCTTGCACGCACTTCAGTCCCGCTTCGATGACCGACCATTTTGAAGAGTCGATCATGACGGGCACGCGCGCGATGTCCGGCTCACCGGCGATCAGGCTCAAGAACTTCACCATGGCCGCTTGCGAGTCGAGCATGCCCTCGTCCATGTTCACATCGATCATCTGCGCGCCGTTTGCCATTTGCTGGCGCGCCACGTCGACCGCGGCCGCATAGTCGTTGGCCTCGATGAGCTTGCGAAACTTGGCCGAGCCGGTCACGTTGGTGCGCTCACCGACATTGACGAACAAGCTGTTCGCGTCGATGTGCATCGGTTCGAGCCCGCTCAAGCGGCAGGCCCGCTCG
>DATHFB010000431.1:0-4154 GCA_035318305.1 Steroidobacteraceae bacterium | reverse complement strand
CGGTAGGTTTACGTCTGGCCTACAACTGGCGCTCGCGCTACCTCACCTCGAATCTCGACTGCTGCATCGGCCTGCCGGTGTTCCAGAAGGCGGCCGGATTTCTCGACGGCTCGGTGCGCTACTCGATCGGTTCGCATGTCGAGTTGTCGGTGGACGTGGCCAACATTCTGGACACGAAGACGGTATATCAGCAGCAAATCTTCGGCGATTCTTCCGCGACGCCGGGCGCTGCGGCGGTGTTCAAGGATTCGGGCTGGTCCTTGATAGATCGGCGTTATCAGGCCGGCGTCCGCGTGAAATTCTAAGGCAGTCAGGCGGCCACGATGACTAATCCGCTGCGCATCGTCATCGTGGGCGGCGGCACGGCCGGATGGATGAGCGCGGCTGCGATGAGGCGCCGGCTGAAGCCGGAAGACTACGCCGTGACGCTGATCGAGTCCGATGATATCGGAACGGTCGGCGTCGGCGAGGCGACGCTGCCGCACATCAAGATCTTCAATGACATGCTGGGCCTCGATGAGGCCCAGTTCATGCGCGAGACGCGGGCCACCTTCAAGATAGGCATACAGTTTTGCGACTGGGACTTGCCCGGCGATTGCTACATTCATCCCTTCGGCGCGTTCGGCGAACCCTGGGGCGGGGTGGAATTTCAGCACCATTGGTTGCGGGCGCTGCAAGCGGGACGCCGGCGAAACTCGCTTCAAGACTATTCGTACGCGGTGGCCGCAGCGCGCAGCAACGCCTTCGAGTTTCCCAACGAAGACCGAAAATCGATCCGCTCGACGTATTCCTATGCTTACCACTTCGACGCAGGTTTGTATGCCGCTTACCTGCGCACGTGGGCCATTGAGCGGGGCGTGCGCCGCATCGAAGGACAGGTATGTGACGTCAAACGCCACGCGACCAGCGGCGATGTTCAAGAATTGACGCTCAAGTCGGGCGAGCGCATCGAGGGCGATCTTTTCGTCGACTGTTCCGGCTTCCGGTCGCTGCTGCTGGGCGGCGTCATGGGGGCGGCGTGGCGCGATTGGACCCACTGGCTGCCGTGCGATCGAGCCTTCGCCCTGCCAACCATGCGGGCCGGTGCACTCACACCCTATACCCGCGCCACCGCACGGCGCGCGGGGTGGATGTGGCGCATTCCGTTGCAGCATCGTACCGGCAACGGCTACGTTTTCTCGAGTCGGTTCATCGATGAGGACGACGCCAGAAATGAGCTTGTGGCCGCGCTGGGCGCCGGCGCCCAGTGCGCCACCGGGCCGGGCGTCGCCGCGCAAGCGGAGCCGCGTCTATTGCGGTTTTCTCCGGGCCGACGCGAACATGCCTGGCGCGGCAATTGCGTCGCGATCGGACTTGCCAGCGGTTTTCTCGAGCCGCTTGAATCCACCAGCATCTATTTGATCCAGGCCGCCGTCACCGATCTCATCAATCTCATGCCAACGCCGGGAGCGGCTGCAGATCCACGGCTCATGAATGAGTTCAACCGCCTCAACGATATGCAATATGAGCGCATCCGCGATTTTCTCGTGCTGCACTACGCGGCGAACCGGCGGGTGGGCGAACCTCTATGGGACTATGTGCGGTCCATGCCCTTGCCGGACAGCCTCGTTCATAAACTGGCCCTGTTCCGCGCGCGAGCCTCGCTCCCCAATTACCAATATGGCTTGTTTGCGCGTGACAGTTGGCTGTCGGTGCTCATCGGGCAGGGGATCAACCCGCGGGGCTACGATCGGCTCGCCGATGCATTCACGATGGACACGCTCGAGGAGCGTTTGGCGGAACTGCGCAGCCGCATCCAGACCAATGTGGACGCCATGGCATCGCATGGCGAGTTCATCGCCAACTATTGCGGAACCCCGCAGGCGATGCCCGCCGAGGAATTGGCGGTATGAGCGCCAATGCGCCGTTGTCGCGCGTGGTGGTGGTGGGGCGGGATGCCGACCTGTGGCTCAGTGTCAACGCCTTGAGCGGCGCACTTGCGTGCGTGGGCGTGCAAGTAATCGCCGTCGAGCTGCCGACTCGCCTGAAACCCTCGCACATCAGCGCCACGCTGCCGCCGCTCGAAGCCTTTCATACGAAACTTGGGCTCAAGGAGGCGACGCTGCTGCGCGTCGCGGCGGGCAGCTTTTCCTTCGGCCAGAATATCGTGGATCTTTCCGGCAAAGTGCCCAACTTCTTTCATGCCTGGGGCGCGTATGGGGCGCCCATCGAGGGCAGCGCGTTTTTTCCCTGCTGGCTCAAGGCGAGGCGTTTGGGTCTCGACCGATCCTTTCAACATTTTTGCTTGACTGCCATTGCAGCGCAAAACGGACGCATGCTGCTCCCCGATGAAGCGACGGCGGCCTTCGGGCGAACCGATTATGGTTATCACCTGCACACCCTGGCCTACGTCGCCTACTTGAAGTCGATCGCGGTTTCACTCGGCATTCGGGTGCACGAGGCGCAACACGCCGGGGTCGAGCGGCGCGGCGATGGATCGATCTCCGCGGTGATCATCGATGAGTCCGTATCGCTCGAAGGTGAACTCTTCGTCGATGCGAGCGGCGAGGATGCCGTTCTCATGGGCCGTTCGCTTGGCGTCGCCTTCGATGACTGGCGGCCGCACTTCAAGGTCGATCGCGTGATGTCGGCGCGTGCGCCGGCCTTCACATCGATACCGCCATTCGCTGAGATTCGCATGGCGCGCGACGGTTGGACGGCGCTGCATCCCTCGCAGGCCGCCACGGGTGTGGTGCACGCTTTTTCCGGCGACCTGGTGAACGATGTCGCCGCGCTCGAGTCGGCCAGCGCCGCCTGCGGCGTCAAACTGGCCGACGCATCCTTCCATTCCGTGAATCCGGGGGTCCGAGCGCGAATCTGGGAGGGCAATTGTGTCGCGGTGGGCGGATCGGCGTGCGAGTTCGACCCGATTTTCGATGTGCAGATTCATTCTCTGCAACTGGGGCTGGTTCATTTGCTGGCCTTGTTTCCCGTGACCGCCGACTTCACTGCGGAACGGGCCGAATACAATCGGATCATGCACTCGTACTACGAGCGGATCCGCGACTTTCAATGCGCGTTTTATTCCCTGTCCCCCGTCGAGGGGAATTTCTGGCAGAAGGCGTGCGGGCTCACTTTGCCTGCAGCGCTTGCCCACAAAATCGCCACGTTTCGTGCCCGCGGGGATATTGCGCCCATGGAAGACGAAACCTTTTTGCCCGAGAGCTGGCAAGCGATATTCACCGGGCTCGGCGTGGTGCCGGATAGCTGGGCGCCGGCGACCGACCGAATTCAGTCCAAGCGCGTCAACGAAGAATTTCGCCGCATCCTCGAGTTCATCAACAAGAAAGTTCTCGAGCAGCCCACGCATGACAAATATCTCGCGAATTTATGCCGCCCGGGCTGACAATCGCTTTTCCCCGTTCTTCGGCAGGAGAGAAGGGCGACAACATGAGCGAGCTTCCCGCAATTCCCGTGGCCTCGATCACCACGGCAGCGGAGCTGGATCTTGCGGTGAAGGCATCCAAACCCTTGGTGCTGAAAGGCCTCGTCGAGCACTGGCCGGCGCTCGCCGCGGGCCGGCACTCAGGTTCCGCGCTCAATCAGTACTTCAAGTCCATGGACTTAGGGTTTCCCGCCACGGTGATGGAGGCACCCGCCAGCACTCAGGGACGATTCGGCTACAGCGCCGATCTGCGGGAATTTACATTTTCCAAGTATCAGCGCGGAATCAGTGAAACCCTCGATCGCATCGAGCGCCAGGCCGATCGCCCGAATGCACCCATCATCGCCTTCCAGATGTTGCCGCTCGCCTCGCATTTGCCGGGCTTCGTCGAACAAAATCCAATGCCGCTCCTGCCGCAAGTTGCGCCGCTGTTGTGGTTGGGCGGTCGGGTCCGTACGCAAATCCATCATGATCGGGATCACAACCTCGCCTGCGTGATCGCGGGCCGGCGGCGGTTCGTGTTGTTTCCGCCCGAGCAGGTGACAAATCTTTACGTCGGTCCGATCGATAATCCGCCGCCGCTGTCGATTGTCGATCTGGAGGCGCCTGATTTCGCGCGCTTCCCGCGTTTTGCCAAGGCGCTGGCCGCTGCGCAACGCGCGGAGTTGGCGCCGGGCGATGCGCTGTTGATGCCGCGCCACTGGTGGCACCACGTCACCTCGCTCGATCC
>DATHFB010000430.1:0-4948 GCA_035318305.1 Steroidobacteraceae bacterium | reverse complement strand
TCAACCACCTGCCCGCCCATGAATCACCGCAGTTCTACCGGCATGCGCGCGATTGGATCTCGGAGATCGATCTGCGGCGCCGGTCCGATCCGCAATTCGCGGCGGGCGTCTCGGTGGCGCGCGACGAACGGCTGCTGCTCGGCGGCATCAAGAATCTGCTGAGCGGCGTCACCACGGTCGCGCATCATGATCCGCTGTACCCGTTCTTGGCTCACGGCGACTATCCGATATCGGTGGTGCGCCATTATGGATGGTCTCACTCGCTGTACATCGACGGCGAGGAGAAGGTAGCCGCCTCGTACCGGTCGACGCCTTCGAAGTGGCCGTGGGTCGTGCACGCTTCCGAGGGCTTGAACGACGAAGCCGCCCATGAGTTCGAGCGGCTCGATGCGCTCGGCTGCCTCAAGTCGAACACCCTGCTGGTGCACGGGATCGCGCTGGATCAATCGCAGCGCACGCGGTTGCAGCGCGCGGGGGCGGGACTGATATGGTGTCCCTCCTCGAACCTGCACCTGTTCGGCAGAACGGCCGAAGTTGGCGAGCTCATCGCACACCATCGGGTTGCATTGGGCACCGACTCGCGCTTGAGCGGCGCGCGC
This sequence comes from Steroidobacteraceae bacterium, assembly GCA_035318305.1. Classification (GTDB taxonomy): domain Bacteria; phylum Pseudomonadota; class Gammaproteobacteria; order Steroidobacterales; family Steroidobacteraceae; genus Bog-1198. The sequence goes on along the minus strand of DATHFB010000430.1, from coordinate 4,349 downwards.
GACCTGCTCGCTGAGCTGCGGCTTGCCGGCGAACTCTCCGGCTTAAGCGAGGATTCATTGGAAGGCCTGGTGACCCACATCAGCGCCGATCTGCTGCGTCTCTCCGACCGCGGCTCGCTACACCCCGGCCTGCGCGCCGACCTGCTCGTGCTGCCCGCCGGTACTGCGCTTGCGGACGCGACACGGGCCGACGTCAGAATGGTCATGATTAATGGAATCGCCCGCTACGGCGATGCCGATTGCGCCCCGCGCGCGGCACCGCAGGCTGAGTGGGCACAGGTTCTGGTGGACGGCACGCCGAAAATGCTCGACTTGCGCATCGCCAAACTCCTGGCGCTTGCGCGGGCAGCCGAGACGGGCCTGGAGATTGCCCAGGCGGCCGGGAGGGCGGCATGACCCTCAAGCGGCGCAAAATCGTGCTCTACAATCCGCAGGCGGTATTTTTCACCATGCCGCTGGCGCTGCTCGCAATCGGCTCTGAGCTCGATCCTGAGATCTATGAGGTCGTGACCATCGATGCGAGGCTCGACCCCGATGCGGAAAACACCGTTCTGTCACACCTGCCTGACGCACTTTGCCTGGGCATTACGGTGCTCACCGGCGCGCCGATTTCCGATGCCCTGAAGATCTCGCGCGCGGCGAAGGCTGCTGATCCGGACATTCCCGTGGTCTGGGGAGGCTGGCATCCTTCCATGTTCGCCAAGGAATGCTTGACCGAGCCGTCCGTCGACGTGACCGTGCGCGGACAGGGTGAAGAGACATTCGCAGAGATAGTGCAGCGGCTGGCGGAAGGAAAATCACTGGTGGGATGCGCGGGCTGCACGATCAGACTACCGGACGGCACCATCCACGAGAATCCGGCCCGAGATCTGGCGCAGGTGGACAAATTCCGCGCGCATGACTATGGACTGATTCCAGTCGAGCGCTATTTCGAGCTCAAAGGCAAACGCCAGCTCGATTTCATTTCATCGCAAGGCTGCAATTTTCGCTGCGCTTTCTGTTCCGATCCCTTCGTCTACGGGCGCAAGTGGGTCGGGCTCGAGCCGGTGCGCATGGCGATGCGCCTGAAGGAATTGTGGGATCGTTATCATTTCGACGACGTCAATTTTCAAGATGAGACTTTTTTTACCAAGGCCGGTCGCGTCGAGGCCATGGCGGATCGCATTGTCGAGTCCGGCATGAAGATCACCTGGGCCGCGACGATGCGCGCGGACCAGGGAATCAGGCTCCCGGACCACGTCTGGGTGCGATGCAAGCAGTCGGGGCTTCGCAGGCTGCTGGTCGGCGTCGAATCCGGCTCCAACGAGGTCTTAAAGCGTATCCGCAAGGACATCAAGATCGAGCAGGTGTATGAGGTCGCGGAGAAAATGTTGAAGTTCGGCATCGCAGGCCACTTCCCCTTCATTGTGGGATTCCCGGACGAGACCGACGCGCACATTCAGGCCACCTTGGATTGCGCCAAGCGCTTGCGCTCGATGAGTCCGGACTTCCTGACGCCGATTTATTATTTCAAACCCTATCCCGGCAGCGCGCTGGTGATCGAAGCGGTGGCTCGCGGCTTTCGTTTGCCGGAAACACTCGAGGCGTGGGCGCAATTCGACTACGTGGCCGGCGAACCGGGCCCTTGGGTATCGCCCGAAAAGTTCGAACTCATCGAGCGCTTCAAATTCTTTCACGAGCTCGCCTGGAAGCGGGTATCGCGAGGCAAGCGCTTCTTGCAGCAGCTGGCGCGCTACCGCTGCGGCAGGGATAACTATCGCTGGCCGGTGGAAATGCTGTTTACGCGCTGGCTGGTACCCGAGCAGAAATTGTCATGACGGCACTGAAGCACGTTTTGTTGATCAATCCGACGATTACCTCGAGGCGCAGCGCGCGCTTTCCGCTGGCTGTCTTGAACCTATCGGCCTCGCTCGACGGAAGCTACCGCTCCAGCATCATTGATGGAAACATCGACCGCGATTTCGTGGCCACTAGTTTAAGGACGCTAGCCGGCGGCGGCGTCGATGCCATCGGCATCAGCGTCATGGGCGGACCGCAGCTGCGCACCGCCATTCTCGTATCGCGCGCCATCCGTTCGAAGTATCCGGGGATACCCATTATTTGGGGCGGTCATTTTCCGAGCATTTGCGCCGAGCCGGCGCTCAATACGCCCTACCTGGACTATGCCATCCGCGGCCAGGGAGAGGAGACCTTGCGCGAAGTGCTCGATGCCATTTTCAACGGCGGCGAGTTTGCTTCAATCGCCGGTCTCTCGTGGCGTTCGGGCAATCAGGTCGTTCACAACAAGAGTCGCGCGTTTTCCGCGGCCAGCCTCACGCGAACGCTACCCTATGAGCGTGCGGGAGACCCGCGAAACTATTTGGCCAGGACCTTCCTTGGCCGGCGCACGACCGGCTATCAAGCCGCCCTGGGTTGCCGTTTCCGCTGCACCTTTTGCGGTGTGGCCTCGATGTTTCGCGGCAAGACCGCCCTGCCCGCCGCCGCACGGCTCGACCAGGACCTGCATTATTTGACCACGCATCTGGGTGTCGATGCCGTGCAATTCTTCGATCACAACTTCTTTGACCGCGAGCAGGACACGGCGCCGCTGCTCGAAGTCTTGGCGAAGCATCAACTGCCGTGGTGGTGCTTTGCCCGATCGGATGCGCTGCTGAATCTGTCGGAACAGTCCTGGGCGCTGGTACGCAAGAGCCGGCTGCGCATGGCGTACATCGGTGCGGAATCCCCCAGCGATTGGCTGCTGCATGATGTGCGCAAGGGCACCCGTACCGATCAAACCTTGGAAGCGGTGGAGAAATGCCGCAGCAATGGCGTGATACCGGAATTGTCGTTCATGTTGGCGCCGCCGCATGATCCGGAGGGAGAAACCGAGAAAACCTTCGACTTCATCCGCCACATCAAACGCATTCATCCGAAAACCGAGATCATGCTGTACGTCTACGCGCCGCTGCCGCCGGCGCCGGGCGCAAAGAACCCGCAAGTCGAACGCGCCGTCAGCAACCTGCGCGACAGCGATGGCGCACCATTGATATTTCCCACCACAGCGGACGGCTGGGCCGAGCCACAGTGGCTGTCCTACTGGTGTCATACCGACGTACCCTGGCTCACGCCGCGGATGCGCGCCCGCATCCGCGATTTCACCACCGTCCTGGGCTGCCGGTTCCCGACCATCACCGACGTCCGCTCGCCGTATTGGGGAAAGTCCGCGTTGCGCGCGCTTGCGTCATGGCGGTATCGCTTTCAGCGCTATGAAAGTCCGTGGGAACTGGATTTCTCCAAGCGGTTCATCAAGCTGTGGGATCCGCGGGTATCGGGCTTGTGAGGAAGTGCATGAGCGCATGGCCACGGGGTGTTCGAGGCAGAGCGTGACCCGCCCGACCGTTTCAGTTGTCTTGCCGACCTTCAACCGGTTGGAGTACCTGCCGGCTGCGGTCGATTCGGTTTTCGCCCAGACTTTCAGGGACTGGGAGCTTATTGTCGCCGATGACGGCTCAGGAGAGGGGACGCGAGCCTATTTGCGTGCGCTCTCCGAACGGCACCCGGGGGCGCAGTCACAAATCCACGTGATTTGGCTGAGCCACACCGGGAACCCAGGTATCGCGCGCAACGCTGCTCTGCGGAAGGCTCGGGGCGAGTACGTTGCGTTTCTGGACTCGGACGATCTTTGGATGCCGACTAAGCTTGACGTGCAAGTGGCCGCGCTCCGCAGCGCCGCCGACTGTGGTTGGAGCTACACGGACCACATCCGTATCGACCCTGCCGGCAAGTCGATCAATTGGCAGCGAGACCCTCGCCGCAAGTTATACGAAGGCAACATTGTCGAGCCGCTCATACGCCTACAAGCAGGAATTCCAGCACCGAGCGTTCTGGCCGAGCGCGCTTTGATAGAGCGAGCCGGCGGGTTCGACGAGCAACAGGGATTACATGAGGACTACGATCTATGGCTGCGACTAGCCTTGTTGTCCAAGGTGCGCACGCTGCCGGAGCCGCTCACCTGCGTTCGCCGCCACGGCGCGCATTTCAGCAACTCCGGCGTCAGGAACTTTGAGGCTCGGCTGCGGGTGCTCGACAAGGCGCGCGGCCGCATGACCGGATCACGGCAGCTTTCGACTCTGCGATCGGAGCGTGCGCGCAACGCCGGAGGTCTGGCGATTGCACACGCGGCTGCGGGAGACACCAGGAAGGTCTGGGTTACGATCGCGCACAGCTGGCGCTTCGCATGGCGCAGTCCGCCATGGTATTGGGCTATGTGCAGTGCTATGGCGCGCGCTCACGCACCCCGGTGGCTGGTGATGCTCATTCGGAGTCATCGAGCGGCTGCACGCCAAGCGACACTGCCATCGTGAACA
>DATHFB010000429.1:0-25333 GCA_035318305.1 Steroidobacteraceae bacterium | reverse complement strand
TCGGTGTTCACGATCTTCAAACCGGCGGCAAGGCCGAACAGGACGAAGGCGAATTCGCCGCCTGAGGGCAGGCTGATCGAAAGCCCGCGGCTGGCCGCGGGCGAGAGCCCGGACACCCGCCCGATTGCCCAGAGAATGCCGATCTTGAGCAGCATGAAGCCGATGGTCAGACCGATGATGAGCAAAGGCTTCTCGCGCACCAGCTCCAAATTTGCCGACATTCCGACGCTGATGAAAAACAGGCCCAATAACAGGCCTTTGAAAGGCTCGATGTCCGCCTCGAGCTCGTGCCGGAATTCACTGTCGGCCAGCAGCACCCCGGCCATGAAGGCACCCAGAGACAGCGACAGACCGACTTGGCTCACCAGCAATGCGGTTCCCAGCACGATCAAAAGGCCCGCGGCCGTGAATGCCTCCGCCACACCGGAGGCGGCAATGATGCGCAGCATGGGACGCAGCACATAGCGGCCGCCGATGATGACTGTCCCCAGCACGGCAATGAACTTGATCGCCAGCCAGCCGCCGGGGCCTTCCGTTTTTGCCGAGGCGACGGCGAGCAGCGGCAGCAACGCCAAAACCGGCATTACCGAGACGTCCTGAAACAGCAAGATGCTGAATGCGGACCGGCCGAACTGGGTGTTGAGCTGGCCGCGCTCCGCCAGCAGCTGCAACGCCAAGGCCGTGGACGACATGGACAGGGCGAAGCCGGTGACCAGCGCGGATTGCCACGTTTGCTCAAACAGAAAATAGCCGGCCGCGCCGATGCATGCCGCGGTGGCCGCGACCTGCGCCGAGCCCAAGCCGAAAATCGACTTGCGCAGCACCCACAGTCTCGAGGGCTGCAATTCGAGCCCTATCACGAACATCAGGAGTACGATGCCGAACTGCGCGATATTCTGGGTGGCGTCAACGCTGCTGACCAATCCTAAACTGGCTGGGCCGATGATGATCCCCGCAGTCAGGTAACCTAGGACCGATCCCAGCTTGAAGCGGCGGAAAATGGGTATCGCAATGACCGCTGCGGCGAGAAATATAGCGATCTGCGCCAACAAGCTCATACTATTTCTCCTTGATCTCCTGTGAGAGCCTAGCATTATGTATCGCCAAAGCATTCAATTTCCGGTCAAGGACGCGGCGCTGCGTAAGGACGTGCATGCGCTCGGCGGCTTGATCGGTGAAACGCTTCGCGACCAGGGAGGGGAGGAGTTCTTCAAGCTCGTCGAGGGCGATCGACTTGCGGCGATCCTGCGCCGCGACGGCGATCTCGAAGGCGCGGCGGAATTGCAGGAGCGGACCGGAGGCCGGTCGCCGTCGGAGGCAACCGATCTGACACGCGCATTCTCGATCTGGTTCATGAGCGTGAACACGGCCGAGAAAGCGCACCGCGTACGCCGGCGCCGCGAATACCTGAGTGATTCCAGCACCTCGCAGCCCGGTGGAATCGCCGATTGCATCGGACGGCTGCAGCGCTCAGGCGTGTCGCTTGAACAGGCGCTGCAACTCATCGGCCACATGAGCATTGAGCCGGTATTCACCGCGCATCCCACCGAATCCACACGGCGCACCATCTTGCGCAAGCAGCAGCACATTGCGCATGACCTGCTGGATCGTACCAATCCCGCCTCCACCCGGGCGGAGCTGGACATGCTGTGGGCGCGGGTGCGTCTGCAGATCACCAGCATCTGGCAGACCGAGGAACATCCCCGTGAAGGCCTGACGGTCGTTGACGAACGCGAGCATGTCCTGTTTTATTTGATCGACATTCTTTACCGCGTCGTGCCGCTGTTCTATGAGGAAATAGAGGCGGCGCTGGCGAACGCCTATGCCGTGCCGGTTGAAACGCTCGACGTGCCGAACATCTTGCGCTTCGGATCCTGGGTGGGCGGCGATATGGACGGCAATGCGGACGTGCATGGCAAGACGATCCGCGAGACGTTGCAACGGCATCAGCAGCTGATCGTGTCCACTTATTTCAGCGAATGCGAGCAGCTGGCCGAGTCATTGAGCCAAAGCGCGAATCGGGTCAGCGTGAGCGCCGCGCTTGCCGTGCGCATCGACTCCTACGCGACCGTATTACCGGGAGCAAAGGCGCTGGCGCCGGCGCGGCACGATCGAATGCCGTACCGCGTGTTCTTCGGGCAGATCAGCGAACGGCTCAAGGCGAGCTACGAGGGCAGGCCCAACGCCTATCTGAATCCCGATGAATTGCTGTCCGATATTGGGTTGGCCGCCCAGAGTTTGCTCGAGAATCGGGGACGCCACGCCGGATATTTCCTGGTGCGCCGGCTCATGCGGCGCGTGCGCACTTTTGGATTTCATCTGGCGACCCTGGATGTCATTCAACACGCTCGCGTGCATGACGAGGTCATTGCGCAAGGCCTGGATATGAAGACCTGGCCGTCGCTGCCGGCCGCGGAACGGCTGCAGCAGTTGCGTGACCTGCTGGTTCGCGACCAGGGGCCCATCGCTGCATTCGATGCCATGGGCCGGCGCAGTCTGTGGGTGTTCGAAGCCATCGCCCAGGCGCGTCATAAATTCGGCGGCCGCGCCATCGGCGAGTACATCGTGAGCGGCGCGCGGGGGCCGGAAGACATCCTTGCGGTGCTGTTGTTGGCGAGATGGGCCGATATCACCGACAAGCGTTCCGGCGAGTCCCCGCTCGACGTTGCGCCGCTGCTCGAATCGATTGCTTCCTTGGAAGCGGCGGGAGATGTGTTGGTCTCCCTGCACGCTGAGCCTGCCTATCGCCGTCACCTCGCGTCGCGCGCCAATCGCCAAATGGTGGTGATCGGATACTCCGACACGAACAAACAAGGCGGCATCGCGGCATCGCGCTGGGCCTTGCAGGTAGCGCAGGTGCAGTTGTTGGACGCGGCGCGCGCGACCGGGATTAATTTGTTGATTTTTCACGGCCGCGGCGGCACTCCGGCGCGCGGCGGCGGCCGCACCGAACACCTGGTCGAATCGCTGCCGAGCGGCGCCATGCGAGGCGTCTTGCGTTTGACGGAACAAGGCGAAGTCGTCAATCAGAGCTACAGCCTGCGGCCCATTGCGATGCGCACCCTCGAGCGCACATTCGCATCCGTGGCGCTGGCCACGGCGCAGGCAGCACAGATGCCGCCGGTTCCCCCCGATCAAATCGCGGCCATGCGCAGCATCGCGGCACACAGCCTCGAGGCGTATCGCGGTCTGGTTTTCGGCAGCCCGGAGTTTTTCGAATATTTCCGCGCCGCGACGCCGCTGGACGTCATCGAGCGCATGCACATTGCCTCACGGCCGGCGGCACGAGCCGACGGCGCCGGCGTGCAAGCGCTGCGCGCAGTTCCGTGGGTGTTCGCGTGGACTCAAAGCCGGCACATGCTGCCGGGATGGTTCGGCTTCGGCAGCGGTTTGCAGGCGGCGTTGGAGCAGCACGGCGAGGAGGTCATTGCCCGCATGACGGCGCAGTGGCCTTTCTTCGGCCACTTGCTCGATGACGTGGAGGCCATGCTGGGGCGAACGGATTTGGAAATCGCCGGTCATTACGATGCGCTTGCGGCAGACCCGCTGCGCACCTGCGCGCAGCCCATCGCCAAGGAATATGCATTGACCGTGCGCCATGTGCTGCACCTGCGCGGCTCAGCCCGATTGCTCGACAGCGATCCGACGCTGCAGCGCTCGATCAAGCTGCGCAACCCCTATGTCGACCCGATGCATCTCATGCAGGTGGATTTACTGCGGCGCTGGCGTGCCACGCAGCGGCAGGATCAAGACTTGTTCGGGGCATTGCGGGCCACCATCAGCGGCATCGCGCAAGGACTGCAGGCGACCGGATAGAAGGACCCGGCTGCTCTAGCATTCCGGCACGTTGACCGCGAGGCCGCCTTGCGAGGTCTCCTTGTAGATCGTCGACATATCCAGCCCGGTTTGGCGCATGGTGTTGATGACCTGGTCGAGCGATACCTTGTGCGAGCCGTCGCCCCGCAGCGCGAGACGCGCCGCATTGATGGCCTTGACCGAACCCATGGCGTTGCGCTCGATGCAGGGAATCTGCACCAGGCCTGCCACCGGATCGCAGGTCAGCCCCAGATTGTGTTCCATGCCGATTTCGGCGGCATTTTCTATCTGCTCGTTGCTGCCGTGAAGCGCCGAGACCAAGCCGGCCGCCGCCATCGAACAGGCAACGCCGACTTCGCCCTGGCATCCCATTTCCGCCCCTGAAATCGATGCATTTTGCTTGTACAGCATGCCGATGGCGCCGGCGGTGAGTAAGAAACGCACTATTCCGCCATCATCCGCCCCGGCCTCGAAGCGCCGGTAGTAATGCAGCACAGCAGGCACGATGCCGGCCGCGCCGTTGGTGGGAGCGGTGACCACCTGTCCGCCGGCGGCATTTTCTTCGTTGACCGCGAGCGCATAGGCGTTGACCCAATCCAACGCATGCATGGGGCTTTGCGGGTCGCCGCTCATCAATTGCCGATACAGCTTGGGCGCCCGCCGCCTCACACCCAGCACGCCCGGCAGCAGCCCTTGGGCGTCGAACCCACGGCGCACGCAATCCTGCATGACCTGCCAAATGCGCAATAGTCCCTGATGCACTTCAACGTCGCTGCGCCAGGTGCGCTCGCGGGCGAGCATGAGTTCATGGATCTCCAAGCCTTGCGTTCTGCCGTGCGCGAGCAGTTGCGCGCCGGAATCGAAGTCGAACGGCGGCGGCAGCCGTGCGGTGCCTGCATCCACCTCCGCGCCGGCGCGGATCACGAACCCGCCGCCGATGCTGTAGTACTCCTCGCGCGCCAGCACCTCGAGCGCAGCGTCGTGCGCGCTGAAGCGCATGCCGTTGGAGTGGCCGGGCAAAACCTGATCGGTGTGAAACAGCAGATTCAAAGGCTCATCAAAATCGACTTCGTGCCTGCCCAGCAATCGCAGCCTTTTGGCGCTGCGAATCCGCTGCAGGGTGGGCTCAACCGCCGCCGAGTCGATCGTATCGGGGCTCATGCCCTCGAGACCCAATAGAATTGCGCGATCGGTGCAGTGCCCGCGGCCGGTCAGTGCGAGAGACCCATACAGTTGCGCGGAGACTTGGGCCGTGTTCGCCAGCAAACCGCGTGCCGCCAGCAACTCGGCAAAGCCGCGCGCGGCGTTCATGGGTCCCATGGTGTGCGAGCTGGACGGGCCGATGCCGATCTTGAATATATCGAAAACACTCAAACTCATGCGCGCAACCATTTCAAACCCGGTGGCCGCACATGATACGCCGCTGCAGCAAACCGCGCCTTCGACGCCGCGCCATAGCCACAAATGCTAAACTCCGCCGATAATAAAGTGTTTCGCCGGCCGACAATTCAACGGAGTGTCCTATGATTCGCTATCCACTGATTCTTGCGGCGTCGTTAATCGCGTCGCTGTCGCTTTCCGCAACCTGCGTCCAAGCAGCTGGCATTCCGGGCAATATCACTGCGGCAGTCGCCGACAGTAATCGACCGGATACCGATAAGCAGCGAGACGCCAATCGCAAGCCTGCGGATACGCTGGTGTTCCTCGGCGTAAAATCCGGCGAGAAAATCGGCGAGATCATACCGGGAGGCGGCTACTTCACCAGGATTTTCAGCAAGGCCGTGGGTCCCAAGGGCCATGTGTATGCCTTGGTGCCGGAGCGCCCGGCCAATGCGCCCGCGGACATGCCGGATCTCGCCGCGCGAGTGAAGGCGATTGCTGCCGATGCGAACTATTCCAACGTGAGCGTTGTCGTCGCGCCCTTGGCCACACTCGCCGCGCCGGAGCCGGTCGATTTGGTGTACACGTCGCAGAACTATCATGACTTGCACAATTTTCCGGTCGATGTGGTGGCGTTCAACAAGACCATTTTCGACTCGCTGAAGCCCGGCGGATTGTATGTCGTGCTCGATCATTCGGCGGAAGCCGGCTCCGGCTTGCGCGATACCAATACGCTGCACCGAATCGACCCCGATGTGGTGAAAAAGGAAGTGACGGCGGCCGGATTCGAGTTCGTCGGCAGCAGCGATGTATTGGCAAATAAGAGCGATACGCGAACCGGGAAAGTGTTCGATCCGGCCATCCGCGGCAAGACCGATCAGTTCATATTAAAATTTCGTAAGCCAAAGAAGAAATAGTTGCAAACGCGCCTTGGGTTCCTGAGGAATACTCCCTGTGGGCCCAAGGCGCGGCGCGCGTCAAAAGCGAACTCTTGGCCCTATTTCCTGTCAACTGGGAAGGATGTTGGACGTTGAGTTGCAAAAGGGACGAGGGTTTGAACGCATGAATTTTGTAAAATATCCGCGTATTTCACGGGCGATCGCCGTAGCCATTCCGGCCGCGATCCTGGGACTCTTGACGGCCTGCGCAACACCGCCACCGCGTGTCTATAGGGCGCCGGCGCCGCCTCCTCCGCCTCCGCAGCGGGTGTTCGTCTATCCCGCGCATGGCCAGAGTCCTGACCAGACGGAGCGCGACCGCTACGAGTGTCACATCTGGGCAGTCCAGCAGACGGGTATCGATCCCAGCCGCGCGGATGCCAACGCTTATGAGCGAGTGATCGTGCAGCCATCGACGCCGCCGGGTGCGAATACGGCGGGCGGAGCCATCGCAGGTGCCATCATCGGAGCGATCATCGCCGGACCGCGTAACGCCGGCGCCGGCTTGGTGCTCGGCGGCGCCACGGGCGCTGTCGTAGGTGCCGCAGCGGATGCCAACGCCCAGTCGCAGGCGCAACAAACGCAGCAACAGATCAATATGAGTGCTGCGGAAGGGCGGGCGCGAGCCGATACCTATCGGCGCGCGATCGGCGCGTGCCTGCAAGGGCGCGGCTACACCGTCACCTAAGGATTTGAGCCGGATTTACCCTATGAAAAAGACATCTCAATTTGCGCTGCTGTCCCTCGCGGCTTTGTTCTTCGGTGGGAGCCTGCAGATTGCAGCCGCCGCGGACCAACATGGACGCGATGATCATGGACGCGACGAGCGCTCACGCCCCGAACCGGCGCGGTCCGAGCCGAGTCGCCCGCAAGGCCGCGGCCCTGTGCAGGGACGCCCCGGGTTTGACGCACGCGGTCAAGTATTGGATGGCCGCTACAATCACGGCCGCTATTACCCGCCGATGGGGACGGTCAGACCGTCGTTGCCTGAGGGCTACCGGCCTTATTACCGTGGCCACGATCGCTATTATTTTCACGGCGGCATCTGGTATGCGCCGCGCGGCCCTGGGTTCGTGGTGATACGTCCGCCCTCTGGTCTGGTCATTTCCGTGCTTCCCCCGTATTACTCCACGGTGTGGTTCGGCGGAGTTCCCTACTACTATGCGGACAACGTGTACTACTCCTATCAGCCCGATCAGAACGGCTATGCCGTGGTCGATCCCCCGGACAATGCCGATTCGCCTGCCGAAGCGCCCGACAATACTCAAGACAATCCTCAAACGGACCTGATCATTTATCCGAAGAACGGACAATCGAAGGATCAACAAGCTGCGGATCAGTTTGAGTGCCACACGTGGGCGAAAGGTCAAACCGGGTTCGACCCGACGCAACCGGGCGGCGGACAAGCCGGCGGCTCGGCCATGAGCCGCAGCAATTACGATCGTGCAATGTCAGCCTGTCTACAGGCCAGAGGCTATCAAGTTAACTGAAGCTTCGTGAGTGAAATCCTACGTTCGGCGCTGTGCGGCGCCGACGGTAAATCCACATCCCCCGGGGCATGATTGAATTATGGTGCCAGATTTCCCAAACGCAGCCGTCAACGCTTTCGAGGACTTCAAGCGAAAGTTTTCCAATCAACGCCAGTGGCGCGAGTTCGTGTCGGCGGTTCAGTGCTCGGTGAATTATCCGGCTGCGATCAACACGCTGCGATCCGGCAGCAAGTGGTTCAGCGACGGATTGGCACAGGCTTCTTCATGCCTTGCATCGACGCTGCGCGCGGCTCAATTCCGCTAGCGGCTCAATTCCGATACGTGACCGTCAGGCCAATGGTGCGCGGCCTGAACGTGTACTGCCGCTCGAGCTGACTGGCATCACCCGGGTAGATGGAGAAATTATAATTGTTGACCGTGTGCGTGTCGGTGAGGTTGTCGACGAATAGCGACGCCTGCCAGCCGCCAAAGTTCATTCCAGCGCGTGCAGAGGCAATATTGGTCGATGAGAGGGTGTAAAACGCTGCTTCGAATTGTTGCGTAGTGGGGTCTTGGGCCGCGGGTGGCCACTTGTTTCGGCTCTGATATTCATCGTCGATCCGCACGTACGCCGGCAGATTGAACAGGTTGAATTTGTATTCCAGTCCCAGCGTGAAAGTGAAGGGCGCGCCCGGTTGCCCCGGCGGCTGGCCGTTTTGGCCGACGATGGCATCTCCTTTGGAGACGATGGACTGAGCCTCGTTAGCCGAGAATTTCGAATCCTGCGTATAGCGCGCACTTGTATAGCCCGTGGAAATTTCGGCCGTGAAATTATCCGTCAAGGCGATTTCAGCTTGAATGTCGCCGCCTTTCGCAACGGCGGTGCCCAAATTCGCGATAAAGGTGATCTGACAGACCGGCGGCAGGACGCTTTGCTGAATGTCTTTCCAGCGAATGTAGTAAATGCTGGTGGCGATTTTCACGCGGTTATTGATGTTGTTCTTTGCCCCAACCTCGAAGCTGTTGACGGTATCGGACCTGAAGGTCGGAGGCGACTCCGTAATGCCGAAATTTTCGAAGTCTTGCTGACACGCCGCCTGCGGGACGGGATTGTTGGCGCCGCCGGGGCGGAAGCCTTTCGCGTAGGTGGCGTAGAACAGATTCCGCGGATCGTATTGAAAGGAGAAGCTTGCTTTGGGCGTGAATGAATTCTCCGTTTGCGAGACATCCACCGTCTGCGGCTGCAGAAATAATTGCGGACCGCCCGTGAGCGAATCATTGGTGAACTTGATGCGCGAGTAGCGCGCGCCCAGCGTCAGCTTGTACTGATCGGTAAAGGCATAGGTCCCCTCGGCGAACAGGGCATACTGCTTATCGGTCGATTTGGTCTGCAAAAAATAAGAATCATTGGGGAAACGCGGATCGTACAAAACGGGCGCGCCGTCCGGATCCACGAACCAATCGGTGTACGGCGCTCCGGTCGCTGCGAGCGACAGTTCATTGAGCAACGGATCGTGAATCTGCTCGAGATACGTCTGCCGGTTGAGGCTGAAGAAAACACCCGTGGTCCAGAATAGCGGCGAGTTGGCATCCGCAGACTGCAGGCGAATTTCCTGGGTGATGTTCTGCTGCCCATTGTCGATGGAGCTCGGCGCGCGATAATCAGTCGCCCCGGCGGGCAGATGCACTCCCGCGCCATCGAGCAAGGGGTAGGGTGTGGAAGCGGAGGATCCGTCATCGTTGAGAAATACACCGGCCTGATAGAATCCCAGGTTATAAAGCGTGCCCTCGTAGCCGGTTTGTTCCTTGCGGTGAAAATACGAGGTATTGGAGATGAGCTTGGCGAAACCCAGGTTCCCTTCAATCTTCATGGATGCCAGATAGAACCGATCCGGATCGGAGCGCTGATTCGGATCTGCGGTGACGAATTGGTTGTTGCTGGGATTCGAATACAACGGCCAGTAGTCCTCGACCTGGTTACGGTATCTGTCTTGGTAGTAAATGCTCGGCGTGATCGTCCATTGATCCGAGGGTGCATACATCAATGCCAGGCGATACAGCACGGTCTGATCGAAGTTGGCGTTTTTATCCTGCAGCGCCAGCGTCGTCGGATCGATGCGGTCGATGTAGCCGCCGTCGCGGCGGTACCAAACGGTCAAGCGCGCGCCCAGGGTGTTATCGATCAAAGGTCCGCCTGCCGCAATGCCCCCTTCATAGCTCATCGCTCCTCCCTGGGTGAAGGAGACCTCTTCGCGGCTGTAAAAGCTATTTTTGGTGAGGCTGGGCTGGGTCGTGATATAGCGCACGGTGCCGCCCTCGGATCCTGCGCCGAAAAGCGTACCCTGCGGCCCGCGCAGCACTTCGACCCGGTCGATATCGAAGGCCTTCGGCAGGGCATCGTCGGGGTTGAAAGCGGTACCGCGGATTTGAATCGGGGTGTCGTCGATGTAGATGCCGGTGGTGCCGGCGCCGCCGGTCGAGGCAATGCCGCGGATGGCGATGTTGTTGGTTCCCGAATTGTCGACTTTCACGCCGGGCGTGAAGCGCACGATGTCCTGGAAATCCTTGATGCCGCGAAGGTCCATGGCGTCCTGAGTCAGCGCCGTGACACTGATCGGCACCTTGCTGAGGTTCTCCTCGCGGCGGGTCGCGGTGACGATAATTTCTTGCAGCGGTCCGCCGGTATCCTCGGCGGCCGTGGTCTCGGCGCCGGATACAGGGACACTGCACAGGGCCGCACAGCAGCCAAAAATCCATAACGGGCGATGTACTAGGAGGTTGGGCATGTGATGCATCCCTATTTGTAGTGTCGGCTTCATTGCAACATATTGGCTCGCCCGTGGAAAGCCTTGAGTGGGTTCGGTTGCGGGCACGCAACGCGGAGTTATGGGATCATGGCGGCATGAGCACGCCCGAGGAACGGCCCCGCGCCAAGTCCCTGCATCCGCTGCTGGCGCTAGTGCCGTTTTTGCGCCCCTATATAGGGATGATGGCCGCGGCTTGCATCGCGCTGCTCATCGCCGCCGCTGCTCAGCTGGCGCTGCCCTTGGCCCTGCGGCAGCTCATCGACCATGGCATTGCGGGCAGGGACGCAGGCACGGTCAATCGCTGGTTCCTGGCGTTCCTTGCCGCCGCAGTGGTCTTTGGAGTGTTCGCGGCGCTGCGCTTCTATCTGGTGTCGTGGGTGGGAGAGCGGGTGGTCGCCGACTTGCGCACTGCCGTTTATCGGCGCGTGGTGCGAATGGACCCGCTATTTTATGAAACGACCCGAGTGGGCGAAGTGCTGTCGCGCCTCACCGCGGACACCACCTTGGTGCAGGCCATCTCCGGCGTCAACCTGTCCATCGTGCTGCGGTCGACGTTGACTTTGGTGGGCGCGATCGTGCTGATGGGATTCACCAGCGCCAAGCTCATGGGCGTCATTCTGATCTTAATTCCGGTGGTCATTGCTCCGCTGATTATCACGGGACGACGCGTCCGCGGCTTGTCGCGTGCCTCGCAGGACCGGATTGCCGATACCAGCGGACTCGCCGATGAAACTCTGAATGCCATCCAAACGGTGCAGGCCTTTACCATGGAGGAGCTGCAGAGCGAACGCTACCGCGAGGCAGTGGAGGCGAGTTTCTCCACCGCCATACGGCGCACCAAGGTGCGCGCGTCGCTCACCGCCGTCGCCGTCACGTTGGTGTTCGGCGGTATCACCTGTGTTCTGTGGCTGGGCGCGCGCCAGGTTGTCGGCGGGACGATGACCGGCGGTCAGCTCGCGCAGTTTCTGGTGTATGCCGCCTTCGTTTCTACCGCGGCGGCGGCGCTGTCTGAGATGTGGGGCGAGGTGCAGCGCGCTGCCGGCGCCACGGAGCGCTTGAGTGAGCTGCTGCAAGCGCGCCCGGTCATCCGTGCTCCAGACAACCCGCTGGAATTGCCGGCGCGGGTCCAAGGCAGCATTCGTTTCGACAATGTCACGTTTCACTATCCGTCGCGGCCGCAACACCCCGCGCTCGACAATTTCAGCCTCGAGGTGACTCCCGGGGAGACCATCGCCTTCGTGGGGCCGTCGGGCGCGGGAAAAAGCACGACCTTTCAGTTGCTGCTGCGCTTTTACGATCCGGACTCCGGCCGGGTGCTGATCGACGATAAACGGCTCGCCGATTTGCGGCCGGAAGACATTCGCTCGCAGATTGGCTTGGTGCCCCAGGACACCGTGCTGTTCGGCGCCAGCGCGCGCGAGAACATTCGCTATGGGCGCCCGGCCGCGAGCGACGCGGAGATCGAAGCCGCCGCTGTTGCTGCCGCGGCCGACGAATTCTTGCGCAAATTGCCGCAAGGCTATGACACCTTCCTCGGTGAGCGCGGCACGCGTTTATCCGGCGGTCAACGCCAACGCATTGCGCTGGCCCGGGCTATTCTCAAGGATCCGCCCATACTGCTGCTGGATGAGGCGACCAGCTCATTGGACGCAGAATCCGAGCGGTTGGTGCAACAGGCGCTCGAAAAACTCATGCAGGGCCGCACGACGATTATCATTGCCCATCGGCTCGCGACGGTGCTCAAAGCCGATCGCATCGTGGTGATGGACTATGGCCATAAAATCGCAGTCGGCACGCACGCCGAACTGCTGGTGCATAGCCCGCTCTATGCGCGGCTGGCTGCGCTGCAGTTTGCCGCAGTCCCCACCGAATCGCTCGCGCTGGCCGCTACTTGATCAGACCTTCCTCTTTCATCGCCTGATGAACCTTCGGCCTCTGCGCGATGCGGGATTTGAATTCGGCCAGCACCGGCCATTTGCTCAAATCAATTTTCACATGGCCGGTCCAGTTCAGCACCGTGAACAGATAGGCATCAGCCACGGTGAAGGTATTGCCCATGAGATAAGGTTTCTTGCCCAAGAATCCCGATAACCAGTCGAATTTCTTGCTCAAATTCGTCACGGCAGCTTCCTTCATTTCCGCCGAGCTGGCAGGATTGAACAGCGGCGTGAATGACTTATGAACTTCGGAAGTAATGTAGTTCAGTATCTCCATCAGCTGGTAGCGCTCGAATGTCCCGGCGCGGGGCGCCAATCCGGACTCGGGCTTCTGGTCGGCGAGGTATTGCACGATCGCCGGACCCTCGGTCAGCACCCGACCGTCATCCAATTGCAGCGCGGGTACGGCGCCCTTCGAATTAACGGTCAGATAATCCGCGCCGGTTTCCGTTTTTTTGGTCTTGGAGTCGATCTTGACCATGGTGACCGGCAAGCCGGCTTCGAGCGCCACAATATGCGGCGACAGCGAGCACGCACCAGCGAAGTAATAAAGCTTCATACCGACGTCCTTAGGGTGGGGCGGCAAATGATACTACTCGCCGCGCGCCGATGAAGCCTTTCGCATAGGGCGGGGCGATGAGCGAGTCGACGCGCACGTAACCACCGCTGGAAGGCGCATGCACAAAGAGCTGGCTGTCGAGCGCGATGCCCACATGCAGCTCTTTGCCGGCGAGGTGCATGAAAATGAGGTCGCCGGCCTGCAAATCCGCGCGCTTGACGGGCGAGCCCGTGCGAAGTTGTTCGGCTGCCGTGCGCGGCACGTGAATTCCTGCGCTTGCGGCGGAGTACTCGACCAAGCCGCTGCAGTCGAATCCGCCGGGCGCCGCGCCGCCGAACCGATAGGGCTGACCGATCATGGACGCGGCCGTGTGGATCATCGATTGCACCGGGGAGGGCGGTTGTTCGACCGATGCTTCGGGAGAATGCATCGGTTCAACGGCGTGCGGGATGTGGTGCGAAGTCGCCGCACATGCGGCGAGCATGAGCAACGCCGTGGCCGCGCCGACTGCCCGCGCTAAACGCGTGCGGCGGAAGCCGTCGTGGCGAATGCCGCGCCCACGATGCCGGCTTCCGAGCGCAATGTTCCGACGCATAGTCGCGCCTCGCAGTGCAGTTTGTCCATGAACTTCTCCGGCTCCTCGGTGATGCCTCCGCACAGAACGATGAGGTCCGGCCACAGCAGGGCGTGCAGTTCATTGAGCACTAAATTCAATTCATCCGCCCAGGCATCCCAGCTCAAGTCTCCTTCAATTTTGGCGCGCCCTGAGGCGCGCTTCTCTGCCTCGCGCCCCGCGACCTGGAGGTGGCCGAACTCGGTATTCGGCACCAACCGCCCGTCAACGAAGAGTGCGCTGCCGATGCCGGTGCCCAATGTCAGCAGCAAAACCGTGCCCGCAACATCGCGCGCGGCGCCATAGCGCAACTCGGCAAGTCCGGCCGCGTCCGCGTCGTTGATGGCGATCACCGGGCGTCCCAGCTGCTTGCCGGCGAGTTCAGCCAGGGGCTGTCCGATCCATGCCTTGTTGAGATTGGCCGCGGTTCGCACGACGCCGTTGCGTATGACGCTGGGAAATGCCAGGCCCACCGCGTGGTCGCCCGGGATATTCGACACCACGGACTTGAGTGCACGCAGCAAGGCGTCAGTGGAATCTTGTGCCGGCGTCGGTGTTGAGAATCGCTCGCCCGCGAATGCACCGGTATTGAGATCAATGAGTGCGCATTTGATGGAGGAGCCGCCGACGTCGACGCCCACGGCCAAGGAGGTGCTTTTCAATCCGAATACCGCATTGTGAGGTTTGCCCGCGTAGTCTGCTTAACAACCCTATAATAACTCCTAACATGGACTCGATTGATACCCAATTCGTGACTCGGCGAAACGCCGCCCTGCAGCCGGGCACGCTGCACGCGGCGCTGCTGGACCGGCTCACCAGAACTCTCGGCAAGAATCCGGACTCGGCAACGCCGCGGGATATCTTTGACGCGCTGTCGCTTGCCGTGCGCGAAGAACTCACCTTGCGCTGGCTCGCAACCCAACGGCGCGTCTCGAATGCGCATGTCAAGCGAGTGTGCTACTTCTCCGTCGAATATTTGCCGGGCCGATCGCTGATCAACGCATTGTCCAGCCTCGACGGGGATTTGGTGCACGAAGCACGCACTGCTCTCAAGAGCATGGGCTTTGAGCTCGAGGACGTCGCTGCCCAGGAAGTCGATCCCGGTCTCGGCAATGGCGGCTTGGGCCGTCTGGCGGCGTGCTTCTTGGATTCCATGGCGACGCTGCATTATCCGGCCGTCGGTTACGGGATCCGCTACGACTATGGAATATTCACGCAGACCATCGGCACCGACGGCGGACAGCGCGAGGTCGCCAGCAGCTGGCTGCGTCTGCGCAATGTATGGGAGGCGCCGATCAGCAATGTGCGCTACACGGTGCGATTCGGCGGCCGCAGCGAGGCGCCGGCGGGGGCGCCCGTGGGCGACGCGCACCGATGGGTGGATACGAATGACATCTACGCCGTCGGATTCGATCAATTGATTCCCGGCAACGGCGGCCCAACCGTCAATCACTTGAGACTTTGGTCGGGACGCGCGATCACGCCTTTCAAGATAGATGCCTTCAACGCCGGCGACTATGCCGCCGCCGTGCAAGATCAGCTGGAGGCGAAAAATCTGTCGCGCGTCCTATATCCGGACGATTCGACACCGCAGGGCAAGGAGCTTCGGCTCAAGCAACAGTACTTCTTCGTGAGCGCCAGCCTGCAAGATATTTTGGGTACCCACTTGAGCGAGGGTCGATCGCTCGCGTCCTTGCCCGACTCGATCGCCATTCAACTCAACGATACCCACCCGGCCGTGGCGATTCCGGAATTGATGCGGCTGCTGGTCGACGAGCACGCGTTGTCCTGGGAGGAAAGCTGGCAGATCACCAAAGCGGTGTTCTCGTATACCAATCACACGCTGTTGCCGGAAGCGCTCGAGTCCTGGCCGGTGTCGATGCTCGAACGCCTGCTGCCGCGCCATTTGGAAATCATCTATTTGATCAATCAAGATTTCCTGCGCATCGTGGAATCGGCGTTTCCCGGTGATCAGGAGCGTCTGCGCACAATGTCCATCATCGATGACGGCGCCGATCGGCGCGTGCGCATGGCGCACCTGGCCATCGTCGGCTGCCATAAAATCAACGGCGTCGCACAGCTGCATTCCGATCTGATGCGCAAGCATGTCTTCAGCGGATTTGCGCAGGTGTATCCCGACCGGTTCATCAATGTGACCAACGGAATCGCCGTGCGCCGCTGGCTCAAACAATCGAATCCGGGACTGTCGGCATTGTTGACGCAGCATCTGGGGCGGTCATGGGAGAACGATCTTGAAGAGCTCGGGCGGCTGAACGGGGCCGCGGATGATGCGGAGTTTCGCCGCCAATTCCGCGGCATCAAGCATACCAACAAGCAGCGGCTTGCAGATGAGGTCATGCGCCGCACCGGCGTGGAAATCGGCGCCCATTTCCTGTTCGACGTGCAAGTGAAGAGAATCCACGAATATAAGCGCCAATTGCTGAACCTGCTGTACGTGGTGACGCGCTACCGGAGAATTCGTGAAAACCCGAATGCCGAGACAGTGCCGCGCGCCGTGATCTTTGCCGGCAAGGCGGCGCCGGGATATGCGATGGCGAAGGCCATCATCAAACTCATCAACAACGTGGCGCGCACCATCGATTCGGACGATCTGGCGCGCGACAAGCTGCGCGTGGCTTTTCTGCCCGACTATGACGTATCGCTGGCGCAAAAAATCATGCCCGCGGCGGACCTTTCGCAGCAGATTTCCACCGCCGGCATGGAGGCATCGGGAACCGGCAATATGAAGCTCGCGCTCAATGGAGCGCTGACCATCGGGACGCTGGACGGCGCCAATATCGAGATTCGCGATCATGTGGGTGCCGAGAACATATTCATTTTCGGCCTGACGGCCGACGAAGTCGCGGCGCGGCGCGCGGCCGGCTACCGCCCCCGGGGCGAGATCGAGGCGAATCCGGAACTGCAAAGCACATTGGATCTCATCGCCTCCGGATTTTTTTCACCAGGACGCCCCGACGATGCCAAAGAGGTCATTGAGCGCTTGCTGAGCGACGCCGAGCCCTACCTGGTGCTGGCCGACTATGCCGCCTATGCGGAGGCGCAAGATCGGGTGGATGCGCTGTACGCCCTGGAGGATCAGTGGAGCCACAAGGCCGTGATCAATTGCTTGAATATGGGCTACTTTTCCAGCGACCGAAGTATTCGCGAATATGCGGACCGCATTTGGTCGGTCAAGCCGGTGATTTGAAAGCCATTCAAGCAGGTTCGCCGCGGCCTTTGGGGGCGACGTGGAACAACCACGGCGTCAACTTCGCGCTGTTCTCGAGCCATGCGACCCGCGTCGAGGTATGCCTCTTTGACGCGCAAAGCGATGCCGAAATCGCCCGCTACGATTTACCCGCGCGCACCGGGGATGTTTGGCATGGGCTGCTGTCGCCGCGGCGCGCCGGCCCCGGAACGCACTACGCCTTTTGCGTGCACGGCCCCGACGAACCGCAAAACGGTCATCGCTTCGACGCCACGGTGCCATTGATCGACCCCTATGCGCGCGAGCTGTCGGCGCGCCTGCCGCTGCGCTCTCGCGTCATAGACCACGCATTTCATTGGGCGGGCGATCGACCGCCGACAATCCCGTGGCGTGATTCCATCATCTATGAGCTGCACGTGAAAGGATTTACGCGCCTGCATCCTGCCGTGCCGGAGAAATGGCGCGGCAAGTACCTGGGGCTGACGGTGGCGCCGGTCATCGAGCACTTGAAATCCATCGGTGTGACGGCAGTTGAATTGCTGCCCTGTCAGGCGTTTGTCAGCGAACCATTCCTGCGCGACCGAAAGTTGACCAACTACTGGGGCTACAACCCGGTCGCGTGGTTTGCGCCGGCAAATGAATATGCCGTGAGCGATGCGGTGGCCGAATTCAAGACCATGGTCAGAGCGCTGCATTCTGCGGGAATAGAAGTCATCCTGGACGTGGTTTTCAACCATACCGCCGAGGGCAATGAGTCCGGACCGCTCCTATCCTTACGGGGCATCGACAACTCGGTGTATTACCGGCTGAACCCGGCAGACTTGCGCGTTTACGAGAATCTCACCGGCTGCGGCAACACGGTCAACTGCGAGCATCCGCGGGTGCGCGCGCTCATTGTCGATTGTCTGAGGTACTGGGTCGAGGAGATGCACGTCGATGGTTTTCGCTTCGATCTGGCAACGGTGCTGGGCCGCGAAGCCGGCGGATTCAATGCACAAGCGGCGCTCTTCAAGGCGCTGCGCGCCGAACCCGCACTGGCCTACGTGAAATTGATCGCCGAGCCCTGGGATGTGGGTCTGGGCGGCTACCAGCTCGGCCGCTTTCCCCCGGGTTGGTCCGAGTGGAACGACCGCTATCGAGACTCCACGCGCGCGTTCTGGCGCGGCGATGCCGGGAAGATTGGGGAATTCGCGGAGCGGCTTGCCGGATCCAGCGATCTGTTCCGGCATAACGGACGGAAACCCACTGCCGGCATCAATTTCGTGACCGCGCACGACGGCATGACCCTGAGCGATCTGGTGTCCTACAACGAGCGGCACAATGAGTTGAATCTGGAGAACAACACCGACGGTCACAGCAATGAGTTGAGTTGGAATTGCGGAATCGAAGGACCCACGGACGACCCCGCCATCGTCGCTTTGCGCAAGAGGCAGATGCGCAATTTCCTTGCGATCCTGTTCCTGTCGCAGGGTGTCCCCATGCTGCAGGCGGGCGACGAATTTGCCCGAACCCAGCGCGGCAACAATAACGCCTATTGCCAGGACAACGAGATATCGTGGGTCGATTGGCGCCTGCGCAGCGCCAACCACGACTTGCTGGAATTCGTGCGCTTGCTCGCGCGGCTGCGGCGCCTGCACGTCGAGCTTCGCCGGGAGACTTTCTTGAAGGGCGCCGCATCGCGCGCAGCCGTCAAGGACGTGACGTGGTTAAACGTTCGCGGTACCGAGATGACGCAAAGTGAGTGGCAGGATCCGGAGCTGCGCACGCTGGGAATGTGGTTCGGCGAACACAGGGGTTCTGCGGAACATCTGCTGCTGCTGGTGAACTCGGCGGATACCGAGCAGCAATTCGGGCTTCCGGCTGCGCCGGCAGATGGGCCTTGGATTTGCTTGTTTGACACCGCCTCGGAAGGCGTCGGGGCGAGGAGTCTTGGGCCCGCTCAAAGTTACGCGCTCAAACCTCGCAGCGTCGCAGTGCTGGAGTGCTGAAGTGGATACGGCATTGATCCAAAGGCTGGCGGGCTTGCGCGGAATCGCCGACGCCTATCACGATTATCGCGGCGAACTGAAATTCTTCAGCCTGCAAACCAAGACGGGCATCTTGAGAGCCATGGGTTGCGCGGTGGACGATGACAACGAACTGGCCGCAAGCCTGGCGCAAGCCGAGGCTGTTCGGTGGGGCAGGTTGCTTCCGCCCGTGGCAACGGCGCGCGGCGCGCGAATCGGCTTTGACATCAATATCGGCGCGCGCGAGCTGGGAGCCAGCATTGTGTGGCGCGTGCATTGGGAGAACGGATCACGATCGGACGGCGTCACCTCGACGGCCGATTGCGCGGAAGTTTGGCGGGGCGAAGTCGCCGGGTCCTGGATTACGCGCCGGCGCTTCGACTTGGCCGTGGATCTGCCGCCCGGTTATCACGAGTTCGAGGCCGCCCTTTCCGGCGGCGCCGCCGAGCGCTGCCTGTTGATCGTTTCTCCGCCGGCATGCTATGAGCCTGCGGCGATCGTCGCGGGACGGCGGCTGTGGGGCGTCTGCGTGCAGCTCTATACACTGCGGTCCCGGGCAAATTGGGGTATCGGGGATTTTCGCGACCTGGAGCTGCTGATTCGCTGGGCGGGTTCGTGCGGTGCGGGATTCATCGGATTGAATCCGTTGCATGCTCTGGCGCCCGCAGATCCGGCAAGAGCGAGTCCCTACAGCGCCTCGAACCGGCACTTTCTCAACGTGTTGTATATCGCGGTGCCGGCCGTCCCTGAGTTCGAGGAATGCGCGGCGGCGCGCCGGCGTCTGGCCGACCTCGAGGTCGCGGGTCGATTGCAGCGATTGCGCGCACGCGGCCACGTGGACTATCGCGGCGTCGCGGAACTGAAATTTGAGATTCTTGCACTGCTCTATCAAGATTTTCGCGACAAACACCTGGCGACGGACAGCGCGCGCGCGCGCAGTTTCTCGAGCTTCGTTGCGCAGCGCGGCGCAGCGTTGCAGCTGCATGCCCGGTTCGATGCGCTCGATCGCCATTTTCGCTCGACGCTCGAGTGCGCATCGGGTTGGTTGAGCTGGCCGCAGGAATTCCGCGACGTGAACGGCGCTGCAGCCGCACGCTTCGCGCTCGAACATCCCGCGGAAGTGGAATTTTATGTGTATCTGCAATGGCTGGCCCACGAGCAGCTGATGAGTGCGCAGGCCCTGACACGCGAACTGGGCATGCCGATCGGACTGTACGGCGACTATGCCGTCGGCGCCAACCCATCGGGCTCGGAGACCTGGGCGGATCAGTCCAGCTATTCCCTCGGCGCTGAAATCGGCGCTCCGCCCGATCCATTGGCCTTGAGAGGGCAGGGTTGGGGGATTCCGCCCCAGGATCCGGCGGCCCTGCAAGCGCAGCGGTTGCAGGGGTTCATCAGTTTGATCCGCGACAATATGCGTTACTACGGCGCATTGCGCCTGGATCATGTGATGTCGCTGTGCCGGCTGTGGTGGGTTCCGGACGGCTGTTCACCCACCGAGGGCGCCTATGTTTACTATCCGCTGCACCAGTTGCTGACGGTGCTGTCGCTGGAAAGCGCGCGCAACTCGTGTCTGGTGGTAGGCGAGGATTTGGGCGTGGTGCCGGACGAGATGCGTCAGGCGATGCCTGAGTTCGGTCTCTATCACTACAAGGTATTGCTGTTCGAAAAAATTGACGGACGGTTTCGGCGGCCGGGCGAATTTGTGAAGCGCGCGCTGGCGACGGTGACCACGCACGACATGCCGACATTGCGCAGCTACTGGGAAGGCCGGGACATCGAGCTGCGCCGGCGCTTGAATCTCTATCCCAGCGCCGAGATCGAAAACGAAATCGCGCGCGAGCGGGTGCAGGACCGCGAGATGCTGCTATTGGCGCTGCGAGATCAAGCCTTGAATCCTGCGCGGCCGGGTACGCCATTTGAACCGTTCACTGCAGAACTGGCGAGCGCACTGCATCTTTACCTGGCGCGCTCGTCGACCACGCTGGTTGCCCTGCAAATTGAAGACCTATTGGGCATGGTCGACCCAGTCAACGTGCCGGGAACGGATAGCGAGTACCCGAACTGGCAACGCAAGCTGTGTGCGGACATCGAGGACATGGCGGTGCGCAGCGATTTTGCAGAGCAGCTGGCGGCGATCCAGCGTGCGCGCGCCTAGGCTGCTTGCGTTGAACAAAAGCATGATAAAACAACCGCTTACAGCGTTATCTTATCCATAAAGCAACAGTTGGTTGAGCCCGCCTCGCATGGAGTGCCGATGATTGAATCTGGTAAGCAATATATTTTGATCGGTGCTGCTGCACTGATCGTGCTGATGATGCAGACGGCTGCGGGACGCGACGTGCCGTCCGAAGTCATTGCGGAATCAACGGTGCGAGCACATATGGAGTTCCTGGCAAGCGATGCCATGAACGGGCGCGGCAGTGGTTCGCGGGACGAGTGGATCACGGCGACTTACATCGCGGCGCAAATGCGGCGCGACGGCCTCGAGCCGCTCGGCGATGCCGGAGACTTCGTGCAGACGGTGGATATTACCCGCACCGAAGTTGTGGGCGATCCCGTATTCAGGATCGGCGACGTCTCGCTGCGCCGTGACCAGCTATTTCTGTTCAAACTGAACACCGCCGAAGCGCAGGGTCTGCTGCAAAGATATGCGCCGGGTGTCCCAATTCGCAGCGGCGCCGTAGTGCTGATGCCGGAGGAGATGGGTCCCGACGTCAAGGTAAATCTGCAGGGGGCACAGCTCGTCCTGTGGCACGACACGACCGCTCTGCGTGCGCACTGGCCTGATCTATCGCGGCGTCCAATTCGGATTGGACCCGCGCGTCTCACGGCGATTGCTTCGCCGCCCAAGCCATCGACCGGCCCTTCGCAGATCATGCTGAATCCGGATGCCTATGCGGCGGTTGCCGCGCTGCCCGACGGATCAAGGGTGAGTCTCACGGCGCACACCCAGGAATCCATTCTCCATACCTGGAACGCCGTGGCGCGACTGAGCGGATCGGATAGCCGCGAAAAGAACGACATCATTTTGCTCACGGCGCACCTCGATCACTTGGGCACTCGCGATACTGGTCCGGACCGCATCTACAACGGCGCGGATGACGATGCCTCCGGCTCGATTGCGGTATTGACGCTGGCCGAAGCGTTGTCCCGTGGTCCGAAGTTAAAACGTACCGTGGTGTTCGCGTGGTTCGGCAGCGAAGAGGCCGGGGGCTATGGCGCGAGTTATTTCGTGCAGAAGCCGGTCGTGCCTTTGGACAAGATCGTGGCTAATCTCGAGTTTGAAATGATCGGCCGACCCGACGCTGTTATAGCACCGCATACCCTGTGGCTCACTGGGTGGGATCGAACGAATCTAGGCCCGCAACTGGCTGCGCATGGCGCTCGATTGGTCGCCGATCCTCATCCCGCAGAAAAATTCTTCACTCGTTCGGATAACTTTACTCTCGCTCTCCGCGGCGTGGTCGCGCAGACCGTCTCGAGCTTCGGCCTGCATGCCGATTACCATCAGGTCACTGACGATCTCGCACGTATCGATTTTGGACACATGACGGAATCGATCCAATCGTTGGTCGCGCCAATTCGCTGGCTCGCAGATTCGGACTTCAAACCCGATTGGGTGCCGGGTGGTCGCCCGGACTAAGCAAGATCGTTGAATAGAGGGCGCCTCTCTTTCGTACCGCGAAGCCAGCCTCGGAGATCTGCACATCAATCAGGCTAGCCAGGTGCCTTGCTGGCCATGGCGACCGCTTCGCCGCGCGACTGCACGCCAAGCTTGGAAAGGATCGCCGACACGTGACGATCCACCGTCCTGGTCGAAACGAACAGGCGCTTAGCGATCGCGGAATTGCGCATGCCTTGGGACACCAGGGTAAGAATCTCCGCCTCTCGACGCGTTAACCCGAGCCGATTGCTGCGGGTCGATGTCCTCAAGCCCCGCGGGACGGCGCGAACGCCTTCTGCGCGCATTCGTTTGCGCAGGGCCTGTGCCGCAGGGGCCGCGCCGAGCCGTTCGAGGATTTCAAGTGCCTCTCGCTGTTCCGTTTCGATGCCGTGCCAAGCCAGTAGGCACGCGTACTCATAGGGACAGCCAAGGCCCTTCCAAGCGAACGCTGCGGCACGCCAATCGCCCGAGATCTCCTGTGCGAAAGGATCTGCAATCTCCGCCGGTTGATCTTCAAGAGCGCCAACCCGCCACAACCAGCTTGCGAGCTCGCCCTTCATCCGTGGATCGCGCCGCCGACACACCATTTCGTACGCGGGTGCGACCGCTTTCAGAACGCCTTCGCGATCGCCGGCAAGCCACGCGGCCTCGGCGCGGATTGCAGCCAGCGTGCCAATACGCTGCAGCTCCTGTGCGGCACCGCCGAGCGCCCACGCCTCTTCTAGCGCGGCCTCTGCCTGCGGGTCGCCGCGGCGAATTCTGATGTGGCCCAGAGTGCGCAGCGCGGGAATGCGCGTGATCGGCGTGGCAAGCGGATGGCGCAGCACGGCCTCCGCATCCTCGCTCGCGGCCGGCCAGTCGCCTTGCTCGAAATTCTTACGTGCGCGATATGCCAGCATGTAAAGCCGCAGGG
Organism: Steroidobacteraceae bacterium; assembly: GCA_035318305.1. Classification (GTDB taxonomy): domain Bacteria; phylum Pseudomonadota; class Gammaproteobacteria; order Steroidobacterales; family Steroidobacteraceae; genus Bog-1198. Next base: position 2,020 of record DATHFB010000429.1, on the reverse strand, counting down.
CATCCAGATCGCGCTTTTCGCAATAGGCCAGTCCCTCGCTGAAGTAGCGAGCCGCCTTGTCATAGTGCCGCCAGGAAACGGCCATAGCAGACAAATCATTATAGGCACTTGCCACCTGCTCCTGTAGATTGCCGTCGAGCGCGATACGCAAACTCCGCTCGAGGTCGGCCCATCCTGAAGCGTCGCCCGCAATGAGCCGGGTTAAGCCCAGCGCACCCAATGCATCGCAGAGAATTTCGTTCGCCGCGCGCGGCTCCGCCAGTGCGATGGCGCGCTGCGCCCAGCTGATGGCCGATTCCAATTCGTGAGACTCCATGTCAAGTTGCGCACAATTGCTATAGGCCCTAGCCAATTCGGGACCGGGCGGCAGCGATTCGAGCGTCAACACCGCCTCGGCGCCATAGCGGTTGGCGTCAGCGCGACGTCCGATAAACCAATTTAAGCGAGACAGCCACTGCAGCGCATCTCCCTCGCGAATGCGCGCGTCCGATGCTCGCCAGACTTCGAGCGCTGCGCGGCGCGCTTCGATAGCCCGCTCGTGCTGACCGGTCAAATAGCATTCGTATGACAATCGTTCATACAGGCGTGCCCGCTCATCAGGCGCGATTTCTTGCGCATAAAGGAGTGCAACCTGATACAGCGAGGCGGCCTCCCGATGTGAACCCACCGATGCCGCCTGCATGGCCGCCAGCGGCGTGAATTGCAAAACTGCCGCGGCATTGCGCGCACCGGCTGCATGGTGTGCGAGGCGTGCCGCAGAGATATGGGGCCGCGCGGAGAGAGCTGCGAAAACCTTCGCGTGCAAGAGCTGCCGGTGAGACTGCGACAAGGAGTCTTCAAACGCGCGCCGCGCGAGTTCGTGCCGAAAGGCCAGCGCGCCGTCATCTGATCGCACCATGCCTATGCCCAAGCAGCCTTCGATGGCGGTTTCATCGAACGAAACCGCTTGCTCCAGCAACCAGGATTCCGTCCTGCCGGGGACTACGCAGGCCAGCTCCGCGATTTGGCGCGCGTTCGGGGTCAGTCTCATGGCGCGCGCAAGAACTGCGTCGCGCACACTGGCCGGCACCGTTTCGGCCACTGCGGCCAGCGCTTCGGTGACAAAGAATGGATTGCCGCCGGTTATGCGGTGCAGATCCGTCGACGATCGGCCGGCCTGCCGCGCAAGTTGAGCAACTGCCGCCTCGGACAGGGGAAAAAGCGACATTCTGTGCGTGGCGGCCCGCGGCAAGTCTCCAAAGACAAACCGCAATGGATGCTGCGCTCCGACCTCATCATCGCGGTAGCTGACGGCGAGCATTGCGCGGGTGCGCTGAATGCGCCGCCCCAGATACTTGAGGAGGTCGAGCGTGGCTTCGTCCGCCCAATGCATATCTTCGAAGACTATCAGGGTCTGCGTGCGCTCCAGCTCGTTGAGGGCCGCGGCGAATATGACTTCGCGATTGGCATTGCTGTAAATGGCGGCCAAGAGTTCGCCCTGTGTCTGACGCGCGATGTCGCATAGCGGTCCGAGCGGACGCGGGGCGAAAAGCGCATCGCAGCCGCCCCACAGCACCCGCGCACCGAGCTGTGCCTTGGCGAATTCCTGCAAAAGCGCTGTCTTTCCGATTCCTGCTTCCGCGCCAAGCAGAGCAATGCACCCCGCACCCTCGATCGCGCGCCGCAGCCAGTCAGTCAGCTCCGCCAGGCATTTCTTGCGCTCGAGTAACTCCATCGAAAATGCAGTCTCCAGCTATGATCGTACAGGGACTTGTAACCGATCCCCGGCGTGCACGCAAAGCGGGTCGAAGCTGGAGCTTCGCCTCCCCCCCGCAATGTGGGTATGCGGCTCGTCCAAATTGAGTAGATCCTGTGATTCGCCGATCTCCCAAGCAAACCATGATCCCCGACGGTTGGGTTGCATTGGAGATTTCCACATGTCCCGGTATTTGATCGAACGAGAGTTCCCAGACGGTCTTCACATCCCTCTCGATGAAAGCGGCGCCCAGTTGTGTCGAAATGTCATCGATAGCAATGCGGA
>DATHFB010000428.1:0-3516 GCA_035318305.1 Steroidobacteraceae bacterium | reverse complement strand
CCTTCAGGGGAACGAAGAGCAGTTCCCCTGAAGCTTCCCATTCCCTAGTCCCGTCGCGCGGACCGCTCAACATCACGTGCAGGAGTTTCTAAGGGCCATCCGTGGTCGTGTGGCCTCATTCGCACTCGTCGGCCGGAAAATCGGATGTCGTCCAGCGCCCACCGGTAGCATCGCATCGTGATGTTGATCGGTTCGAGCACCCCGTCAGGAAGGGCAAGTAGCCGCGAGGCAACTGCTCTTCTCGTTGCCTCGAGGCTACTAACCCTTCCGGCGCGTTACATTCCCTTCACAGAGGTGGCCAATCTGTGAATTGTGACGTTATGTGTTCTACGGACAGCGTTCTTGACAGTACGCTGCGGGTATCAACATCAAAACGGCGGGCCACGATGCTTACCTTTAGAAAAAACCCTGTAAATTCAAGATGTTCGATGGTCGGCACGACGCTGGCCCTGGCTGCAGCGACGCTCTTGGGCGGATGCGTGATGGCGCCCGCGCCGCCTCCGCGGTACTACGACCAGCCACCACCACCACCGCCCGCCTATGATGAGCCGGCGGCTGATGTGGAGGTACAGGCAAACGAGGCGCCGCCTCCGTTGCCGGACTACGAACAACCACCCTGTCCTGAAGACGGTTACATGTGGACGCCCGGATACTGGGCTTGGGGCGCAGGGGAGTACTACTGGGTTCCGGGAACCTGGGTGCAGCCACCGCGGGTTGGCGTGCTATGGACGCCCGGATACTGGGGCTTCGGAGGCGGGGTCTACGCCTTCCACCCGGGCTATTGGGGTCCGCACATCGGGTACTACGGCGGTGTCAATTACGGCTACGGCTATGTCGGCGTTGGTTTTGCCGGCGGGCGCTGGCAGGGCAACCGATTCGCCTATAACCGCGCAGTCAATAATGTGAACGTGACGGTCATTCACAACACTTACAACGAAACAGTCGTCAACAATGTCACCGTCAATAGGGTGAGCTACAACGGCGGGCCCGGCGGCACACGTGCGAACTGGACGCCGCAGGAAAGAGCGGCCGCACGGGAACAGCATGTGCAGGCCACGCAAATGCAGCACGAACACGTTCAAGAAGCGATCAGAAATCCCGCGCTGGCGGCGCGAATCAACGGTGGTCATCCTGCCATTGCGGCAACGCCGAGACCGGCCGCGTTCAATGCACCGGGTATCATCGGCGCGCGCGGCGCGGCAACACTGCCTGCCGGCGCGGCGCGTGCGCCTGGCCAGCCCGGACAGCAGAATGGCGGGCAGCGTTTCCCGGGCCAGACCGGCCAACCGGCGCAGGCGGGCCAACCGGGCCAACCTGGTCAGCAGAATGGCGCACAGCGATTCCAAGGACAGCCGGGACAACGCGGCCAACCGGGACAGACGGGGCAGCAGAGTGGTGGATCGCAATTCCAAGCACAACCGGGCCAGCCTGGTCAGCAGAATGGCGCGCAGCGTTTCCAAGGCCAGCCGGGACAACGCGGCCAACCGGGGCAGGCGGGACAGCCGGGACAGGCGGGACAGGCGGGACAGGCGGGCCAGCCGGGCCAACGTGGTCAGCCTGGTCAGCCGAATGGATTCGTGCGAACACCGGGGCAGCCGACCGGTGCCGCTCGCCAGGCACAGCCCCCGGCCGGTCAACAAGGCGCGGCCAAACCGCCAACAGCCCAGAAGCCGCAACGTCCGAACCCTAATGACGAAAAGAAGAAGGGCGAGCGCGACAAATAGGCGGCCCGCGCAATTTAGGCTCAATAAGCGGCCGAGTCAGTACTCGGCCGCTTCCTTCAAGCACCGACTATCGCGAAGCCGTCTGCACCACCGGCAAATCGACGAAGCTCACCGCAGAACCGCCGTCGAATATTTTGATGGTCGCCTTCTTGTAATCGCCGGGCTTGGCGAAAAAGATATTGTCGACATAGGTCTGCGGATTTCGGTCATACAGCGGAAACCAGCTCGATTGCACTTGCACCATGATGCGATGCCCCGGCAAGAACACATGGTTGGCGGTGGGCAGCGCGAAGCGGAAGACCTGCCGTTGATCCGCGGGGATGGGCTTCGGATTGCTGAAGGAATCGCGGTAGCGGCCGCGGAGAATGTCGGCTGCAACCATCAATTGATAGCCGCCCAACTGCGGCTGGCGGCCCACCTCGTCCGGATACACATCGATTAATTTGACCACGAAGTCGCCATCGCTTCCCGTGGTCGATGCAATCAAATTGGCGATGGGCTCGCCGCTGATCTTCAACGCCTCCGTCAGTACCGGCGTGGAAAAACTCAGTACATCGGTGCGCGAGGCGACATCGCGCTGATCGCTGACCAGCCACGTCTGCCAATTGATCGCGCCCGCATCGCCGCCGATATGGATGGGCCGCGGTATGTACGGCACCGGCTTGGCCGGATCCGCGACATAGGATTCAAAGTCGGCTGCGCCGCCCCGGGGGGCGGAGCTTGAGTCGAGTGTCGCGCTCAAACGAAGATTGCCGCCGCTGTGCAGATAGAGTTTCTGGCTGTGAATGGCACAGCCGGAGTCGCAACCGCTCGGCCATGTCGCGAGACCTTGCCAGCGATTCGTCCCGGTCTCAAAGGCCGTTACCTGCGCGATGTGCAGCGGCGGGGCATCGTCCTTCAAATAGTGATCGAAGAATGGCCGTACCAGATTCTTGCGGAAGTATTCCGCGGTGTCGCTGCCGAAGCGGATCTGTCCGATGGCGCTGCCGTCGAGCCGCTGCTGATGATGAAACCACGGGCCGATGACCAGGTAGATGTTCGAGGTATCGGCCTGTTGCGCCTTGAGCGCTTTGTAAAGCGCGATGTTGCCGTAGATGTCTTCCTGATCCCACAGGCTGTGCACCAGCATGACGGGCACAGCGACGTTTTGCTTCGCGAGGATTTTGTCCAGGGCCTGATCCTGCCAGAATTCATCGTACGCCGGATGGTTCATGACCTTGGCGGCGAAGCCCACCTGTTCGAGGCCGTGGCGCCGCGCCATCTCGCCGGCCGAACCTGCGTTGAGCCAGGTGTCGTAGTCGTCGTAATGATCCGTCCACCACGAAATATCGCTGCCGCGCGTGGATTCTTGACCGTGGATATAGGTCAAAGAGTCCTGCCGAAAGGCGCCCTTGTGAAACCAATCATCACCCATCCATCCATCCACCATGGCGTTGATGGGAATTGCCGCGCGCAGCGCAGGGTGCGGGTTGACCAGCGCCATCAGCGATGTAAATCCGTCGTACGAAATGCCCAGAATGCCGACCTTGCCGTTGGTCTCGGGAAGGTTTTTGATCAGCCAATCGATGGTGTCGTAGGTGTCGGTGGAGTGATCGACGCTGGTCGGATTCAAGGGACCATGCAACGGTCTGGTCATGACGTAATCGCCTTCCGAGCCGTGCTTGCCGCGCACGTCCTGCACCACTCGAATGTAGCCGCTGTCGAGCACTGCTACATCGGCCACGTCATTGTTGTCGAGGAGAGCATCGAGATGCTCACTGGCATTCTTGGCAATTCGGGAAGTCGCACCATA
>DATHFB010000427.1:0-20010 GCA_035318305.1 Steroidobacteraceae bacterium | reverse complement strand
GGTCTTGCTCAATACCGCACTCTTCATCGATGGCCTGTACCTGAAGATCACCCGGCAAGTCGCAGAGCCCTTGGTCATTCTTCATGTGTCGACGGGCGAACGAGCGGACGAGGCGGCGCATCCGCGCATCATCATCGACGCCGCACCGGGTTCGAGCGCGACCATCATCGAGCATCACATCGCGCACGGGGACATCGCCCCTCTCAGCAATTCCAACACGCATATCTCGCTTGGCAAGGATGCGCGGCTGGAGCACTACCGGGTTTATGCGACGGGCGCCGGCGCAAGCCACATTGACTCTCTCGACATCCATCAAGCTCACGGCAGCCACTGCAAGCAATTCACCATCGCCTTGGGTGGCGGCCTGGTGCGCTCATCGCTGGAAGCGCATTTGAATGCATCGGGCGCATCGCTGGACAGCTATTCGCTGCTGGTGGGGCACGCAGATCGGCACGTCGATTGCGTCAACATCGTCACGCATGCGGCGCCCGATACGCGCAGCCGCCAAACGGCGCGCGCCATCGCCAGCGATGTCAGCCGCGTCATCTTCAACAGCAAGGTCATCGTCAACGCGGGCGCGGTCCATTCCGATTCGCAGCAATCGAGCCGCGGCTTGCTGCTCTCGCCCAGCGCGGAAATCGACACGCGGCCGCAGCTCGAAATTCATGCCGACGAGGTCAAGTGCGCGCACGGCGCCACCACCGGCAGGCTCGATCCCGACATGCTGTTCTACCTGCTGTCGCGCGGCCTCGACCGCGAAACGGCGCAAAGCCTGCTGGTATTCGCCTTCCTCGCCGATGTCCTCACGGGCATGTCGGTGAGCTCGGCGCGTTCCGCGATCGAGAATGCCCTGATCAGCCAATTGCCCGATTCTCAAATCCTGCGGAAGTTCCGATGAACAATATTGCCTTAGCCCAGACCGACCATACCTTCGACGTCGACGCCGCGCGCCGCCAATTCCCCATCCTGGCGCGCATCGTGCACGGCAAACCCTTGGCCTATTTGGACAATGGCGCCTCGGCGCAGCGCCCGCAATGCGTGATCGACGCGGTGGATGGCTACGAACGCCACCACCACGCCAATATTCATCGCGGTGTGCACACCTTGAGCCAGGAGGCTACGGCGCTGTACGAAAGCGCGCGGGACCGCCTGGTTCGCTTCATCCATGCGCGCTCGCGCAGCGAGATTATTTTTGTTCGCGGCACCACCGAGGCGATCAACCTGGTCGCGCAAAGTTACGCGCGGCCCACCTTGAAGCCGGGCGACGAGGTTCTGATCACGCACTTGGAGCACCACGCCAACATCGTGCCCTGGCAGATGGTCTGTGAGCAGACCGGGGCCAAACTGATCGTCGCTCCCATGGACGCTTCCGGCGAGGTGCATCTGGATGCCGTGGTTGCTCTCATGAACCCTCGCACCAAAATCCTCGCCTGCGCGCATGTCTCCAATGCGCTGGGCACCGTTCTGCCCGTGCGGCGCCTGATCGCCGCCGCCAAAGCCCGGGGCATCATCACTTTGATCGACGGTGCGCAGGCTATCTCGCACATGCCGGTCGACGTGCAGGACTTGGGCTGCGACTTTTATGCCTTCTCGAGTCACAAGATGTACGGACCCACGGGCGTGGGCGTGCTCTATGGACGCGAGCAGCTTCTCGATCGCATGCCGCCCTGGCAGGGCGGCGGTGAAATGATCCTGGCCGTGACATTCGCCAAGACGACCTACAATGCCTTGCCGAACAAATTCGAAGCCGGCACGCCCAATATTTCCGGCGCCATCGGCTTGGGCGCGGCAGTCGATTTTCTGTCGGGCTTGGACCTGGATGCCGCCCATGCTCACGAAAGCGCCCTGCTCCACCACGCCACCGAGGTGTTGACCCAAATTCCGGGATTGCGCATCATCGGCACCGCCCCGGACAAGGCCAGCCTGGTTTCCTTCGTGGTTGCCGGCGTGCATCCGCACGATTTGGGGACGATCCTGGACGAAGACGGGATCGCGGTTCGCACCGGCCATCATTGCGCGATGCCGGTCATGGATTTCTTCAAGCTGCCGGCCACCGCCCGTGCCTCGTTTGCGTTCTACAACCGCTTCGATGAAATCGACAGGCTTGGCGCCGGTATCGAACGCGCGCGCAAGATGTTCGTTTAAAGAGTCGCCATGGAACTGAACGACCTTTACCGCGACGTGATCCTCGATCACAACCGTCAGCCGCGAAACTTCGGCGCCCTCGAACCCGCCGACGCCAGCGTCGAGGGATTCAATCCCATGTGCGGCGATCATCTCACCCTGCGCTTGCGACTGAATCAGGACACCATCAGCGATATCCGCTTCGAAGGCCAGGGGTGCGCGATATCGACGGCCTCCGCATCGCTGATGACGGAAGCCGTGAAGGGCAAGTCCCGCGGCGAGGCGCTCAAACTGTTCGAGCGTGTGCATCAGCTGCTGACCGACGATGCAGCGCCGCCCGCTGAGGAGCTGGGCAAACTGGCGGCGCTGTCCGGTGTGCGCGAATACCCCGCCCGGGTGAAGTGCGCGAGTCTGTGTTGGCACACGTTGGCATCGGCGCTCAAGTCCACGGACTTGAAGTCCCTGCCTGCGGTGTCCACCGAGTGAGCTGCTGATATGCGCGCCTACGAAAATGAACCCATCGTCGTGCAACGCGAGGTCAAGGCGGTGACAATTCCTGCCGGCGCCGAGGTCAACTTGAAGTTGGGTTCGGTCGGCTACATCACCCAGGCCCTGGGCGGAAGCTTCACCGTCTACATCGACGGCAATTTATTTCGCATCGCCGGCCAGGATGCCGATGCCATCGGCAAGACATCGGCGAAGGCGCCCGAGGTTCCGCCCGGCGCGTCCGAAGAGGACATCAAGAACATCATTTGGCAGCAACTCAAGACTTGCTATGACCCTGAAATACCGGTCAATATCGTCGACCTGGGGCTGGTATACGAGTGCGATGTGAGCAAGAACGAAGACTCCACACGCACGGTCGATATCAAGATGACCTTAACCGCACCCGGTTGCGGCATGGGCGAAGTGTTGGTGCAGGACGTGCGCGAGAAGGTGCAAATTATCCCCACCGTGGCGCAAGCCAACGTCGAACTGGTGTTTGATCCACCGTGGAATCAGACCATGATGTCGGACGAGGCCCGCCTGCAGACCGGCATGATGTGATGCGGCGTGATGATGCGGCGTGATGTGACGAGAGGGGCGTTCTGTTGACGTGGATTGATGCGGGACTCACCGACAATTTGGGCGAAGGTCAAGCGAAGTCCATTGCGGTGGGCCGGCGCATGATTGCCGTCATTCGCAGCGGCGACGCCTATTTTGCGATCGAGGATATTTGCACCCACGACGGAGCGCAATTGACCGGCGGCGAGATCGAGGGCAATGAAATCATCTGCCCGCGTCACGGGGCGCGATTCTGCCTGCGCACGGGCGAGGCGTTGACGCCGCCTGCCTATGAACCGGTGCGCGTTTTTGAAACCAAAATTGAGAACGGCCATTTGTGGGTACGCTCAGACTGACCCTGCTTCGTCACGGTAAGGCCGAACCCGCCGACGCCTATCCGGAGGACTATGAGCGCCCGCTCGCGCACCGCGGGAGCATCGAGGCGCAGGAGATGGCGGGGCGTCTGGTGAAGCGAAATCTCGTGCCCGATCTCATTTTGGTGAGCCCCGCCGAACGCGCTTGGGCAACCGCCGAGATTATTGCCGCCACTTGCGAGCTCGAAGCCAAGCAAGTGCAGTGCGCGCGCGAGCTCTATTTGGGGTCGCCCGAGAGAACATGGCAGCTGCTGGCGCACCGCGCCGCCTCGTTGAGCCACATCATGATCTGCGGGCACAACCCGGGATTGAGCTCGGTCGCGAGCCGCTTCGGGCCGAAGCCGCAGCGGCGCGAATTGCCCACCGCCGGGATCGCCACGGCCGTCTGGTATCACGCCGAGTGGGCGACCTTGCAACCGGAAACGGCCAATGCCTGCGAAGAGGACGATCCGGAGGATATGGACGAGTTCTGGGAATGCGGCTGAGCCAGCCGCTCGCCTACCAATTCTCCAGCGCCTTTCCCTTACCCTCGCGAATCGCCTGCTCGATGATGGGCTTTAACTGACGTCTGACGTCTTCGACGATTTTTCGCTGCTGCTCCGCCAACTGCGCCTGCTGCTCACCGAGCCTGCCCTGTTGCTCGCCGAGTTCACCCTGCTCCGCACCGAAGTGGAATTGCTGCTTGAACATCTCCGCCTGCATCCTGCCGACAGCGGCTTGGATTTCGCCCAAGTGCGCCTGCACCTCCGCCAGCGCGTTGCGGTCGATTTGAGCCGAGAGGTCCTGCAGATTCATCTGCTTGATCATGTTCTGCAGATCCGCCATCTGCCGCTTCAATTCGGGTGTGTCGATTTTCACCACACGCTGCTGCGCCAGCAGCATGTGCTGCTGAGCACCGAGCATCGACTGCTGCTGGCGCAGCTCCTTCTGCTTTTCCTTCAGGTCTTTCATGGGTGCGAGCAGCTGCTGCGCGTGCGCGATGACTTCGGGGTCCTGAATGAGGTAGGGCTTGCCGTCATGTTGAAAGTAGATGTAGTCGCCGCTTTGGTGCGGCAACATGTTCCCGCTGTCGAACATCATCCGCGAGTGATCCGTAACGATGGCCATGATCCCCTCTTCGAAAGGCTCGCCGGCTTCGTCGTGTTCGGCAGAACGGTCGGCATCGGCTTTCTTGGCGTCCTTCTTCGCTGCGCGGGCGTTCGAGGCGACGGAATTGGATATGTTGGCGGAAATTGAATTGGACACCTGAGCGGCGATCGAATCGGACAGATTCGTGTTGATCGCAACGTTGATGGCGTTCAAGGGACCATTGCTCGGGGATGCATGCACTCGCGTCATCGAGGTGGACGCGACCATGGCCATGATCACGACGCCCGCCGCAATGTACGGCAGGCGGTGCTTGACGGCAAAAGAGCGTTCAAAGCCTTTATCACTCAGCAGCCGCTCGATCCGCGGCGTCAGGTTGCCGGCGCTTGCCATGGCAACGCCGGTCAGCGGCCATCGGGCGCGCGTGGCGAACGCGAGCAGGGTTTCGGCGTAGGACGCACGGCTCTCGGCCTGTTCGACCGCCGCGCAATCGCTCAGCGCCTCACCGAGCTCCGACAGCTGACGCTGCAGCCACCAGCTGAAGGGATTGAACCAGAAAAGCGCGCAGTGCAATCCGGCCAGCGCATGTACGTAGAAATCTGCCTGCCTGACGTGTGCCCGCTCATGCGACAGCACGATGCGCAAGGTGGCCTCATCCCACGAAACATAGCCGCTGGGCAGCAGAACGCTCGAGCCGATGGTCACGGGCGTGGCAATTCGCGAACTGCTGCGCACATCCAATTCGGGATCGAAGGGAAATACGACGCGCTCCGCTTGATTGCGCAGACGCAGCGCGAAGCCGACGCCCGCGCAAAGACGCAGCGACAACACGGCTGCAACCGCGCAGTAGCCGAAGACGGCGAGAGTTAGCACGATATTCGAAGGTTGCGCGCCCTCGGCGTCCCGGGCGCCTTGGACGCCCGCTGCGCTCGCGTTGCGCCCGTCATTGAATCGCGGCGCGTCTCGTGGCGTGATTGGCGGCGCGTCTTGCGCAGCCGCGCCGATGTAGGGCCCATCCCGGTACAGCGTCGCTTGCGGCTTCGCCGCCGCGATCTCGGGCAGCAGCCGCGGTCCAATCTGCGCGCCGACCAGCACCGGCATCGTCAGCGCGCCGATGAGCGCCAGCAGCCACGCGGTGCGCCGGGCGCGCACTTGATCAATTCGCAACAGCCGTAGCGCCGCCAGGATCATCGCGCCCATCACCAAGGAGCGCACGGCGGCTTCAAGCAACAGATGAGTGCTCATGATTTCTTCCCCTTCTTCGATGCGGCGATACGTTCGGCGAGGCGCTGCAATTCCTTCCGGTCCAACACCGCAGAATCCACCATGCCGGCCAGCAAGGTTTCCACGGAGCCTTCGCAGAACCAATCCACGATGCGTTGCACTGCCCGCCCTGCCACCGCCTGCCGCGATGCTGCCGGCCGGTAGAGGAAGGTACGGCTCTCGATGGAATGGACCAGATACCCCTTCTCTTCGAGCCGGCGCAGCACGGTGCGAATGGTGGACTCTTTGAGGGGCCGTCCCTGCAGCACCAGCTGCTCTCTGACTTGGTCGGCGTTCTGCACGCCATGCTCCCAAATGAGTTCCAGCACGGCTCGCTCCAGCTCGCCCAGCTCGGCAGGATCGTGACTTTGCGTAGTGTTACTGCTCATAGTGTTACCGACTGTAGCACATAGATCGGGCAGCGCAAGTTTTTTTAAAGAGGCTCTGACCTTAAGTCTGACCCCGATGCAGCTTCATGAGATGGCGCCGCTCGCGTTTGTCAGGACGCGAATCCGGCCTGGGCCTGGAGATGTTAGCCAGGCGCTGCTGCTCTTTCAGCTTCGCGCGGCGCTCGGCACTCGCCGCCGTCTCCAGATAGTGCGTGAGTGCCTCAGCCGCGGGCCCGCGCCGCGCGGGCAGGCCGAGAACTTCAAATTCCGCCACGATCCCTTGCAGCGATAAACTCAAATGATCGCCGATTCGCACACGATGCGCCGGCTTGACGCGTTCCGCATTCAAATGGACCTTGCCGCCGTTGATGGCCGCGGTCGCGAGACTTCGAGTTTTGAAGAACCTGGCATGCCATAGCCATTTGTCCAAACGATGATTGTCGGTGTTTTGCTCGGTTGTCATAAGCGGTCGGATCTTAAGGATCTCAAGAGACAGACGAAATAGCTATAATAGCGCCATGCACGGCACGGAATTTCTCGAGCGGCTGCGGCACGACACCGAGGCGCTCGCTGCCGCGGGTCTGCTGAAGCGCGAACGCGTCATCGGCTCGGCCCAAGGCCCTGTGATCAGGCTCGCCGACGGGCAGGAGATGATCAATCTCTGCGCGAACAACTATTTGGGACTTGCCAACCATCCCGCTGTGCTCAAAGCCGCGCACGATGGCCTCACGCGCTATGGCTATGGCGTCGCCTCGGTGCGCTTTATTTGCGGCACGCAAAGCGTGCACCGCGAGCTCGAGGAGCGATTGAGCGCGTACCTGTCGATGGACGATACGATTTTGTATTCCTCCTGCTTCGATGCGAACGGCGGCCTGTTCGAGACGTTGCTCGACGAGCAGGATGCCGTCATCAGCGATGCGCTGAATCACGCCAGCATTATCGACGGCATCCGCCTGTGCAAAGCGCGCCGCCTGCGCTATGCCAACAACGACATGAATGAGCTCGAGCAGGCGCTCAAGGATTCGCAGGATTCACGCGTGCGGCTCATCGCGACCGACGGCGTATTCTCCATGGATGGATCCATTGCGCGGCTGCATGAGATTTGCGATCTGGCGGACCGATACAATGCGCTGGTCATGGTCGATGATTCGCATGCGACCGGATTCATCGGCGCCCGTGGCCGCGGTTCGCATGAATACCGCGGCGTCGTAGGCCGGATTGATATCCTCACCAGCACCTTGGGCAAGGCATTGGGCGGCGCCAGCGGCGGATTTGTCGCGGCCCGCAAGGACATCGTTGCCTGGCTGCGGCAGCGCTCGCGGCCTTATTTGTTTTCCAACAGCATCGCACCGACCGTCGCCGCCGCCACCATCCAGGTTCTCGACCTTCTGGAGAGTTCACCGGAACTGCGCGATCGCGTGCATGCGAACGCCCGGTACTTTCGCGAGCGCATGCAGGCCTTGGGCTTCAACCTGGTTCCCGGGGAGCATCCCATCATTCCGGTGATGCTGGGAGATGCGCCCTTGGCCGTGCGCCTCGCCGAGCGGATGCAGAATGAAGGTATTTACGTGGTGGCCTTCTCTTTCCCGGTCGTGCCCCATGGAAAAGCGCGAATTCGTACCCAAATGAATGCTGCGCACACCACCCAGCAACTCGATCAGGTTATTTCCGCGTTTGGTCGCTCGGCGCGCGACCTTGGCGTGATTCAGTAGAGGCAAGTCAAACATGAAAGCACTCGTCAAAGCCCGCGCCGAACCCGGTATCTGGATGCAGGACGTCCCGGAACCTTCGGTCGGTCACAATGATGTTCTGATCAAGGTGCATCGCTCCGCCATCTGCGGCACCGACATGCATATTTACAATTGGGATGCGTGGGCGCAAAAGACCGTACCGGTCCCGATGGCGGTGGGCCATGAGTATTCCGGCGAGATCGTCGAGCTGGGCAGCGAAGTGCGCGGCTTTCATACGGGCGATCGCGTATCCGGCGAGGGTCATATCACCTGCGGCCATTGCCGCAATTGCCGCGCCGGCCGCCGCCATCTGTGCCGCAATACCTCCGGTGTCGGCGTCAATCGCCCGGGCGCCTTCGCCGAGTACCTGACCATACCCGCTTCCAATGTGTTCAAGCTGCCCGCAGCCATCGACGATGAGATCGCCTCGATTTTAGATCCGTTCGGCAATGCCACGCACACGGCACTGGCGTTCAATGTGGTCGGCGAGGATGTGCTCATCACCGGCGCGGGCCCGATCGGCGTCATGGCCGTGGCCATCGCACGCCACTGCGGCGCGCGGCACGTCGTCATTACCGACGTCAATGACTACCGGTTGAATCTGGCCAAGAAAATGGGCGCCTCGCGCGCGCTCAATATATCGCGCGAGTCGCTGGACGATGCGATGCGTGATTTGGGCATGGAAGAGGGCTTCGACGTCGGCTTTGAAATGTCCGGCAATCCGGCGGCGCTGCGTGAATTGCTGCGGACCATGAACAATGGCGGCAGCGTTTCCATGCTCGGCATCCCGCCCGGCGAGACCGCGATCGACTGGAATCAGGTCATTTTCAAGGGACTGACCATCAAAGGAATCTATGGCCGCGAGATGTTCGAAACCTGGTACAAAATGTCGAGCATGCTGCAAAGCGGCTTGGACATTCGGCCGGTGATTACCCATCGCCTGGGGATCAACGACTATCTGGAAGGCTTTCAGATCATGAATTCCGGCAAGTCCGGAAAGGTGACGCTCGACTGGTCGAGTCTCTAGGATTAACGCTCGGGCGGCTCGCGGCACCAGCAATACGAATACAGTCCGCGTGGGTCTTTCAACCGGGTGATTGCGCGCGCCTGCTGCAGCAACGGATCCAGGATACGCTCGACTTCCGTGCGCTGCGGAATGAGCCCTGCCGATTGACCCAATCGCACCGCCTGCGAGCGAATCTGCATCAATAGCTCTTCGCGCAGGCTCAAATCAGGCTCGATGTAGTCGACGTCGTAGTCCTTGCCCAGTTCCGTCAGTTTCGCGGCGGCATCGGTCGCGTCCTTGAGTCCGCCGAGATGATCGACCAATCCGATGCGCTGCGCATCGAGACCCGCCCAGACCCGGCCCTGCGCGATCTTGTCCACGTCTTCCACCGACTTCTTTCTGCCGTCCGCTACACGCCGTACGAATTGTGCGTAGGCGTAATCCACGGACGCCTGCAGCAGCTGCTTGGTGACGGGCCCGAGCGCCCGATCGATGCGTAAATCGCCCGCCAGCGGCGTGGTGCCGATGCCATCGACCTTGACACCGAGCTTCTCCAGCGTGCGCTGAAAGGTGGGAATGACGGAGAACACGCCGATCGAACCGGTAATGGTGGTTGGACTGGCAAATATCTGATTGGCGGCGGCGGCGATATAGTAACCGCCGGAGGCCGCGTAAGTGCTCATCGATACGACGACCGGTTTACCCGCTTTGCGCAGGGCCTGGACTTCGCGCAGGATTTTTTCCGACGCGAATTCGCTGCCGCCCGGACTGTCGACGCGCAGCACCACCGCTTTCACGGTGTCGTCGTAGCGCGCCTGCCGCAGCAGGTTCGATGTGCTCTCGCCGCCGATCGCCCCCGCCATTTGACGTCCGTCAAAAATCTCGCCGGCTGCGACGACGATGCCGATCTTGGCATCGGACTTCCCCTTCAGAACACGCTTGGAGCGCACCGCCGACAGGTACTGGTTCATCCCGATGGAATTGAACGAATGATTGTTGTCGTCCTCGCCCACCAACCCCTTCAAATCCTCGGCAACCTGCCGCCGGCTCTTCAGCGCCGTCACCAGGCCGCGCTGCAGCGCCATCTTGGCCATGTCGCCCTTGACCGCCTGCAATGAGGAAGGCTGTTCCGTGATGAAATCCTTCAGTGCGCCGGCTGGCAGGGATCGGGCACGCGTGACATCTTGCGTGTACGCATTCCACAGCGACTCGAGCCACACCGAAGTCTCTTCACGTTCGCTCGGCGCCATGTCATTGCGGGAAAATTGATCGGTATAGCTTTTGAACGTGCCGGCACGGAACACATTCAAATCGACGCTGAGCTTGTCGATCGCGTCCTTGTAGTACATGCGGTAGTAGCTGAAGCCGTTGACCGACACTTCACCCATGGGGTCGAGGTACACCTCGCCGGCCTGCGCGGCCAGGTAGTATTGCGATTGGCTGAAGGAGTCGCCTGCGGCAATCACGCGCTTGCCGGAAGCCCGGAAGTCGCGCAGCGCCGCGCCGATCTCCTGCAATTTCGACAAGCCTGACGGATCCATCTCGTCGACGTCCAGAACGATGAGCTTGATTCTCGAGTCTGACTTGGCAGCCGCGATGGCGTCGGTCACGTCCCGCAGCAAGGTTTCCGGCGCCGGGCCGCCGGACGCCTCGCCCAATGCGCGGCGCACCGGGTCGCCCGCAATCTGCTCGACCAATTCGCCTTGCGGCGCAATGATGAGCGCGGCGCTGCGCGGCACGATCGGTATGGAGTTATGCAGCGCGGCGAGAACGAAGCCGAAAATCAGCAGCAACAACGCCAGGTGCAGCACCTTGCGGATCCCTTCCAGGATTCGCCAGACAAGCCCGAAGAATCCCCTAAGAGCGGACCCGGCGTTCATTCAAAGCTCAGATCTTCTCGTCGATGCGCGCGGCTTTACCGGACAGGTCACGCAGGTAGTACAGCTTGGCGCGGCGCACGCTGCCGCGGCGCTTCACGCTGACTTCGCTGATCGAGGGGCTGAAGGTTTGAAAAACGCGTTCGACGCCTTCGCCGTGGGAAATCTTGCGCACCGTGAACGAAGAATTGAGGCCGCGGTTCTTTTTGGCAATCACCACGCCTTCATAGGCTTGAACGCGCTCGCGATCACCTTCGACCACCTTGACCTGCACGACGATGGTATCGCCGGGATTGAAGTCCGGAAGCTTGCGCGTCGCTCGCTCGCCGTTGATTTCCTGGATGATCTTATTCATTGCCGTTGCCTCGCTTCATTCTTGAATTCTTCCAACAATTCTCGCTCTTCGTCACTCATGCCGCGCCGCTCGAGCAGTTCCGGCCGGCGCAACCACGTGCGGCCCAGCGCCTGCTGCAATCGCCAGCGATGAATCGCGGCGTGATCGCCCGAGGCCAATACCGCGGGCACCTCGTGCCCTTCCAGCGTCTGTGGCCGCGTGTAGTGCGGCCAATCCACCAAACCGTCGCTGAAGGACTCCTGCAGCGCCGATTCCGAACTGCCCAACGTACCCGGCATCAACCGCGCAATCGCATCGATGACCACCAGCGCCGGCAGTTCTCCGCCCGACAGCACATAGTCGCCGATGGACCATTGTTCATCGATTTCCTGTTCGATGAAGCGCTCGTCGATCCCTTCGTAGCGTCCTGCCACCAAAACAAGACCGGGCCACTCACAAGCCTCGCGCGCCCTGCTTTGCTCGAACCTGCTTCCGTCCGCGCCCAAGTAGACGCGCCGGCTGCCCGGCGGCAGAACCCGCATCGCGTCGCGCACCGCGCTGCGCACCGGCTCCACCTTCAAAACCATTCCCGGTCCACCGCCATAAGGGCGGTCATCCACCGTCCGGTGCGGATCGGCCGTGTAGTCGCGCGGATCGAAGCAATCGACCTGAAAAATACCGCGCTCCAATGCCCGCCCAACCACGCCGATGTTCAGCGCCTCGCGGATCATCTGGGGAAACAGCGACACCACCGCAATTCGCATACTCAATCCGCTGCGGCGTCCCAATCCACGACCACCCGGCGCGCTTGTAAATCAACGCGTCGAAGGTGCTGCGGCACCGCCGGCACCCAATATTCACGTTCCCCGCGCACCACCATCAGGGCCTGCGCCGGGGTCTCGATAAAATGCTGCACGACACCTAAACCCACGCCGGCCAGATTGACCACCTCGCAACCGATCAGGTCAGCGCGGTAGAAATCCTTATCGTCCCGCTGCGGCAGTTCCACTCGCGGTACGCAGATCTGCGCGCCGGTCAGGGCCGCCGCTTGATCCCGATCCTCCACTCCGGCCAATTTGACCGTTAGCGCGCCCCCGCTGCGGCCGCGCTGTTCAATGCGATAGCTGCGCCACGCTCCCTCTCGCCCAATCTGCAAATTGCCATGTTCCAGCAGGCGTTCGGGGGGATCTGTGTGTGACCGTAGCTTGACCCAACCTCGGACGCCAAACGGGGCGCCTACGAAACCCAGTTGGATGAGCGCCGATGATTCGCCGCTCATCGTGCCCTGAAGCCTTTACGCGGCCTGCTTACGGAAGCTGGTGAGAAGAAATTTGACGCGATCGGACATATGAGCACCCTTGCTCACCCAATGCTCGATCCGGGCAACGTTCAAGCGCAACTTGACTTCCGCGCCACGCGCCACGGGGTTGAACAGGCCGACGCTCTCGAGGCTGGTGCCGCCCTGGCGCTTGCGGCTGTCGGTCACCACAACGTGATAGAAGGGCGTCTTTTTGCCGCCGCGTCGAGTCAAACGGATCGTCACCATAATTCACCTTGCGATTGCCAAGCCGCTAATTGTAATGACAATCAGGGCCTGAGAGCAACAAAAGCTTTGTGTTGCGGGGTTCTTAGCGGCCAAATCCGCCCGGACCGAACCCGCCGGGCGGCATCCGACCAGCCATCCCGCGCATCATATTCTTGAGCATTCCGCCTTTGACCATCTTTTTCATGGTTTTCTGCATTTGGTCAAACTGCTTCAGCAGCCGATTGACCTCGGGCAGCGGCACCCCTGCCCCGCTGGCAATGCGCCGTTTGCGCGAATTGTCGATCATTTCCGGCCGCCGACGCTCGCGAGGCGTCATGGAGTCGATGATCCCCATCTGGCGCTTCAGGGTCTTGGGGTTGACGGCGCCGGCGGCTGCGGCCGCGTTGGCCTGCATTTGGGCCGGCAGCTTGTCGAGCAAAGCTGCCATGCCGCCCATGTTCTGCAATTGACTCAACTGATCGCGCAAGTCCGTCAGATCAAAGGATTTCCCCTTGCTGATCTTTTTGGCGAGCTTTTCTGCCTTTTCCTGATCGACCTGATCTTGAACCTGTTCGACCAGCGACAGCACATCGCCCATCCCTAAGATGCGCGAAGCAATGCGCTCGGGCTGAAATAGCTCCAGCGCGTCGGATTTTTCGCCCGTGCCCACGAACAGGATCGGCTTGCCGGTTACATGACGAACCGAAAGCGCCGCACCGCCGCGCGCATCGCCATCGGCCTTGGTGAGAATCACGCCCGTAAGACTCAGGGCATCGTTGAATGCCTTGGCGGCATTCACTGCATCTTGGCCCGCCATGCTGTCCACCACGAACAGGCGCTCGTGGGGTTGGATCGCCGCCTCCAGATCCTTCACCTCTGCCATCATCTCCGCATCGATGTGCAGCCGTCCGGCGGTGTCGAGCAGCAGCACATCGTAGGCTTGCAACGTCGCCTCCGTGAGCGCGCGCTTGGCGATGGCCACGGGCGCCTCGGTGGCGAGCGCGGGCGCAAAGCCCGCGCCCATCTGCTCCGCCAGGGTCTGCAATTGCAAGATGGCCGCGGGGCGATAGACGTCAGTGCTGACCATCAACACTTTTTTGTTTTGTTTCTCGATCAGCCAGCGCGCAAGTTTGCCGGCGCTGGTGGTTTTGCCCGCGCCCTGCAAGCCGGCGAGCATCACAACGACGGGCCGCTGAGCGCGCAGGTTGAGACCCGTGCTCGGCTCGCCCATGAGCCGCGTCAATTCCTCATGCACGACCTTGATGAATGCCTGTCCGGGCGTGAGACTTTTGGTCACCTCAACGCCGACCGCGCGCGCTTTGACGGCGTCCGTGAAGCTCTTCACCACCGGCAGCGCGACGTCGGCATCGAGCAGCGCGAGGCGCACCTCGCGCACCGTGTCGGAAATGTTGTCGTCGGTGAGCCGGCCGCGGCCGGAAAGCGACTTCAGCGCCGAGGAAAGACTGGCAGTTAAGCGGTCAAACATAGTGCGGTTAGTATACTTATGTCATGATCGGTACGTCACTCATTAGGCCAGCCGTGATTCTCGCCACCAATTTGTTTCTCCTTTACGCCGCAAGCGCATGGGCCATGTTGCGCAGTGTAAAACAGCCGCGGCTGGAACCCGTTGCGTGGATCTTGATTCTGGTCGCCATCATCGGCCACAGCGACGCCATCATGCTCATGATGCGCCTCAACGGCCCCTTCTCCATCGGCCTGCTCGAAGCGACGTCGTTGCTGGGCTGGACCCTCGCGGTGCTGGCCTGTTTGATTTCGATCGACAAGCACAATCGCGTGCTCGGGGCCATTCTGATGCTCAGCGCCGCGGTCGGCGCGGCGGTCGGCACCGGCTTAGGCCAGGTTGGGCGCAGCTACGTCGAAGCGACCGCCGGCTGGGAACTGACCGCGCACATTCTGTTGTCCATGGGCGCCGCTGCCCTGCTGTTTGCCGCGGCCGTCACCGCCATTCTTTTGGTGTTCCTCGATAGGCGCCTGCGCACGCGCCGCATCGCCGATCTTCCGAGTGCATTGCCGCCGCTCGATGCACTTGAAAAAGTCATGTTCAGGCTGATCGCAGCGGGATTTGGGCTGCTAACGCTGGCGCTGATTACCGGCTTTGTCTTCGTCACCAACTTGTTCACGCAGAACCTGGTCCAAAAGACAGTCTTGTCGCTCATCGCGTGGCTGCTGTTCGGCGTGCTGCTCATTGGGCGTCTGCGCTTCGGCTGGCGCGGGCGATCCGCGGTACGCTGGACTTTATGGGGCTTCGGGATCTTGGCGGTGGCCTATTTCGGCGTGAAGTTCGTTCTCGAGTATTTGTTCGGGCGGCATTGGGGCTAGCCCTTTTTACACCACGAATGGAACACCCGTCCCTAGGTCTATTGTTTTCAGCACTGGCCGGGCTACTCGTCCTCGCCGCGTTTTTCGCCGGCAGCGAAACCGCTTTGATGAGCATCAACCGCTATCGCCTGCGCCATCGCGCCAGTGAAGGAAGCCGCGCGGCGCGTTTGGCCGAGACGCTGCTGGCGCGCCCCGATCGCCTGATCGGCCTGATCCTGTTGCTGAGCACGCTCGTCAATGTGGCGGCGCCGATGTTGGTGGGTTTCATCGCCTTGCGCCTTGGGGGCGAGTTTTTTGTGGCTTTCGGTGCCGCGCTGCTGGCGTTCGTGCTGCTGATATTTTGCGAGGTTGCGCCGAAAACGTTCGGTGCGCTGCATCCTGAGCGCCTGGCTCTGCCTGCCGCCTTTATCTACACGCCGCTGCTGTTTTTGTTTTATCCATTTGTTTGGGCCACGAATTTGCTGGCCAATGGCGTTTTGCGGCTGTTGGGCGTATCGCGGCAGGTAGCGGCCAACTCTTTGAGCAGTGAAGAGTTGCGCACGGTTGTCGCCGAGGCCGGCGCCATGATTCCGCGGCGCCATCAACAAATGCTCGTCAGCATTTTGGATCTGGAGCACGCCACGGTCGAGGACATCATGGTGCCTCGCAATGAGATCGTCGGCATCGACATCGACGATGATTGGGATCGAATACTGGAACAACTGCGCCAGAGCCAGCACACTCGATTGCCCGTATACCAAGGAGAAATCGACCGCATCATCGGGCTTTTGCACATGAAGCAAGTGGTGCATGAATTGGCGCGCGGGCATCTCGACCGTGACGCCTTGGCCGCCGCGGCCGGCGCCCGCGAGGCGTACTTCGTTCCCTCCGGCACGACGCTCAACACGCAATTGCTCAATTTTCAGCGCAACAAGCGCCGTATGGCGTTCGTCGTCGATGAGTACGGCGACATTCAAGGGCTGGTGACGATCGAGGATATTCTGGAAGAGATTGTCGGCGAATTCACCACCGATCCGGCAACCATGATGCACAAGGATGTGCACGCAGAAGCGGACGGTAGTTTTGTTGCCAACGCGTCCGCCACGATTCGCGCGCTGAATCGATCGATGCGCTGGAACCTGCCGACCGACGGACCGAAAACGCTGAATGGGTTGATCGTCGAGTTCCTCGAGACCATTCCGGAACCCGGCACCACCTTGAAAATGGCGGACTACATGCTGGAGGTTTTGCAGACGGGCGACAACGCCATCAAAACCGTACGCATCCGCCCGCCGCTGCCCACGCCGCCTTGAGCGGCCAAGACCCGATCTAGAACGCGTCCAAGGCTTGATTCAAGCGCGTGACGCCACGCACGGTCATTCCCTCGGGGGGCCGTTTCGGCACATTCGCTTCCGGAACGACGGCCAACTTGAAGCCATGTTTCGCAGCCTCGCGCAGCCGCTCCTCGCCGAACGGCACGGGACGAATTTCCCCGGCGAGCCCCAATTCGCCGAACGCAATCAAGGAATTCGGTACGGGTGCATCGTTCAAGCTCGAACGCGCCGCCATCACGATAGCCAGATCGCCTGCGGTCTCGGCCAGGCGCACGCCTCCGACCACATTGGCGAAGACATCTTGTCCCTGCAGCAGCAAGCCGCCGTGGCGATGCGCCACGGCCAGGAGCATGGTCAAGCGGTTGCCGTCGATGCCGACGGCAACGCGGCGCGGATTGGCGCCGAGGCTCGAATCAGCCAACACCTGTACCTCGATCAGCAGCGAACGCGTTCCCTCCCGCATCACGGTGATGACACTGCCCGGGACCGGCTCGGCATGCCGCGAGAGAAATATCGCCGAAGGATTCGTCACCTCGCGCAATCCCTGCTCGACCATCGCAAATACCCCGATCTCATTAGCCGCGCCAAATCGGTTCTTCACGGAGCGCAGCACCCGATAGCGGCTGCCCGTATCGCTCTCGAAGTACAGCACCGTGTCGACCATGTGTTCGAGCACCCGAGGCCCGGCAATTTGTCCTTCCTTGGTGACATGACCCACCAGCAGCACGGCGGTGCCGCTGGCCTTGGCGAAGCGCACCAGTTCCGCGGTGCATTCACGCAACTGTGAGACGGCGCCGGGAGCCGCTTCCACTCGTTCGGAGTGCATGGTCTGAATGGAATCCACGATGAGCGCATGAGCCGAGAGGCTCGATGCCGCGGCGACAATGTCTTCCACGCAGGTCTCGGCGATCAGCCGAGCCGTGGCCGCTTCGAGCCCCAACCGCCGGGCACGAAGCGCAACCTGCTTCAACGACTCCTCGCCGGTCGCGTACAGCACCGCGCCCAAGCCATTGAGGGCGGCGGCGGCCTGGAGCATCAAGGTCGACTTT
Source organism: Steroidobacteraceae bacterium (assembly GCA_035318305.1). GTDB lineage: Bacteria > Pseudomonadota > Gammaproteobacteria > Steroidobacterales > Steroidobacteraceae > Bog-1198. The sequence continues at coordinate 2,556 of DATHFB010000427.1, read as the reverse complement.
CCAATGCCCGGATCCCCGCCGATCAGGGTCACCGAGCCAGGGACCAGGCCGCCGCCCAACACTCGGTCGAGTTCCGTCGAACCCGTGGTCAGTCGGGGAGATTCGGTGATCGCCTCTGCGGCCAAGGATGATGAAGCATCGATCTGCTTCCGCCCGGCGGAGTTCTGCTTGCGCGGATGGGCGGCTAAAGTCTCCGAAGCCAGCGTGTTCCATTCACCGCAGGTAGCGCACTGCCCTTGCCATTTTGGCGCAGCGGCACCACAGTTCTGACAAACAAAAACCTCTTTCGACTTCGCCATGGACTCCTTTAGCACCGATATGTGAATTTAGGATTGCCGATAATGCAGCCCGATCACCTATACTGCCCGGCTTCATGAATCTGATTATGTCTATTGCATGAGCAAATTTGGACTGATCGCAGCGATTATGGGCTTCGGGATCCTCACAGCTGACCTTTTGCTCAGATTGCTGGCAAATCTGCACACCTGGAGTTGGCTATGGATTCCCGGCGCCGCGCTATTTGCTGCCGGCAGCGCCTTATTCATGTGGTCGCGCGCCAGACCGGCTGCGGCCCTACCCCTGCCGAGACCGAAATCCGCGGTGGGCACCGACACCGCGCGGCTCCTGGACAACTTCGAGCAGCGTTTTGCCGAGCTCAAGGGCCGCAAGCCTAATGCCACGGTGCTGAGCGACTTGTACATCCTGGGGGGTCAGTTGGAGCAGCGGGGCCGCCTCCAGCAAGCAACGGCTGTTTATCGCCACTTGGCGCGCTTCGACAGCACGTATAAAGATGTCGCCGCCCGCTTGCGGCGTCTCATGGACACCGAGCGCGGCAAACCGAAGGCCGCAGGCGCGGCCGCCGCTCAGGCTTCGATGAGCGCTACCACGCCGAATTTGCGGGCCGCGCCGAGCGAGCGTCCGGCCCCGGCCGCCGTGCCGGAGGCCGAGCGGCTTGGCCGCTACCAACTCGAGCGCGAAATCGGCCGCGGGGCGATGGGCATCGTCTACCTCGGACGCGATACGGCCATCAATCGCATGGTCGCCATCAAGGCCATCCCGCTCGCCAGCGAATTCAGCGACGCCGAGCTGGTCGAGGCGCGATCGCGTTTTTTTCGCGAAGCCGAAACCGCCGGCCGGCTCAATCATCCGAACATCGTCACCATTTATGATGTGGGTGAAGAGCGTGGCCTGGCCTACATCGCGATGGAATATTTGAAGGGCCGGCATTTGAGCGACTACGCGAAGTCGAACAACTTGCTCGAGCCGCGTAAAGTATTGGAGATCATCGCCCGCACCGCCGAAGCACTGGGATTTGCCCACAAACAGCAGGTCGTACACCGCGACATCAAGCCCGCAAACCTGATGTTCGACCCAAGCACCGATGTGTTGAAAATCACGGATTTCGGAATCGCGCGCTTGAGCGGCGCCGGCAGTACACGCACGGGCATAGTTCTCGGAACGCCGTCGTTTATGTCACCCGAGCAGCTTGAGGGACGAACTGTGACCGGTCACTCGGACTTGTTTTCCCTGGGTGTTAGCCTATTTCAATTGTTAACCGGCCAACTTCCGTTCACTGCTGATTCGATGACCGGCCTGATGCAGCAGATCGCCGAAGCGCCCCATCCGCCGCTGCGTGCATTCCGCCCGGACTTGCCCGCCTGCGTCGAGAGCGTGATCGATCGGGCACTGGCCAAGAATCCTGAAGCACGGTACGACTCAGGCGCTCAGATGGCGGCAGCCTTGGATGACTGTCGGTCCAAGATGCCGAGCGGATCGCCGTGAACGGATTACATTGCATGATACGAAAAGCGGCTGGAAATCCATGAGTCTGAAGGGGAAAATCACGAGCGTTGCGCTCACCGACACAGGCAAAGTCCGCGAACACAACGAGGACATGATCGGCAGCGAGGCCGATATTGGACTATTCGTCTTGGCCGACGGCATGGGCGGCTACAACGCGGGGGAAGTTGCGAGCGGCATCGCGGTCAAGACCATCATCAATCTGGTCCGGGACGCCTTTGTACGGGAGGACCTCGCGGTCCGGGATCCGGAGTCCGGACTCACGCGTCCCAGCATCATCCTGCGTGACGCGATTCACAGAGCCAACAAAATCATCTACCACACCTCCAAGACCCAGCCGCAATGTGAGGGCATGGGTACGACGGTGGTGGCCTGCTTGTTCCATGACAACAAGGTGTCCATAGCCCACGTCGGCGATTCCCGGGCATACCGCCTGCGGGACAACCGCTTCGAACAAATGACCCTGGATCATTCGCTGCTGCAGGAACTGGTCGACCGGGGCTTCTACTCCCAGCAGGAAGCACAGCGGGCGACCAACAAGAATTATGTTACACGGGCGCTCGGGGTGGAGCAGAATGTCGAAGTCGAAATCCACGAGCAGCCGGCGCAGAAAAGTGACTACTACGTACTGTGTTCGGATGGCCTTTCTGACATGATCGAGGACGAGGACATTCATTTAACAATCAGCACCTTTAGTGCTAATCTTGATACGGTTGCTAAGCAGCTGATACAGCTGTCGAACGACAATGGCGGCCG
>DATHFB010000426.1:0-10392 GCA_035318305.1 Steroidobacteraceae bacterium | reverse complement strand
GCGCGCAAGGATCTGCCATTGGATGAGCCGATAGAATTACTTCCCGGGCAGGCCCTCAGCAGGAGCGGCAGGCCGCGGCTCGACTACCTGGCCGTGGCCACGTTGGCGTTTCCCTTCATGGTCAACAGTGCCGTGCAGGCGGCACTGAATGCCACCGATACCTGGTTCATCGGCCGCGTATCGCCTGCCGCCACGGCGGCGATTGGCGCGGTGTATTGGCCGGTACTGGTGTTTGTGCTGCTGTTCGGCGGGGTCGGTTTGTCGGTGCAGACGTTGGTGGCGCAGGCCTACGGCGCACATCGCTATGTGCGGGCATCGCAAGCCGCCTGGACGGCACTCTGGGCGTCGCTATTCACGATCCCCCTGTTTACTTTGCTGGCCTTGACGGGCGCGCAGATTTTCGGCCCGTTCGGACTGCCGCGGGACATCCTGCAACTGGCGCTCACCTACTGGTATCCGCGCATGCTGGGTGCGCCTCTCGGCGTCGGCTTGTGGGCGGTGTTGGGTTTCTTCAACGGTATCGGGCGGCCGACGATCACGTTGCGAATCGCGGTCGGCGTCGCGGCGATCAACGCACTGTTCAACCAACTGTTCATGTTCAATCTCGGCATGGGAGTCGCCGGCTCGGCGTGGGCAACCAATGCCGCGCAGCTGCTCGGCGTTGCGGCGGCGCTCATCTGGTTCCTCGGGCCTGCGACACGCAAGCAGTATCGATCGCACCTGACCATGCGGTTTCACGGCCGGACACTCTGGCATCAGCTGCAGTTGGGATTTCCGATGGGACTGCTCATCGCAGCGGACATTCTCGGGTTCGCCATGTTCCAATTGATGCAGGTGCGATTGGGTACTGTAGATGGCGCGTCGACTCAAATCGTCATGATGCTGACTTCTTTCTGCTATATGCCCGCGGTGGGCATCGCCATGGCCGGCACCACGCTGGTCGGGCAGGCGATCGGCGCACGGCATCGAGATTGGGCCCTCAAGGTCGGCAACGGAATCATCTGGATTGCGGTGCTGTACATGGGAGCGATCGGCGTGTTGCTGGCGGCTTTGGGACCGTGGGTGTTGCCGTTCTTTACGAACGGTGCGGATCCGCAAGCCGCAGCCGTGGTGCGGCGGGGCTGCGGTTTGCTATGGATTGCCGCGGGCTATCAGTTGTTCGACGGGCTCAATATCAGCAGCAGCGCGATATTGCGCGGGGCCGGCGATGTGCGGCTCCCGGCACTGATGGTGCTTGGCCTATCGTGGCTGATTTTCGTACCGCTCGCGCACATCCTGTCGTTCGCACCGGGCCAAGGCTGGGTCGATTGGCTGCCGCAGTATGGGCTGGGTGCGGTCGGCGGCTGGTTTGCGGCTTTGATCTACATCTTTTTCCTGGGGCTGGTACTATTTTTCCGCTGGCGCTCGCGCGCCTGGCAGCGCATCGCGCTGCCTCTCAATTGATGAACGGGATCATGCTCGCCCTCACTCGCATCGCTGCCGCTTGCGTTTGCTGTACCGCACTGCCCTTGGGCTCGATCGCCGCGGTGCCGGCCGGCATCACGCAAGCGATCGCGGCACAGCACCTGCCCTCGAGTGCGGTCAGCTTCGTCATCCTCGAAGCCGACTCCGGCCGCATCATAATGAACCAAAATACCAAAACAACGCGAAGTCCGGCATCGACGATCAAGACCGTGACGACCTTTGCGGCGTTGGACATGCTGGGACCCGCCTTTGTCTGGCAAACCCGCGCGTGGACTCACGACGGCGATTTGTTTCTGCAGGGCGGCGGCGATCCGTACATGACGTTGGAGCGGTGGTGGAGCTTCGTACAAGGCCTGCGCGCTCAGGGCCTGAAGTCGATTCGCGGCGACATCGTCATCGACGACACCGCATTTTCCTTGGAGAAGGAGGATCCCGGCGCCTTCGACGGACGGCCGAATCGCTCCTACAACGTCTTGCCCGATGCGCTGATGGTGAATTTCCAATCGATCGATTTCAAGCTGGTCGCCGATGCCGACAGCCGGCAAGTGCAGATCATCGCAAGCCCAACCCCCGTCAATCTCGATGTGCAGAATCACATCCGCTTCGCGCCGGGCCGCTGCAGCGGTCCCGCGGGCAGAGTGGATTTTCAGGTGGCCTCCGCCCAATGGGATCGAGTGGTTTTTTCCGGCGCGCTGTCGCCGCATTGCGCGGCGCGCAGCTTTGCGCGCGTGCTGCTGAGGCCGGCCACCTATGCCTTCGGCACCTTCGTCGAGTTGTGGCGGCAATCCGGCGGCGAATTCACCGGCCAATTGCGCATCGAACCCACGCCTGCGGATGCCAAGCCTGTTTTCGGCTTCGACTCGTTGAGTTTGGGCGAGATTGTGCGCCTCACCAACAAGCACAGCAGCAATCTGATGGCGCGGCATCTGCTCCTGACGCTGGGCAAGGAGCGTTTCGGCAGTCCGGCGACGGTGGAGAAAGGGGCGGCCGCCATCGCCGATTGGGGACACGAGCGGGGATTCGACCTGGCCGGCGTGGACATCGACAACGGATCCGGCCTGTCGCGTAATACGCATATCTCCGTGCTGCAGATGGCGGCCATTCTCAATGCCGCGTATCACAGCCGGTTCGCACCGGAATACCTGGCCTCATTCCCCTTGGCCGGCATGGACGGCACACTGCGAACGCGAATGAAAAGCAGCCCGGCAGGCTCAGTGCGCCTGAAGACCGGCCACCTCGACAGCGTCAGCGGCGTCGCCGGCTATGTCACCAACTCCGCCGGCAAAACCTACATCCTGGTTTCATTGGTCAATCACGTTCGCGCCGACTTCGGGGCGGCGGAACCCGTGCACGCGGCTCTCGTGGCGTGGATACTGGGCAATCTCTAGCGCAACGGGCGCTCCATTTCCCAGAGTATCGCAGTGACGTTCTTGCGCACCCAGATGCCGAAGCCGACATAGCGAAAGGATTTGTTCAGCCGCCGCCGGTACCAAGCACCGCTGCGCAGATGCACCGCGCCATCCGTGCGGCTGCGATCGCAATTCTCACGCCAATCCTCCGTGGTCAGCGCGGACACATACAGGGCGGCGCGGGACAGCTTGCCCAGGTTCACAATCGCACGTGCGGCCTCGAGGTCCGACAAGTATTGTAGAACGTCATAGCAAACGACCAGATCGAAGGGCTTGCGCGGCGCGAAGTCGGTGAGGGAGCCCTGTACCCAGCCGAAACGGCCGCACAGATACTGACTCGCTTCCAGGCCCTCGTAGCGCGCGCGGGGCAGAAGCTCCTCAAAGGGCTTGCGCATCAGACCCATGCCGCAGCCGGCGTCCAGAATGCTGCGAATGGGAATCTGGCACTGCCTCAAGACGCCGGCAATCAGCGCTGCACGGCTGCGCATCTCCGCCGCCGTGACAACCCGGGTCGAAGCGTTCAAATAGAATTTCCGGAAATAGGCGGCGTTGAAATTGTTCGCAGGCTTGGCAGCGTGTACCGTAACAGGCTTTTTGAGCTTCCGATGTACCGAGGTTTCACCCATGCTTGAGAAGATCCTGCGCGCGGCGGCGTTGCACGCCATGATAGTGGTCTCGCTGATTCTCTGCTCGCCGGGCTTGCTCTTGGCTGATTCGCTGTCCTCGAGCGGCGGCAATCCAACGATCGAAGCGAAGACCTCCGGCATGCGCCACATGCCGGGCTTTCTGCCGCTGCATTGGGACGCAAAGGCCGGCCGGCTGTACTTGGAAATTCCTCAGCTCAATACCGACATGCTGTATTTCGATTCGCTTCCCTATGGGACCGGATCCAACGATTTGGGACTCGACCGCGGCCAAGTGTCGCGTGCGAAACTGGTTCGCTTCGAGCGCTTCGGCCCGAAAATCCTGCTGGTGCAGCCCAATGAATTTTTTCGAAGCTCGGCGCGCGATCCGGCCGAACAGTTGGCGGTGCGCCAATCCTTTCCGGAATCGATTCTCGGCGGTTTTGCGGTGGTGGCGGAAAATCCGGGCGGCGCGGTGAATGCAGGCGCCGTGCTGGTGGACGCCACCGATTTTTTTACGCGCGATGTGCATGGTGTATCCGATGCGCTGGTCAAGCAGGGATCCTACAAGCTCGATGCCGCGCGCTCGGCCATTGCGATCGACGCGACCAAAGCGTTCCCGAAGAACACCGAGGTCGAAGCTGTCCTGACGTTCGCGTCGGATGCGCCCATCCGCGGATCGTTTGTCGGCGACGTCACGCCGGACGCGCACGCGCTCACCTTGCGCGAACACCAGTCGTTCTTGGAACTGCCGGGTCCAGGCTACACGCCGCGGCGCTATGACCCGCGCGCCGGGTATTTTCAGTTCGACTATCGGGACTACGCGGCCGCGCTCGGCGCGCCGCTCGATCAAAGGTTCATCGTGCGGCATCGTTTGATCAAGCAGGACCCTTCCTGCACGCAGGCGTGCACGGCGGTCAAGCCCATTCAGTACTTCGTCGATCGAGGTGCGCCGGAACCGATCCGTGGAGCTTTGGTGGAGGGCGCGCGCTGGTGGGACCAGGCATTTCAAGCGGCCGGCTGGGCGCCGGGCACCTTTCGGGTCGACGTTCTTCCCGAGGGCGCCGATCCCATGGATGCGCGCTACAACATCATTCAGTGGGTGCACCGCTTCACGCGCGGCTGGTCTTACGGCCATCCGGTGGCGGATCCGCGCACCGGCGAGGTCATCAAGGGCAATGTGACCTTGGGTTCCTTGCGCGGCAGGCAGGACTATCTCATCGCGGAGGCCTTGCTCTCGCCCTACGTCAGGGGCAGGAACGTCGCGCCGGAAAATGATCCCATGCTGGCGATGGCGCTGGCGCGCACCCGGCAGTTGGCTGCTCATGAAACCGGACATACGCTGGGTCTCGCGCATAATTTTGCGGCCAGCGCTTTTCCGCATGGCCCCGCGGAGTCTGTCTCGGTGATGGACTATCCGCATCCCTGGGTAACGCTCGACAAGGATGCTGTGCCGGATCTGTCGTCCGCCTACGCCGTCGATATCGGCCTCTGGGATAAGGTCGCGATCAACTACGGCTATCGGCAATTCCCCGATAGCTCCACGGAGCGCGTCGAGCTCGATGCCATATTGAGCGACGCAGCCAAATCCGGACTGATCTACATCACCGACGAAGATGCGCGGCCGGCCGGCGGCGCGCATCCGCAGGCGCATCTTTGGGACAACGGCGCGAGTGCCGCCGATGAACTCACGCGCATCCTGAAGATTCGCGCGGCGGCCCTGGCTCGGTTCGGCGAGAACGCGATTCCCAAAGGCGCCCCTTTGGCGCAACTCGAAGACACGCTTGCACCGCTCTATTTGATGCATCGCTACCAGTGCGAAGCCGCAATCAAGGTCATTGGCGGTCTCGACTATCGCTATCAAGTGCGCGGCGACGGCCAGGCAAATGCGGCCATCGTTTCCCCCGAAGAGCAGCGCAAAGCCCTGCGCGCCGTGCTCAAGACATTGTCCGCGGAGACACTCACGCTTCCGGAAGGCCTGCTGAATCTATTGCCGCCGAGGCCGCCCGGTTTCGACCGAACCCGCGAGTCGTTGCCGTCTCAGACCGGATTGACCTTCGATCCCATCGCGGCCGCGGAATCCGCCGCTGACCTGACGCTGGCCACGCTATTCAACCCGGAGCGGGCCGCCCGCCTGGTCGAGTATCACGCGCGCGCGCATACGCTGTCGTTGGACGAAGTGATCGATGCGGCACTTCAGGCGAGCAAACCGGCTCATGCGTCAGCGGCTGTTCATCCAGACATGCGCGGCGAGATTCAATCCGCCGTTTACGCAAGGACCGTCGAGGCTCTCCTGACATTGGCCGCCAACCCTGCGGACTCCATCGAGGTGCGCGCCATCACTTACGCGAAACTGAACGAGGTCAAACGCCGCAGCGATTCGAGTTCGCCGCTCGATGCCTATCTCGTGCATCGGATTCAGCAGTTTCAAACCGATCCGGCGAAATTTGTCGTCGCGAAGCCGATCGAGGCCCCGCCGGGCATGCCCATCGGCGAAGACTAGCTTTGGTCCTCCCAGCCCGCGCCAATGGTGGTCAACCCTCATCCCGGCTAGCGCCAAGTACCGCTCAAATTGGGTCGATTTCCGGAAAATGAGACCAAATACACTAAATTTACCCACAACTGCGCCGACAATTCACCGTTGGCGATGTCGCCGGCCTTCCGCCAAACGAAATTATTGCCGTGAATTACGATCGAACAAGAGGCTTTGTCATTCGCCACCGAATCGCCATAAGGGAATTGTCGCTTATCTGCGTGGGCATGATGATTGCGCTCTACTATGCCTATGAAGTGGACATCTTTGCCAACGAAGGCTCGGTCTCGGTTCATGAAGCAACCATTGAACTCGACGAAGCGCTTCTGATTGGTGCGCTGGTTGCGTTCAGCCTGCTGGTTTTTGGTGTTCGCCAATATTTTGGACAAAAGCGCGAAATGGCGGCCCGCATTGCCGCCGAGCAACACGCGCGCGAACTTGCCTACCAGGACGGCCTCACGGGTTTGCCAAATCGCCGTCAGTACGACGAAGCGCTCAGGGCGGCCGTCTCCGCGCCGCCCCGCGCCGGCGCATCGCACGGGGTATTTCTTCTCGACCTCAACGGCTTCAAACAGATCAACGATGTTCATGGCCACGGTGTAGGGGACGAGGTCTTGACCGTTGTCGCCCAGCGCCTTCGGTCGGTGATGCGAAATGGGGACATGGTGGCGCGTTTTGGCGGTGATGAGTTCGCAATCTTGGCGACACACCTCTCCGATCCTGAAGCCGCAACGAATCTCGCCCTGCGAGTCATCGAGGTGCTTGCCACCCCTATGAGCGCGAGCGGAGCGATTCACCGCGTGGGGGTCGGAATTGGGATCGCGCTGGTGCCCACTGACGCAGGGACAAACGACGAGGCGTTGCGCAAGGCAGATGTCGCCTTGTACCGCGCCAAGGCGGAGCGACGATCGGCACTTCGGTTTTTCGAGCCCGGGATGGATGTCCGGGTTCAAGAACGCGCCTCCATCGAGCGTGCATTGCGCGAGGCAATGGATGCGGGCCGCATCGAGACGCTATATCAACCAAACGTCGACCTGCGAACGCACAAGATCATAGGCTTCGAGGCGGCGCCTCATTGGATCGACCGGGAGCGCGGCCAGGTGCCTCCGGGACGATTCATCGCGATTGCCGAAGAGGTGGGCTTGATCCACGCGCTCGCGGAGCGCGTTTTGCGGCAGGCATGCGAGGCGGCACAAACCTGGCCGAGCCACGTAAAGCTCTCGGTTGATATCTATCCAAGCCAGCTCGGAGATCGCTTGCTCGCTGCACGTATCCTGCACATTCTTCAGGACACGGGAATTGCACCGGAACGGTTGGAGGTGGAGATTACGGAAAGCGCACTCGTTGCAGACATGGAGAACGCGCAAATTGTCCTGGGTGCCTTGAGAAATGCCGGTGTGCGCATTTCCCTGGATAATTTCGGGACCGGTTACTCGAGCCTCTATCACTTGCGCAATTTCAAACTCGATAAGATCAAAATCGATCGGAGCTTCATTCACGCCATCGCGTCTGAGCGCGCTACTGCGGGCATCGTCAGCGCCCTGGTCGGTCTTGGACAAGGGTTGGGGCTCACAATCGCCGCTGACGGCATAGAGGGCATCGAACAAGAGTCCTCGCTGATAACCAGCGGCTGCGTCGAGGGCCAAGGCGCGTTGTTCAGCGCTCCTATTTGCGGCACGGATACGCTCCGGCTGTTCGCGAGCGAGAACACCACGAGCCTTCGTGTGCTCGGACGTAAGTGATTGATGCCGACCGGGCGCATTGTTTGGAGTCCCGCCGTTCATGAGCAGCACCATGTCCACCGGTCAGCGCTCAATTGCGGCTCTTAGGATCTTGGTGGCGGAAGACGACGGCATGGTCGCCGAGGCCATCTGCGATCGTCTGACCGACGCGGGAGTCGAGGTTGTTGCCAGGGCTGACACCGGTGAAGGCGCGGTGGAGGCGGCGCTCACGCTGCGCCCCGACCTGATCCTCATGGACGTGCGGCTCAAGGGCGGCATGGACGGTATCCGCGCTTCTGAACTGATCAACGAGAAAATGCGCGTGCCGGTGGTCTATCTCACGGGGGACTCCGACCAGAAGACGCTGCAGCGCGCCAAGGCGGCTTCGGCTTACGGGTATGTTCTCAAGCCGTTCCATATCAGAAACCTTATCGGCGCGATCGAGGTGGCGGTCGATCGGTTCGAGATGGAGCGGCGTCTGGAAGAGAGTCAGCTCACCTACGCCACCATCCTCGGCAGCATCGCGGACGGCGTGATCGCGGTTGACACGCAGGGTTGCGTCCGATTCATGAATGGGGTCGCCGAGCGCCTGACCGGGTGGTCGACGCGAGATGGCGAGCGAGAGCAATTGGGGACCGTCTTGAACCTCGTCGACTCAGGTGACGATGAGGCCGCGAAGGATCTGGTTGCCCGGGTGCTGAACTCGCGGAACACGCTTGCCTTTGGCCGTGATGCGTTTGTGATCAGTCGCGAGGGAGTTCGCGTACCCGTCGATGGCGGTATGTCCTGCGTCGTCGACAGCCTGGACCGTGTCGTCGGCGCATGCATTACGCTGCGTAACGTGACAAATGCGCGGAAAGCGGAATCGGAGCGCCGACAGCTCGAGGCAGCATTGCTCGATGCCGTAGGACGGGAACAACACCGATTCGGAACGGACCTGCACGATGGGCTCGGCCAAGAACTCACGGGTCTTGCGCTGCTGCTTTCGGCCCTTACCAACACCGCGCGTGCCTCGCACTCTCCTCACGCCGCAGACTTCGAGCAGGCTTGCGAAGTCGCACGACACGCAGCTCAATCATGTCAAACAATTGCGCGGGGATTGTCGCCCATCGGGCCGGCTGAAGGTGGCCTGATCGGTGCGCTGCGCAATCTCGTCGCCCGGCTGAAAGGACGGTCAGGACCCAGCGTGGATATTTCGGTAAACGAAGTATCGCGGCTCGGTTTGAGTGCGGCGGCGAGCGATCATCTCTACCGGATTGCCCAGGAGGCAATCCAGAACGCGCTGAAACATGCTCACGCGAACACCATCAAGGTCACGCTGGATGTCGAGCGGGAGCACGTCCGGCTGGAGATCCGCGATGACGGTGGAGGCGTAAAGGAAGTGACTGAGGGCGCACAGGGACTCGGGCTGCGCACCATGCAGTACCGCGCCTCGATGATCGGAGCGCGATTCGAGATCGCGCCATTTCGGCCCAGCGGGACGCGCGTCATCTGCGATTGCCCGCACTAAGGGCCACCCCATTTTACTTACGGCGGCGTACTCTGAGGCATCCATCGCAATACTCGCACGTGCTCGACTGCGATGACTGTGCCTGTGGCACTGTTCCTGTCGATGGTGGTGCGCGAATTAACGGATCCTATGCAGGTCGCCAAGTCGATCACTGGAACGCTGTCATGATCAAAGTCCTGAAGGGGCTGCTTGGCAAGATTTCGCGCGAGCAGCCCGCGAAGAAACCCGCGCCAATCGCGAGACATAAGCGGCCGAACAGCACCGGCGATTTCCGCGCGGTCGAGATCGCGCCGAGCGTCATGTGCTGTGCGGCGGCAATGCGCGCTACGGGAAGGGTCTATCTGCAGCGCGAAGCACCGCGCCTGCCGTTGGAGGCTTGTACGATGCCGACGAATTGTTCGTGTAAGTTCCGCAAGAATGCCGACCGCCGCAAGAGCGATCGACGCCGGTGCGGGGCCACAGAAACAAACCGCTTGTTTGCGGGCGTCAACAGTCGCACGTACGGAGGTCGGAGGTCAGCGGAAAAGTGACTTGCGCAGCGAAGCGGAAAACGAGAAACCGCCGCCCCCGGGAAATGGGAGCGGCGGTTCCGACAGATAGCTCGACTGCGTTGGTTACCGAGTGGCGATGTCGGTAGCCTTCGATTTCAGGAGCGTAGCTGCGTCTATGAAGCGTGTCCCGTTGGGAACGCCGAAGCCGGTGGCATTGTCCCAGCCCTCGGTCGCCTGCAGCGAAGAATCGGCGCCGAAGCCAATGACTTTATATGCCAGTAGGATCGGCAGCATTATCCCTGGTCTGCCGGCCAGGACGAGGGCGCCGACAAACCCGTCGGGCTGGGTCTGCTCCAGGCCGAGGACCTGTGCCGGATCATATTTGGTCGTAGTCTTTCCTTGGAAACGAATCGACCCGGAAGTGCTGATTTTGCCCGCGTCAACCGGCACAATATCCCGAAATGCGGATGGCGACATGGCGGCCAGGGCCGGGGCGGCCTGACCGAGCGATTCTCCCGCTGCTTCATCTGCCAGCACCCACATCGCGGCGAACATCGGCGCCGCGAGGCTGGTGCCCCCGACCACGAAGAATTCCGTACCGGTGCCGCCCTCTGACGGAGGGACGGTCTGAACCACGATCG
>DATHFB010000425.1:0-7107 GCA_035318305.1 Steroidobacteraceae bacterium | reverse complement strand
GTCGTAATACAAAGAGTAGTCGGTGTAATCGTTCTGTTCGTGAGTGTTGCGGGTCAAATACGCGCCGGCATAAACCAGATCGAAATTGCCGATCTTGCCTTCGACGGTGAGCGCTGACTGAACCCACGAGTCGTGAATGCTTTGCGGAAACCAATGCTGCACGTTTAGATCACCGACCGCCGGGTTGTAGGCAAAGTCGCCATCGGTCTGCTGTACCTGGCCCATGACGGTCGGCAAAATGGTCCAACTGTCGTTGATATTGACCTTCAGCGCGACGCGGCCGCCCTTGGTTTCGACGGTGTTGGCGTCCTTTTTCACCTGACCGGCGTTATCGAAAACGATGCCGGATGTGGGGAACGTCACTACGCCATGCACATTGTTGATGTAGCCCGCATCGTGTTCGTCCCAACCAACCAGGCGGATGGCCGCGAAATCGGTCAGGGGAAGATTCACAAACGCCTGGATTCCCCAGCCCGTGCCGCCGTGATCAACTTTGTTCAAATCCAAATCGTAACCGGCTTTGAAGCCGGATGGATCGGGCTTGTTCGAAATGATTCGAATCGTTCCCGCCTGCGAGCTGGCGCCGTACAGGGTGCCCTGCGGACCCGCCAGGGCTTCAACGCGCTCGATATCGTAAAGATGGATGTTCAGATTGCCGTCAATCGTTGTAATCGGCTGCTCGTCCAAATACATGCCGACGCTGGGTTGAGAGCCCGAGTGATTGCCGTCTCCGCCGCTGGAGACGCCGCGCATATAGGTGTGCTCAACGCTGGGGCTGCCGACCTTTTGAAATGAGACGCTGGGCAGGAATTTGGCGTAGTCGTCGAAACTGCTGATATGCAGCTCCTCCAATCTGGCGTTGCCGAATGCCTGGATGCTCAAGGGTACGTCTTGCAGGTTTTCCGTTCGCTTTTGCGCGGTAACGGTAATCTCTTCCAGTACGACAGGCTCACCCGTCTCGGCAGCATGAGCCGGATGCATGCACGTCAGCAGCGCCGACGCAAGGGGCATTGCCCTCCACGTCATCTTGCCGCACGTTTTAGCCGCTGTACGCTTGAGTTTCCGTTGGCGACCCCGCGTCATATCATCCCCTTATATATTTCTATCGGCGTTGGCGGGAGAGTATGCCATTCCGGCCAAAAGTCAAAATGCAGGGGCAGCGGGATAAGCGTCCAGGACGGTTCCGAGAGATTTCTTCAATGGATTCAACCAGGGTTCGTAGTTGCGCCAGTGGTCGACACCCTCTCGAAATATCGGTTTACGTACCTGCTGGGAACTGGCCGTACGCACCGCCCGTTCGTTTTCATAAAAACGCAGACACCCACTCTCAAATGGCAGACCGCAATAATCGAGCAGTCTGCGTACTTCAGATTCCGTATCCTCGATCATCGACTCGTAAATCACGCGATGTATTCGTCCCGGCAGCACCACATCGAAGAAAGACATCAACTCGACGTAATCGCGATAGTACCGGCCGATGTCCTCCAAACTGTAGGTGAAAGCCTGGCCGCGCGCAAAGTGCTGCTTGAACCCTGAAAAGCAGCACCCCAGCGGATGGCGGCGTGCATCGATGATTTTCGCGCGCGGCAGCGCCAATTGGATGAGGTCGATGTGGGCAAAATTGTTGGGCATTTTGTCGATGAAGAAAGGCGCCTCGGTCTTGCGTTGAATGCGCGTCTGTGCAATGTAGCGTTCACCCAACTCGCGGCACTCGTCTGCATCCAATGCCGCCAGCACTGCTGAATAGCCAGGGGTCTCGGATTTCTTGCCTCTGTCGAACAAAGACCGGGCAATCCCCGCGATATCGGGCAATTCCATCGTGCCCTCGACCAGCGAATGGCTCGACAGAATCTGCTCAAGCAAGGTAGAACCGGACCTCGGCAGGCCGACTATGAATATGGGATCCTGGGCCGCGGCGCCATAGTGCTTGCGATCGGCAAAGAGCTGCGCTGTGAACAACGACTTTATGCGCCCCACATGCTTGCTCATCTCATCGGGCTGATAGGACAGCTGAGCGTGCCGCAATTGATTTCCCTGCGCGTAATGCTCAAATGACGCCGCGTACTGCGCCTTGTCCTCGAGCGCCTTGCCCATGGCAAAATGCAGGTGCAGCCGGTCATCCGCCGCCAGATCCGGCCGCCGTAGCTGCAATTGCATGGCCTCCACCTCCTCGTTCGTGAACTGAGCAGTCTTGAGATTGGCGAGACTCCAATAGGCCTCGCCGAGACTGGGCAGCAGTTCGATGCTTTTGTTGTAGGCAGCGATGCTGTCATTCTCGCGGCCGCTTGTTTTGAGCGCGTGACCGTAGCTGAGCCAGATTTTTGGCTGCGCAGGGTGCTCAGCGAGAATACCTGCATAAATTTCAATCGAATCCTGCAGGTCTCCAATGCGTGCCAGGATCGCTGCCTTCAAGTTGTTGTATGCCGGATTGCGCGGATCCTTCTCCAGCAACTCGGTCACTTCGCGCAGCGCGGCGGCGGGCTTATTTTGCCGGTGCAGGACGATCGCGCGGTGATGCCGCGCGGCCGTAAAGCTCGGCGCGAGTTCCAGACAGCGCGTGAGCAGAGTAGCCGCATCCTCATACCGACCAAGCCGCGCCGCGACCTCTGCCAGCATGCGTAATGCAGCGACGTCTGTGGGGTATTTCTTCAGGTGTGCGCGCAGCAGCGCTTCGGCCTGCGGAATCTTGTTCTCGCATAGCGCCGCAGCAGCGGTGAGCAGGCGCGGATCCTTGGTCGACGCCTTGATATTTTGCGCATAGGCAGCATCGGCGCCCGCTGCATCACCCGCATTCGTCAGCTCATCGCCGAGCGCCCGCCACGCATCCGCCATGTCAGGCTTGAGTGTCACGGCGCGCTGCAGCGCACTTATCGCAGCGGCGTTCCTGTCCAAGCCGCCGAGCGCCAGCGCCAGTTCGTAGTGCGCCAGCGCCCATTGGGGATGCATGGCCGCGAGCGGATTCAGCACATCCAGCGCGCCCGCCGCATCGCCGCCGGTGCGTCGCGCCACGCCCAGCAACAGTGTTGCCAGCGGATGATCCGGAACAGCCTTGAGGATCTCGCTGGCCTGCTCAGCCGCGAGCACGGGGCTACTCTCCAATAGACGCGCGGCGTGCCGCAGGGCAACCTCAACAGAACCGACCGGTTCCGGCGCTTCGCTCATATTATCTTCCCTTTGAGCGTCGAACCGCTCGTCAAGGGGGAGGCGGCAAAGTCACGCGCCACCCAAGATCTCGCTTCATCACGATCAATTCCTGGACCGATTGGCCGCCGTTCGGAAATGCGCATTGCTCGGTCAGCTTGACCAACTCCGGAGAGATCTGTGCTTTTCCCACAAACGAACACTTCAGTTTACCGACATCGGGGAACCCTTTGGTGCGAAGTTCATTTCGAAATGACTGTTCTAGGTCCTCGGCGGCTCGTTTGATTATCTCGGCGTCGTCCGCCAGTGTCGGGTTGATCTTCTGAAGCATTTGCCGCCCCTCCTCCACGAAATCAATTGCCGCGACAGCATCATCCGCGTTCTTTTGAACGTACGCTTGTTCCAGGGCCCGCACCGCATTCTCAGGCGTGTCAAAGCCGCCGGCATTTGCCGCCGGCGCCGCGATGAGCCCAAACAGAAGCCACAGAATCGCTCGAACCGTTGGTCGGACCATTACTTGCATCGTTCAAAGCCTGAGGAAATACGGAACCGCCATGAGCACAACTCCCATCGTGATGAGCAGAATAGTGTTGGAAATGAAGTAGGGAAAGATCATCAAGGCCAAGCCGCAGACCAAAGGGACAACGGCTTTCTGTTTTCGGCCGTAGATGAGGAAGCCGAGCCCGATTGAGCCGAATAGCAATCCCCAAAGAAGCGACGAGGTATCCAATACTGCACCCGCATATACTAGGACGCTGAACTCGCGCGCGATTCCGGGAGCACCACTGTGATGAAACCAGCCATCCCGTCCAAGCCCTTGGCGGGCCTCGCGCCTCCACCTTTGAAACCCGCGTCATTCCTGGCTACCGTGCGCGCCACCAAGGGTAATCCCTTTGAAATCATTCCGCTGCAAGCCTATGAGCAGCCATTCTACCTCTCGAAGTGGCTCTTGGGTCCCGTGCTCATGGTCAACGACCCGGAAGGCGTGCGTCGCGTCCTTTTGGATAACGTTGCCAATTATCCCAAAGAGCAATTGGGGGATGAATTCTTTTCGGCCATGTTCGGCGAAGGCCTGTTGAGCGCGCCGGGCTCCAAATGGCGCACCCACCGCAAGGTAATGGCACCGTCATTCGGCACGCGTACGGTGGAATCCTATGCACCGGCCATGGTCGAGACGACGCTCGCCTTTGCGAAGAATTGGGACGCGCTGCCCGAGTCCGCGGAATTGGACATCGCCGCGGAGATGCAGGCGCTTACCTTGAAAATTATTTGCCGGACCATGTTTTCCTCCGACGCGGAGGAACTGGCGGCACACGCCAGTGAGGCGCTCGACTTCGCACAGGCATCATTGGAGTTCGGACTGCTCGATGTTCTGCCGGTGTTGGGACCCCGGCGCATGAAACGCAAGCAAGAGGCCATCCGCGCACACTTCAAGAGCATGGATGCCGCCATCTATCGGCTGATCGGCGAGCGCGAAAAGATTCACAACGAAGCGCCGAAGGATTTTCTGACCCGCCTCGTGGCCGCAAAGGATCCGGACGATGGTGCAGGCCTGAATGCCGCTGAAGTGCGCGACGAGGTGATCACCATTTTCATGGCCGGCCATGAGACCACCGCCGTAACCATGACCTGGGTGTGGTACTTGCTGTCCCAGCATCCTGCCGAAGAAGCGACGCTGCACCGGGAATTGGATACCGTACTCGGCGGCAGAACGCCGACGGTGGAGGATCTGCCCAATCTGCCGTACGCGCGCATGGTCATTGAGGAAGCGATGCGCGTCTACCCGCCCGCGCCCGGAATCTCCCTGCGAGAAGCTCAGGAGGCCGACGAGTTGTGCGGTTTCAAGGTGACCCCGGGACTACAGGTTCTGGTGTCGCCCTGGATACTGCATCGCCATCGGCGTCTCTGGGATGACCCGGAGCGCTTCGACCCTACACGATTCTCCAAGGAGTCGAGCGAAAAGCGCCCGCGCTTCGCGTACCTACCCTTCGGCGGCGGTCCCCGAGTGTGCATCGGCGCGACCCTTGCCATGACCGAAACGATATTGATTCTCGCGGTGCTCGCCCAGCGATTTTGCCTGCGGCTCAAGGAAGGCCAGGAGGTGACGCTGCAAACTCGCATTACTCTGCGGCCCAAAAACGGAATGATGACCATATTGGAGCGTCGCCGGCCCGCGCCACAGCCTTGGTAGTTCCAGCAGGCGAGCGGCTCAGGCGAATTGACTCCCTCGTCCGACGGTTTCATGGCACAAATTCGGCAAGCCGCTGTCGCAGGAAGGTCTCTGACGAGACGACGCGTCCGTCGGAGAATCGAATCTGGTACGGAGTACCCGACATCGACGAGACAGATGCACACAATCGGATGAAATCCTCGGCCGTCGCTACCCGGGAGCCGGCCATCCGACGTTTCAATCGCAGATGATCCGCGGCCGCTTTTGCCTCGTACGCGACACCGTTGCGTATGAATTGGGCATTCTGCAAGGATTCGATGCTGGCGATCAGATGGTCAATCTTTTTCTCTTCCAGCGGAATCGGGGCCGCGGCCAACGCCAGAACACCGAATGAGACGAGGAATAGGCTGATCAAAATACGCATGCAATGGCCTCCCATAGAACTGAACTGCGATCCATAGTCCTCCCATGCCGCCGGCAACGCCGCTTTAGATGTCTGCTAGCGTTGACCCATATTTGCCCGGAATATGCGCATAAAATTCCCGCCCATGATTTTCGCCACTTCGTCCTCGCGCATGCCCCGTGCAAGCAAGGCCGCCGGAATCAGGCTCCAGTCCCGATAGCTGCGCAAGACCGGCTTGAAGTTAGCGTCCATGTCCGTGCCGATTGCCGTGTGTTCGATCCCGACGGCGTCCACCAGCCGCATGATCGCGTCCACGTAGTCGGCGAAGCTACTGAGACCCAATCCCGATGGCCACGAGCCGATGATGCCGCCGGCGCCGGCCACCAATTTGGCATGCTCGCTGCTGATCAGCCGCGGATGGTTGGCCGTCGTTGTGGCGAGGTTGGTGTGGGAAACCATGACCGGCTTGGTCGATACCCGAAGTACATCCTGCGTGACCTCGAATGTCGCATGCGCGAGATCGACGATGATTCCAGCTTGATTCATCTCGCGTACGATCGACTTGCCAAGCGGCGTTAGCCCGTGGTGCACGGGCGGATCGGTCTGGATGTCGCCGATTTGATTGATGTGGTAGTGCACCAGCGTGATGGCACGCACACCGTCGTGAAATGCCTCGTGCACGCGATCGAGCTTGTTCTCGATAAAGTCACCGCCTTCAACCGCGAAGATGGCTGCGGTTACGTGATGGTGCTGCGCTTTGATGATGTCCGCCGGTCCTAAGCCCGCGATCAGGCGATGGTCGGCCATCAAGGCTTTCATTTGGGCGAGTTGACTGCGATAGTCCGTATACGCTTCGCCGGCCTGAAAGTCTTTCCCTGCATGCAGACCTTGCGTTGAGGTGGGCTCGAGCAGGCGTGCATCTGCGACCGCAGCAATCAGCGTTGCGCTCACGTGTCCGGCGGACAAGTCCGCAATCGTTCTTGCCTCGAACGGCTCGCCGAAAGCGCGCGTCGTCGGCGTTTGGAACGGCAGATTCCTCAGAAAGAATCGGCCGGGGTGGCTGTGCGTGTCGATCGAGGGATGACGGTCCAGGAATGCGATGCCGGCGGCGCGCTGCTCAGGACTGAGCGTCAGTCCTAAGTCGGTGAGTTGCGCTGAATCGCCGAGCGGTGCCGTGGCGCTCTGAGCGCGGACAACTCTCGCAGCGGATGCCGCAGCCGCGAGCGCGCCGAGGCCCTTGAGCGCCGTTCGCCGTGATAGCACTTCTCTAGTGGGCCGCTTCGAGTTCGCTGCTTCCATATAGCGGGGAGTCCTTCGGAATGGGTTCGTTCCAAATGTAATGGCTGAACCAATCCAGATTCGCTTGCAACAGCGCCAACGCGGATTTTGGCTT
>DATHFB010000424.1:0-11448 GCA_035318305.1 Steroidobacteraceae bacterium | reverse complement strand
CATTGGAGTGTTCGTGGGCGTACCCTTGGGGTTGTTTGCGGCCGCGCGCCGCGGAGCGATCGATGAGCTGGTGATGCGCGGCAACGACTTGATTTTCGCATTCCCCGCTTTGCTGCTCGCCATCCTGATGACGGCCGTCTTCGGTCCCGGCGCCGTCAACGCCATCATTGCCATCGGCATTTTCAACGTCCCGGTGTTCGCGCGCGTGACGCGCGCCGGTGCTCTGCAATTGTGGACTCGGGACTACGCCTTGGCCGCGCGTGTCGCGGGCAAGGGACCCTTGCGGATCTCCTGGGAGCACATGCTGCCGAACTTGGTTGGGCTCCTCGTCGTCCAGGGCACGATTCAGTTCTCGTTGGGGGTCATCGCCGAGGCAGGCCTGTCATACGTAGGCTTGAGCGCACAGCCGCCGACACCCAGTTGGGGCCGCATGCTCAATGAGGCGCAAACCTTGACGGCGCTGGCTCCGTACCTGGCGCTCTTTCCCGGTTTTGCGGTGTTGCTGTTCGTCTTGGGATTGAACCTGCTCGGCGAGGGATTGCGCCGCCGCGCCGGGCGCCCGTCATGACGGCGCCGCTGCTGGAAATCGAGGATTTGTGTGTCGGCATAGGCGCAACCGGCATCGTCAAGAATTTGTCGCTCGAAGTCCATGCCGGGGAAATCCTCGGTCTGGTAGGCGCTTCCGGATCCGGAAAATCGATGACGGCGCTCGCCGTCATGCAACTGCTGCCGGAGAGCGCGGCCATGACGGGGACGGTGCGCCTGCGCGGCGAGACGCTCACCGGGAAAACCGATGGGCAGATGCAGCGTATTCGCGGCCGTGACGTCGGCATGGTGTTTCAAGAGCCCATGACCGCATTGAATCCTCTGATGCGCATCGGCGATCAAGTCGCTGAAACGCTGCGGTTGCATCGCGGCGTATCCGCTCTCGAGGCACGGCACGCGGCGCGCGAAGCGCTCGATCTGGCCGGGCTGTCGGGCGAGCAGGGCGCGCTCGATCGATTTCCGTATGAGCTGTCCGGCGGCCAGCGGCAGCGGGTGGCGATCGCCATGGCGGTGGTGATGTCGCCGCCGCTGCTCATTGCGGATGAGCCCACCACCGCCTTGGATGTCATCACGCAGGCGCAAGTATTATTGCTTCTGCAGGAGTTGGTCCGGGCGCGCACCATGGGCCTGGTTTTGGTGACGCACGATCTCGCGGTCATTGCGCAGCTCGCCGATCGCGTCGCGGTCATGCACCAGGGCGAGATTGTCGAGCAGGGAGCAACCACCGAGCTGTTGCGCGCGCCGCGCCACTCGTACACGGCGGCGCTGTTGGCGGCAGCGGCGTTGCAACCAAAGCGCACGGCCCGCCGGGCGAGTTCTCCCGAGGTATTGCAGGCTAGCGGCATCATCCGTGAATACCCGCGCCGGAGAAGGTCGCTGTGGCGCGCGGCAGCGCCGTTACGCGCAGTCGACGGTGTTTCCTTATCCGTTCATGCCGGCGAGACCGTGGGCTTGGTTGGGGAGTCCGGTTCAGGCAAGTCGAGCTTGCTGAAAGTGATCCTCGCGCTGGAACGATCGCAGGGCGGGCAGGTGCGCTTGCTGGGCGAAGAGTTTTCCAACGCCACTGGCGTGAACCTGCACCGCCTGCGCCGCGCCATCCAGGTCGTATTCCAAGACCCGTACGGCAGCTTCGACCCGAAGTGGACGGTGGAGCGGTTGATTGCCGAGCCTTTTTTTCTGTTGAACGCGCCGCCGTTGGCGGCCGAGCGGCGCCGCAAAGTCGCCATTGTCCTGGAACAGGTGGGTTTGTCGGCCGCGGATGCGCAACGTCTGCCGCATGAATTCTCAGGCGGCGAGCGCCAGCGAATCGCGATTGCGCGAGCATTGATTACAGAACCGGCCGTCATCGCGTTCGACGAAGCGGTCTCGGCGCTCGATGTGTTGTTGCGCGAGCAGATCCTCGAGCTATTGGCGGGGCTGGCGGACCGGCTCAATGTGGCATACCTGTTCGTGTCGCACGATCTGCAGGTGATACGAGCCATCGCCGATCGCGTCTATGTCATGCAACGAGGACGGATCGTCGAGGAAGGGCCGACGGAATCCGTCTTTGCGTCGCCGCGCCACTCCTACACCAAGGCGCTGCTTGCGGCCACGCCGCGGTTGCCGGTGAATTAGTGTTCGGTCCCCGCCTCATGACGGCCCGGCTGATTCGTCTCAATCGAAGCTCGCGCGACAGGACGCGCGCGAAAATCATTGCAGCGGCAGGGTTTGGCGTGATGCTGGCGTTCGTGTGGGCGGAGCGCGGCCTGGTTGCGCAGGCGGTGACTTGGCTGCGACTGCATAGCGTCGTCTGCGCCGGCCTCGCGGCCATCGCGAGCGCCATTCAAGTCGCACGGCGTCGCGTGCTGAAGCGGCAGGAATTTGCCGGATCCTGGCTGGCGGCGGTGC
Organism: Steroidobacteraceae bacterium; assembly: GCA_035318305.1. Taxonomy (GTDB): domain Bacteria; phylum Pseudomonadota; class Gammaproteobacteria; order Steroidobacterales; family Steroidobacteraceae; genus Bog-1198. The sequence goes on along the minus strand of DATHFB010000424.1, from coordinate 9,015 downwards.
CGGTGCGTTCGCGGACGGCACGCTGGGAGGCGCTGATCATCGAGACCCTTCCCGTCACGGCGGCCGTGGCGGCGCTGACGGTGCTTGGAGCAAGTGCGGGCGTGGTGCTCGCGATCGCGGGTGACGGACACGGCGGTCCGCTATTGGCAGTCTGGGCCACGTTGATCGCAGGCGTGGCGATCGGAGTTGCTGTCGGCTACGCGATGCCGACGCCAAAACCGGTCGATTTACCGCCGGGCTCGCGCTATGTCCCTCACCGCAAAGCCAATCGAGCCGCGAAGATGCGGCCGTCATTCGCCGCCTTGGGTGCTTGGCCGGTTCGTCAGATGTTCGCTTGGACACAGCCAAAGATGGTGGCTCGGGCCACGCTCCCCATTCTCGTCATGATGCCGATGGGTACGACCGCGGATGCCGCCATGGGGGTGATTGCCGTGTTCGGCGTGAATGGCGCGCTGGTGCTTTTGTGCATGGCGGCCATTCGGTTGAGCGACCTGGCGCGCCGTTGGATGGCCCCGTTGCCGGTGCGTGCCGGCGTCGTGACGCGCGCATTCCTACTGCCCACGCTCGGGGTCATGGTCGGTGCCGGCGCCGTTGAAGTCCTGCTGTTGCTGGCGTTCGGCGTGTCCTATCGCATTTCCGCTGCCGCAGGCTTTGGCACGGCTGCAATCGGCTGCCTCGCGACCACGGCGGGCGTACTGGCGCGCCGGGCACGCCTCAGGGGCCTGCCGTGAGCGGCGCGATCCTGGAGATCCGCGGGCTGCGCGCCGGCTATGGACCGCGCACCGTGTTGGAAAATATTTCGATAACGCTCTGCGCCGGAGATTGGTTTGTGATCCTGGGTCCCAATGGCTGCGGCAAGAGCACCCTGCTCGATTGCGTCGTCAGCCGCCTCAAGGCCTCAGGCGGCGAAATTTGCATCGCCGGATATTCGCTCGCAAAGAATTCCTATGAAGCCAAACTACAGGTCGGGTACGGTTGCGCGCCCGATGCCTTGCCGGCGCTTTTGACGTCACGTCAATGTTTGGAAGTGCATGCCGGCGCCAAGGGACTGGCGGCGATCGGCGATGATCTCTTCGAACTCGCCGACGAACTGCGGTTCACGCCGTATCTTGAATCATTCGTCGATATGCTGTCGCTCGGCACGCGCCAGAAACTGGCGGTGCTGTTGGCCTTGGTGGGCGACCCGCTGCTGATCGTTCTGGATGAGGCGTTCAACGGGCTCGATCCGGCGAGTGCGTTGATCCTCAAACGTCACCTGCGCGCGCGAATTCAGCGCCGCGGCGGTGCGCTGCTGTTGGCCACACATTCCTTGGACATCGTCGAACACTATGCCGACCGCGCCGGCGTGCTGATCGACGGTAAGCTCAAGCATGAATGGCCGAAGGACGAGCTACAGCGATTGCGGGACAATCCCGGCAATTTCGAAGCCGCACTGGCGCAGGCGATCGGCGAGACTTAAGGGCTGGGAGCCTGGGCGGCGCTGCTCGTCAGCAGAGTCCACGCCAGCAGCGCGGCTTTCTTCTGGTCCGCACCCCACGGAGGGCCGACCTGCCGGCCCCAACTGTTCACTGCGTCGAGCATGGATTCGAGAGGCAGGCGCAATTGTTCGACGGCGTAATCTTCCAAAACCCGCGCCGGAATTCGCCGGACGGCAAGACCCTGTCCCTCCGCCGCAGCGGACAAGGCGTTCCTGAAGTGATCGCCTTCCGCCGCGTGGATCAGCGCATGCGACTTGAGAATCGATGACAGTGAGCCCGGCCTGCGGCCTGCCGAGTCGACAATGCCGATGAATTTCGGCACATACCCGAGCTGCGCCACGGCCGCGCACTGAGTCTCGATGGCCGCGCGGGCCATGGCCGTGGCCACCTCCAGATAACCTTTCAAGCGTCCGGCCGCTTCCTCGACGCATGCAAACTCCACGGCGTGGTATGGCTGCTTCGCTTCGGGGTCGCGATTATCGATCAACGCGACACGCGATCGCGCCAGGACGCGCGGGCCTGCTGCAGCGCTGCCGAGCACGATCATGGCTGTCCATCCCGAGTGGGCGGAGAAGCCGAATGCGGCCGTTTGCGCTGCCATTGGATTTTACCGGCCTGCTTGGACAGGCTCCTCGCTGAAATGCACCGCGCGGGCGATGGCGCGCGCCAGGCAGTCCGCCGCCGCAGATCCGATGCGCCCGATTTGTGCGGCACGCAGAAGATTCTTCTCCAGCGGCAGCCGGCCGCTTGCCAGCGCAAAAACTGTGTCGCCGTCGAAAGGAGTGTGGGCCGGACGCACGGCGCGCGCAATGCCATCCTGCGCCATCATGGCGATCCGTTTGCACTCCACGGTGCTGAGATCGGCGTTGCAGGCGATGACGCCCAGCGTGGTGTTGGCGCCCGGCGTCAGACGGCCGATGGCGAGGAGTCGCGATTCGTCCGGCGCAGGGTCGCTTGAATCCATGGCGCTTGCCGGCGCTCCGCAGCCGCCGAATTCATTCTGTAGTTCAAATGCCCAAGCCCAGTAAGTCTTGCCGTCGGGCATGAGCGCCGAGCCCACCGAGTTGAGCGCCACCAGCGCTCCGACGATCAATCCGCCGTGCAAATCCACGGAAGCGGATCCGATGCCTCCCTTGCGTAAACCCGCCATGGCGCCGCGCCCGGCGCCTGTTGAGCCCAGGGCAAATTCAGTTCCCGCGGCGCTGCAGGCAGCCAGACCTAAGTCGCGGTAAGGCGGAGAAAGGCCCCAATTCTTGTCGCCGCCATTGCCGAGATCGTGCAAAACCGCGCAAGGGACGATCGGAATGGCGGGTGAGCCCGTGCGCCATTGCAAACCGACACCTTGGTTGGACAGCCATGCGGCGACGCCGTCCGCGGCGGCCAGTCCGAACACCGAGCCGCCGGCGAGCACCACGGCATGCGCGCGGCCGACCAAGTTTTCAGCGGCGAGCGCGTCTGTCTCGCGCGTCCCGGGTCCACCGCCACGCACATCCACGGCCGCCGCCCAACCGGCGCCGCACAACAGCGCCGTCACGCCGGACAGCACATCTTCATCCGTCGCGTGACCGACTTGAAGCCCCGCTACATCGGTGATGAGATTCTTCGGGCCGGGGCGAAACATCATACTTTAGGCAGGCTGCCGCGGCTGTGCCGCGATGACCGCCAGTCCTTGGAGCACCAGGTCCGGCACGATCTCGCCATGCGCGCGCATCGTCCCGGCAATCATTGTGGCGTCGCCGCCGGTAATGAATAATTTAGGCGTGGCGCCCGCGCCTTGCCCGACCACCTCAGCGGCGCGATCCGCCATACCGGCCAGCGCGAACACGGCGCCGCGAGAGACGGCCGCAATCGTATTGTTGGCGAGAACGCCGGCCAGAGAGGGTGTGCTGTTGGAGGCCGCTTGCGCGATATCGCTGGTGTTGCTCAGCAAGGCCTCGCGCATCATGTGAATGCCGGGAGCGATCAGTCCGCCCAGATGTTGACCATGAGAATCCACGCTGTCGACTTTGACGGCGGTCCCCGCATCCACCACGCAAAGCGCGGTTCGTGCCTTGGTCCATGCACCGATGAGCGCCAGCCAGCGGTCCGCGCCCAACAGAGAAGGATTGACGTAACCGCTGGTCAGTCCGTGAAACTCACGGGCCGCAGTGACGAACTCAATGCCTACATGAAATTTCTTCTTTGTCAGGCGCGTCAGCGTCTTTGCCATCTCGGGTCCCGCGACGTTTGAGACCAGCACGCGGTTGGGCTTTTGACCGTTCTCGAATAAGGCGGTAGTCCAAATACCCGGCTTCGCGTCGCGATGCACGACAGCTTGTTGATCGGATAGCCCGGTGCTCGTGAGCCAAGCCCACTTGAGGCGCGTGTTGCCGACATCGATGACCAAAATCATGCGTGATTCATTACCTTAAGAGATGCCGTCGAGCCCGTCGCCAAGCGCGCAAGGATAGCATCGCGCTCGAGCGCTGCAGTTTGCGAAAGCGCAACCGGCGAAAGCACGCTTTAGAATTCTTCAGAATTCTTTACAGAATTAATCCACCTGGTGGTATCACTTTAGGCAGAAAAGCAACACTCTGATGCTGAATGCCACTAGTATTATTTCGCCCAATTATCTATCGTTCTAGTTCGAGCAATTATCTTTGTAGCAGAAGTACAACATCAAAATTCCTGTATTTTTACAGGAATTTCCGAGCACTTCCATCAACTACGCGACCGGTTTCGCCGCCAGCGCATGCGCGGTGAAATCCTTTGAAGGAGCAAACATGCCGAATGATCCAAGTCACAAAAAGCCATCGGACACGCGATCGAGAAATCTGATCCGCAACGCGTTTTGCCACTCGCTCTCGGCGCTCGCGCTCGGGACGGTATTTATGGGGGGACTTGCCTTCGGTCAGCAAGCCGCCACCGCGTCGCAGGGACCCACTGTTTCTTCTTCTGCTGACACTACGGATCAGCTGCAGGAAATCATCGTCACGGGCTCCTTGATCAAGAGGGCCAACGCCGAAACCGCGGAGGCCATTACCATCCTCAAGTCGGACGCACTCAAGGACCTGGGCATCGAGAATGTGGAGCAGGCGCTGAATCAGCTGACCTCCAGCAACTCGTCGCTCAACGTCGCCTCATCCGTAGGGACGTTTTCCGGAGGCGGGACTTACCCCGACCTGCGCGGCATCGGCAGGGGCCGCACCCTGGTGCTCCTCGATGGCCAGCGGCTGGCTCCCAATGCCTTCGACGGCCTCGGAGTCGACCTGAATGGTGTTCCGTTCTCGGCCATCGACACGATCGAGGTGCTTCGGGAAGGCGCCTCGGCGCTGTACGGCACGGACGCAATCGCGGGTGTGGTCAACTTCAAAACCAAGAAGAATTACCAGGGGGCCGAATTCCAGGTCAATTTCGACCACCCGCAGCACGCCGGCGGCGGCTCGGGCGTGGCAGATTTCACCTTCGGACACGGGGATCTGGCGAGCGACGGTTATAACTTGCTGATCACGGCAAGTTATAGCAAGCAACAGGAGCTCCAGGCGACGCAGCGGGCGTTTTCCGCCACGGGTTTCAATCCTGCGGGGGGCTACGGCTCTACGAACTTTCCGGGATCGTTCCCCGGGAACGTACAGGATTCCAACGGTAACCTTTGGCAATCGGGCTATCCGGCCTGTGCGGGCAATTCGCAACTGACCACGTTTTTCGGCGACTGCTCATACCGGTATGGCGCCGCGACGGATCTGCTCCCGGAATCGCGTGAGATTTCCGGGATGGCCCAATTCACCAAGGCGCTGCCGGCCAACAACCAAGTGCAGATTCAGTACTTCTGGACCCAATCCGAAGTGACCTCTTTCTCCGGTCCCATTTTCTATGAATTCGCGCTGGATCCGGCGAGCCCCTACTTCCCGACGGCGGGGCAACTGACCTGCAATAGAGGCGCGGCGAACTGCGACCTGCCGCTGAATCTGAGCGGCATCAATCAGCGGCCCGGGACGAATTTCGGGCAGCCCAACCCGGTCCTTGGGATCTGGACCGACCCCAACAACTCTCGCTTCTCCGGCAACCTCAATGTTGAGCAGCGGGTGCTAGTGACGTTCTCCGGCAGCAACGCCGGTTGGGACTATTCTGTGAGCGGGAATTACAGCAAGAGCACCAACGACGACCGCAACGTCGGGGGCTATCCCAATGAAGCCCTGCTCGCACCCGGCGGCGTCCTCAGCACACTGATCAACCCCTTCGGCCCGCAGAGTGCGGCAGGACAGGCTTTGATCAACTCGGCGTATATCAACGGTGTCTACCAGGTCGGCGAGTACACACGGTGGAGCGTCGACGGCAATGTCAGCCACCAGCTGGGCGATGCGTTCAATGCCGGCACTCCGGCGACCGTGGCGCTCGGTGCCACTGTGAGCGGCGAACGCTACACGAACGCGACCACGCCCTATAACGACCTCGTGAGCGCCGCAACCGGACTTTCGGACAGTTCAGTCGAAGGCACTCGCCAGGTACAGGCGGCTTTCATCGAGCTGTACGTGCCGATCACCAAGGCCCTCGATTTCGATATATCGGATCGTCAGGACCGATACAGCGATTTCGGCACGACCAACAATGCGAAGGTGCAGGTGCGCTATCAGCCGGCCAGTTTCCTGACCTTGAGGGGAAGCGCCTCCACCGGCTTCCGGGCGCCGACGCTCAACAACCTGTTTTCGCCGCCTTTCTTGGCCGCGTCGAGCGCGGGCACCATAGGATCGGGGAACCCGCTCTGCACACCAAACACCTACACGGCGGAGTTTACTGCGCAGTCTTGCGCAGCGCAGGGAATCGGGTTGTTCGGCGGAAACAAAAACCTGACGCCGGAGACATCGCAGAACTTCGACCTCGGCGTCATCTTCTCGCCGCTAGAGGACTTGGGCATTACGCTGGACTATTACAGAATCCTGCTCAAGAACAGAATTGGAGGCATTCCGGCCTCGGCCATTTACGGTAATCCCAACCAGTTCGCAAACCTTGTCGTACCGGCTACAGCAGGTCCTTACGCTGGGACGCTCCCTCCGTCGATCGCAGAGGGCAACGTTTGCAATTCTGCCAACGGAGTGCCTGGTTACCTGCAACCGACCTGTGGATACATCAATCTGCAAAACTTGAATACCGGCAGGGAAACGACCGACGGTATCGACTTGAGCATCCAGTACGTGCAGCACACCCCGATCGGGACCTTCCGCGAGGACCTGGAAGGGACCGCGATCACGCAGTTCCTGGAGCAGCAATACAACGGCGGCCCGCTTCTCAACCTGGTGGGCAATCTGCAAATCCAGGGAATCAACCCGGCGTTCAGGTGGCAGCATAACGTGAGGGTCGACTGGACGAGCCCAGCGAAGATGTGGGGTGCCGGACTGGCCGACCGCTTCTATTCGGGGTACATCGATGAATTTCCCGATGGCAACGGCAATCAGCGGAAGGTGGGCAGCTATTCGCTCGTCGATGGTTACGTGAGCCTCAAGCCGATCGAACCCGTGACCGTATTGTTTGGAATCAAGAATCTGTTCGACAAAAGTCCGCCGTTCACCAATGCATTTCAAAACAACTTTGCGGCGGGGTATAACGCGCTCATTGCGGACCCATTGTTGCGGAACTTCTATGTCAATGTGAAATACACCTTCAAATAAATCCTCCAGGATTGAGTTGATTCGAAGCCCCGCCTCGCGCGGGGCTTTTTTTCAGTGCGCCCGGCAGGGTCATTGGTCGAACGCAGCAACTTGAAGCTGGCGTATCAACGGGTAGTCGAGAACAAAGGAGCACCGGGCATTGATGACGTGTCGGTATCCGAGTTCAAGGAGTGGCTGAAGATACACTGGCCGAGTGTGAAGTGAGCCTTATTGGAAGGCCGTTATTTACCGCGACCGGTACGACGAGTCGATATCCCGAAGCCTTCAGGCGGGATCAGAACACTCGGGGTCCCGACCGTGGTTGACCGGCTGATCCAGCAAGCGCTGCATCAGGTGCTGCAACCGCTCTTTGAGCCTACGTTCTCGGACTCAAGCTTCGGCTTCCGGCCGGGTCGCGGGGCGCATCAGGCGGTTCGCCAAGCACAGAGTCACATCCGCGAGGGAAAGCGCTGGGTGGTAGAAATCGATTTGGAGAGGTTCTTCGATCGGGTCAACCACGATGTGCTGATGGCGCGGGTGGCACGGCAAATCAGCGATGCACGAGTACTGAACTGATCCGACGGTTCCTGGAAGCCGGGCTGATGAGTGAGGGGTTGGTCGAGCAGCGCATGGAGGGCACGCCGCAAGGCGGTCCGCTGTCCCCGCTGCTCTCGAACATCTTGCTCAATGACCTGGACCAAGAACTGGCACGACGCAAACTCGCGTTCTGTCGCTACGCCGATGACTGCAACATCTAGGTGCGCAGTCGTGTGGCGGGCCATCGGGTGATGAATGGCATCAGGACTTTCCTCGAGGAAGCCTTGAAGCTGCGCGTCAATCCTGAGAAAAGCGCCGTGGCTCGGCCTTGGGAGCGCAAGTTCCTGGGGTACAGAGTCACGGTGCATCACGAGACACGTCTTCGGATAGCGCCAGCGAGCGTGCAGCGGCTGACGCAGAAGGTACGCGATCTGATGTGTGCTGGGCGCGGCCGCTCTCTAGCCCGCACTATCGAGGATCTGAATCCGCTGCTGCGGCGGTGGATCAACTACTTCAAACTCACTCAGATAAAGGGTGTGCTGGAGGAACTCGATAGTTGGATGCGGCGTCGGCGGATAAGGCCCTCTTGCTGCAACTTCAATGCGCCTTCGGTGACACACCTTTGCGCCGCACACCGAGCATGTTTGCAATCAGCTCCTGGGTCATTACCAGCTCGTTGAAGCCAATTTGTATGCGAGTTATGCGCTTCCGACCGTCTGCTGGTTCACGGCGCCATTACGAACGCGCGTTCAACCGGCAGGCGCCGCTCGATGCGCAGACCTACGGCGGCGGTGGCGGATATCCTTTCGATCCGTCGTTGCATCAAAATGGCGCGATCGGCCGCTTCTTCCTGGTCGGCGCTAACTACAAGTTCTGATACCGTCAGCACTTGGTCGAGTGAACGGCCCCTGGCACATCTTGGGGCCGTTCTTTGAATACCGAGCTGATCGCTCGAGGCATGGAGCGGAACCTGGCGCTTCAGACCGTGCGGTCCGCCATTTCGCCCGTTGCGCCGGCCGGGTGCGCCAAAAGCATACGACGGGAATCTTGGCAGGACGCTAAACTGGCGGGATGCCGGTTCAGCGAGCGCTTATGCCTGATTTGAAGAAAGCCGTTAGGGATGTGCCGGATTTTCCACGTCCCGGGATATTGTTCCGCGATATTGCGCCCCTGCTGCGCGATCACTTCGATGTCACCATCCGCGCGCTGGATGCGCTGCTTACCGACGAAGAATGGGATGAAGTCGATGCGCTGGCTGGAATAGAGTCGCGCGGCTTCATCTTGGGTGCCGCACTGGCGGTTCATCGGCGCAAGGGATTTGTGTTGGTGCGCAAACAAGGCAAGCTGCCCCCGCCGGTGGTCGACGTGGCCTACGA
>DATHFB010000423.1:0-10268 GCA_035318305.1 Steroidobacteraceae bacterium | reverse complement strand
CAGAAGCTGAAGCGAATGCGGGTGCACCATATTCAGCGTATTGCCGCAGCCCGTGTAATCCATATAGTGGCGCGCATCGCCTTGGACGACGCGGTAGTAGGCCAAATTGTCGATTCCGCGGAATGAGAGCGTCGGACCGGCATGATTGCCTTCCGCCGTGTGGTTGTAGACCACATCCAAGATGACCTCGATGCCGGCGTTGTGCAGAATCTTGACCATTCCCTTGAACTCTCGAACCACCTCGGCCGGCGCCTGAGGATTGGAGCCATAGCTCATATGCGGCGCGAAAAATCCCAGCGTGTTGTAGCCCCAATAATTGCGCAGCCCCCGATCCACGAGATGCCGGTCGTGCACGAAATAGTGCACGGGCATCAGTTCGAGGGCAGTCACACCCATTTGGTGAAGGTGCTGGATGATCGGCTCCGAGGCCATGCCGGCGTAGGTGCCGCGCAAATGTTCCGGAACATCAGGATGCAGGCGCGTCATACCGCGCACGTGCGCCTCATAAATTAAGGTTTCGTGCGCCGGGTAGGAGGGCCGTTGTTCGCCGTTCCAGTCGAATGCCGGGTCGATGACGACGCCCAGGGGGGCGAAGGGCCCGCTATCGCGATCGTCGAATGACAGGTCGCCGCTCTCATCGCCGACATGGTAGCCGAACAACTCGTCCGCCCATTGCAGCTCTCGTCCAATCGCCTTGGCGTAAGGATCGAGAAGCAATTTATTGGGATTGAAGCGCAGACCGCTCTCGGGAAGGTAGGGTCCGTACACGCGGTATCCGTACAATTGACCGGGACCGATATCCGGCACATAGATGTGCCAGGCGCCGTTGGTGCGCTCGCGGATTCGAATGCGCCTCTCGACCTTTTTGGGCCCATCGAATAAACACAGCTCTACTGATTCAGAGGATTCCGAGAACAGTGAGAAATTGACCCCTCGCCCGTCCCAGTTGGCGCCTTGCGGGAACGGCGATCCCGCGGTCTGATTCGACCGTTCAAAGTTGCTGGAAATATCCGAGTCCTCGACCCGCGGCAAATGTGCCGCCGTCATTTATTATCCCGCTGGCATTATTGACCCTGCCGACATCGAAGCCGTAGGCGGCGCGCCGTAGGACCTGTCGGCTGACGGCTATAGGACTTGTAGGACAATGGCCTTGGCTTATGGCCAACTCCAGTCTTTGATTTCCGGCATATCCTCGCCGTACTTGTCGATGTACTGCTTGTGCTCAACCAGTTTGTCCTGCAGCCGCTGCTTCAGATGATCGCCGCGGCTGCCGATCTGCGGCAGCCGATTGATTGCGTCGATCACCAGATGAAAGCGGTCCATGTCGTTGAGCACCGCCATGTCGAAGGGAGTCGTGATGGTGCCCTCTTCTTTGTAGCCGCGCACGTGCACGTTGTCGTGGTTGTGACGACGGTAAGTCAGGCGATGGATCAGCCAGGGATAGGCGTGGAACGCGAAGATCACGGGTTTATCCTTGGTAAACAGCGCATCGAAATCATAGTCGCTCAAACCGTGCGGATGCTCCGACTGCGGCTGCAACTTCATCAGATCGACCACATTGACGACGCGCACCTTCAAGTCAGGCAGCTCGCGCCGCAGAATGGATACTGCCCCCAGCGTTTCCAGTGTGGGCACATCGCCGGCGCAGGCCATGACCACATCGGGTTCGCTTTGCTGATCGTTGCTGGCCCACTGCCAGATGCCGATTCCCTCGCTGCAGTGATTGATCGCCGCATCCATCGACAGCCACTGCGGCGCCGGATGCTTGCCGGCCACGACGACGTTGACATAGTGGCGGCTGCGCAGGCAATGATCCATGACCGACAGCAGACAATTGGCGTCGGGCGGCAAGTACACACGCACGATTTCCGCTTTTTTGTTGACCACATGATCAATAAACCCCGGGTCCTGGTGGGTGAAGCCGTTGTGATCCTGCCGCCAAACGTGAGAGCTCAACAGGTAATTCAGCGACGCAATCTTGCGCCGCCATGCAAGCCCCGCCGTCACCTTCAGCCACTTGGCATGTTGATTGAACATCGAATCGACGATGTGTATGAAGGCTTCGTAACAGTTGAACAGCCCGTGCCGTCCCGTGAGCAGGTAGCCCTCGAGCCAACCCTCGCATTGATGCTCGCTCAACATCTCCACGACCTGGCCGCTGCGCGCCAAGAACTGATCGTCGCTCGCGGTTTCGGCCATCCACTGGCGGTTGGTGGCCTCGAACACCGCTTCCAAACCATTCGAGACAGTCTCGTCCGGACCAAAAATGCGAAAGTTTCGCGGCGACGCATTCAACTTCGCCACGTCGCGCAGGAATTTTCCCGCCACGTGCGTATCGCCGATGCCGGCGACACCCGGCTTGGGAACCGCCACCGCGTAATCGGCGAAATCCGGCATGCGTAAATCCCGCAACAGCAATCCGCCATTGGCGTTTGGGTTTGCGCCCATGCGGCGCTCGCCGGTGGGTGCAAGGGCTGCCAGTTCGGCATTCAGCCGCCCGCCTTCATCAAAGAGCTCTGATGGGCGGTAGCTGCGAAGCCATTCCTCCAGCTGCTTAAGGTGTTGCGGATTTTTCGCGGGATCGGTCAAGGGTACTTGATGCGACCTGAACGTTCCCTCGACGCGTTTGCCGTCGATCAGCTTCGGACCTGTCCAGCCTTTCGGCGAAATGAGCACGATCATCGGCCAACGCGGACGCTCAACCGTGCCCGGGGAGCGGCGCGCGTCGACCTGAATCTTGCGAATCGACTCAGTGACCGTGTCCAGCGTCGCTGCCATGGCTTCATGCATGGGCATGGGTTCATGGCCTTCGACGAAGTATGGCGTCCAACCGTAGCCCTGCAGCAACTGGCGCAGCTCCTCCCGGGAAATGCGCGCCAATATCGTGGGATTGGCGATTTTGTAGCCGTTGAGATGAAGAATCGGCAGTACCGCGCCATCGCTCGCGGGATTCAAAAATTTATTGGAATGCCAGGACGTGGCAAGCGGTCCGGTTTCCGCTTCGCCGTCGCCGATCACGCAGGCTACGGTCAGACTGGGATTGTCGAAGACCGCACCGAAAGCGTGGCTCAAGGAATATCCGAGTTCACCGCCCTCGTGGATCGATCCGGGGCATTCCGCGGAGGCGTGGCTCGGAATTCCGCCGGGAAAGGAAAACTGGGTGAAGAGGCGCCTCAATCCGGCTTCGTCCTGACTGATGTTCGAATACACTTCGCTGTATGTGCCCTCGAGATAGGTGCCGCTGACCACCGCCGGCCCGCCGTGCCCGGGTCCGGACATGTAGATCATGTCCAAATCGTATTTCTTGATGACACGATTCAAGTGCGTGTAAATGAAATTCTGCCCCGGCGTCGTACCCCAATGGCCCAGCAGCATGCGCTTGATGTGCGGAACGGCGAGAGGCTCTTTCAACAAGGGGTTGTCACAGAGATAAATCTGGCCGACGGACAGAAAGTTTGCTGCGCGCCAGTACGCGTCGATCTTGCGGGCCATTTGTGCATCGAGCACTGGGCTGACGTCGGTCTGTTTCAAGTTGCAACTCCTTCGTCGATCATTGCCAGCACGCGGCCGGTCAAGTCCGCGATCACCGATTCCTCGTCCGTGCGAATCACGCGCACTGCGACAGCGCCGGTCGAGATTTGCGACGCATGCCGCCGGTTCAGCGAGTCGTCGATCTCGATGCCGAGAAACTGCAGCCCATCGCAAATGCGCCGGCGCACCGGCGCCGAGTTTTCACCGATGCCGCCGGCGAACACCAGGGTGTCCACGCCGCCCAAGACCGCGGTGAATGCTCCGATCCATTTCTTTGCTTGGTAGCAAAACAAGTCGATCGCTTCACGAGCACGCGCGTCGGCGCCTTCGCGCTCTAGCAAATCGCGAACATCGGCGCTGCTTTCCGAAATTCCGATGAGCCCCGATTCATGATTGACCATGGTTTGAAATTGCGCCGCAGTCATGGACTCGGTCAGCGCCAGATAGCTCATCAGCCCAGGATCCAAATCGCCCGATCGAGTGCCCATCACCAGTCCCGCTGCCGGCGTGAAGCCCATGCTCGTGTCGATGCCGCGGCCGTCGAGAACCGCGGCGATGCTCGCGCCGCTGCCCAAATGCGCGAGAATCACCCGGCCCCGCACCGCGGCGGGATCGCCAAGCCGCTTAAGTTCGCCCAGGAGAAAAGTGTACGACAAGCCGTGGAAGCCGTAGCGCTGCACGCCCTTCGCGAGGTAGCGGCGCGGAATCGGCAACTGCGTCGCCACGGCCGGCATATGGCGATGAAACGCCGTATCGAAGCATGCGACCTGCGGCACGTCGGAAAAGCGTTGCTGCAACGCTTCGATCAATGCAATTTCGCGCGGCAGGTGTTCCGGATCATAAGGCGTGATGCGTCGCAGTTCCTGCAGCAGGCCCGGCGTCACGCGCTCGGGCTGCGTATGCAGCATGCCATGCACGACTCGATGACCAATGGCATCGGGAGCTGCCATCGACTGCGTCTTTAGTTTTTGCAGCAGCCGATCGGCGGTCACGCTCGCCGCCTCGCCGCCGATGCGCTCCATTTTCTCGTCCATCAATCGCACCTGCCGCTCGCCGGTCGCAAACAGAGCGAAGCGAATGCTCGATGAGCCGGCATTGATGGTCAGGATATGGGGCATCGTAGGACAAACACCGACATCGGCAACCTTGGCCACACTCGCGGAGCCCGCGAGTTTACAATACGAGCATACGCTTTCATGGAGATGACAATGTCACACTACCACGCCGTCGTTTGGATAGATCACCAGAAAGCAACCGCATGGCATTTCACGCCAACGGAACAGGAAGAGACCGTGGTGCATGCGCAGGATCAGCACCAGCGCGTCCACAGCCGCAAGAGCGCGCATGGCGGTCACAAATCGACGGCCGATCATCATTTTTTCGATGATGTCGCGAAGGCCTTGAGCGGCGCCCATGAAATTTTGGTGATCGGCCCTGCGCAAACCAAGCAGGAGTTCGCCGCCTATCTGCGCGATAAATATCCGCAACTCGGGAAGTCCATCGTGGCGGTCGAAAATGCCGATCACCCCACCGACGGTCAGGTTCTGGGCTACGCGCGCAAGCACTTCCCTACGCTGGATCGGATGCAGTAGCGGCGGCTTGAACCAGCTTTTCCAACCCTGCAATATTGGCGATCAGTGCCGGGGGAAAACCGTGCCGTTGCTGCAAGTACTCCGGCGTGTTGAAGGAAACCCAGCAACGGTCGGACGCGTCCTGCCAGCCGAGCACCTTTAGAGGCAAATCCAAAGCGCACCCCGGTACTGCCACCATCAGCGGTGTTCCGCCCACGGGATTGCCGAGAATCAGCAGCTGCGTCGGCTGCATCTTGAGACCCGCCGCCGCTGCATCTTTGGCAAAGTTGATGCGCGCGAACACCGTCATGCCGCGCTTCTTGGCCAGATTCTCCAGACGGTCCAAGGTCTCGTCGACGCCGCCGGAAGCGGCCAATACTTTGATTCCCTTCCCTTCATCATGTGTGTTCATCGCATCTATCTCCTTTCATTCCATTGCCACCGTGCTGCATTCATAATCGCCCGTTCGCTTTGGCGCGGAGTTCCCAATGGAAGCTTTTTTGGTTTCGATTACAACAATCTCCGTTGCCGAGATTGGCGATCGCACTCAGCTCCTGTCCCTGGTCCTGGCTGCGCGCTATCGGCGGCCGTGGCCCATCATCGCCGGCATATTGTGCGCGACCTTGGCCAATCACGCGCTGGCCGGCGTCGTTGGCGTTTGGTTTGGGAGTCTGCTCAAGCCCCGCACGCTCGAGGTCGTGGTCGGCATCAGCATGATCGTGATGGCAATCTGGACCTTGAAACCTGACCAGCTGGATGAGAATACAGGCGCGACCGGCGCCATGGGTGCGTTTCTAGCGACGCTGACGAGTTTCTTCATCGCGGAGATCGGCGACAAAACGCAAATTGCGACGCTGGCGCTCGCGGCCGCCTACCCGAGTCTCTTGGCAGTCGTGGCCGGCACGACCGCCGGCATGATGCTTGCCAATGTGCCGGTGGTATTCTTGGGAAAGGCTTTTGCGAGCCGTCTTCCGCTCAAGGCAATCCATTACGGCGCCGCTCTGTTATTCATCGTCTTAGGGCTGATTTTTTTGGTACGCGCCTATCGGAGCTCATAATCACTTTGCGGATCTGGCCTACAACTGCGACCGTGGGCCCGTATCGGTATTTGCTATACGCTTGCACGCTCAGATATAAACGGCGTCTGTACCACAAAGGAGAGTGCCATGGGACTAGCCTCAGAATTCAAAGAATTTGCGATGAAGGGAAACGTCGTCGACCTGGCAGTCGGTGTGATCATCGGCGCGGCGTTCGGCAAGATTGTCTCCTCGCTGGTCGGCGATGTCGTCATGCCGCCGCTCGGCAAAGTCATCGGCGGCGTGAATTTTTCCGATTTGGCGTTCAGTCTCGGCCTGGACCCCGCCGGCAAGGCCGTGCTCATCAAGTACGGCGCCTTTCTACAGACGACTTTTGATTTTGCCATCATTGCGATCGTACTGTTCATGTGCATCAAGGGCATCAATAGACTCAAGAAACCGGCACCTGCGGTAGCAGCTCCTCCGGCGCCACCGCCGCGGTCAGAAGTGCTTCTCGAAGAGATTCGCGACTTGCTGGCAAGGCGCGTCTAGTATGGCCATTCATCGCATCATTCCAGCCGCACTCTTGGTTCTCGCCCCTGCGATCAGCGCGTGGTCCGGTGACGCCCCACCGCCGCCGCAGGATGTTTGGATCGGCAAGGGACAATTTGGATTCTTGAGCTCGCACGGCAACAGTGATGCCGAGTCCATCAACGGCAACATTGATATGCTCCGCTATGACGGCCCCTGGAAAAATGAGTTCAATATCACAGGACTGTACGGCAAGAACTCAGGCATCGTCTCGGCCGAGCGTTGGGAGACTCGCGGCCAATCCAACTACACCATCTCGGGCGATCTGTTTGCATTCGGCGGCCTGCGCTACGAACACGATTTGTTCGATGGATTTCAATATCAGGCCAGCGTGACCGCGGGTTTCGGCTATAAGCTCCTCAATAGCGATGACACGAAATTGACGGTGCAAGGCGGTGCGGGCTACCGGCGCCTTCGGCCGGAAATCATCGACAAGGATGACAGCGGCGAGGTGATTTCGCGCACACCGCAGGACGCCACGGGAGAGGCCATCGCTACGGCCGGGGTGGACTTCACGCAAACCGTTACGAAGACCACGATCTTCACCAATAAATTCCTGATGGAAGCGGGCTCGGACAATACCCTGCTGCATGATGAGCTTGCGCTTACCGTGAAGATGTCGGATAAGTTGGCGCTCGGTGTCGGCTATGGAATTACGGATAACACCAAACCACCGGCCCCGCTCAAGAAGCTCGATACGGTGGCCAGCGTGAACCTGGTATTCGGCTTTTAGTGAATAGCGAATCTTAAAGGAGGCTTCCATGGGCATGTTCGACGGCATATTGGGTGGTGTAGTCGGTGCCGAGATGGCCACGGTGGTCAATGGCCTCATTCAAAAACATGGAGGCTTACAGGGCATTGTCGCTCAACTGGAACAGCAAGGCCTGGGCGGCACGGTGCGCTCGTGGATAGGAACCGGCGCAAACCAACCCATCACGGCTGATCAGATCCACCAAGCCTTTGGCTCGGATACGGTCAAGGAGTTGGCGGCCAAGGTCGGCCTGTCTCCTGACGTACTGGCCGCGAAGCTCTCGCAGGTGCTGCCTCAGGCCATCGACAAATTAACTCCCACCGGCGCGGTCCCGAAAGCTTGAACAACGGAGCATTCAAATGAAAAAAGTACTGGCGATTGTTCTCATCGGCCTATGCGCCGCAGCCGCGCATGCCGCCGACGCGGGACGCACTTTCTTGGCGCCGCCCGGAGCCGATCCGAAAACGGCGCCGCCCTTCAGCAACGGCGTGATGGTGGGCGGGACGTTTTATGTCGCGGGCCATCTAGGGCTCGATCCGAGCACGGGGAAGGCGGCAGCGGATCCCGAAACCGAAGCCCGGGCGGTGATGGATGCGGTCAAGCAAACTCTGGAACGAGGCGGTTTGACCATGGCGGATCTCGTATCGGTCACCGTCTACTGCACGGACCTTGATCTATACGACAAATTCAATGCGGTCTATCGCTCGTATTTTCACGACAACTATCCGGCGCGCGCATTCATCGGCGTATCCAAGCTGGTGCGCGGCGCGCACTTTGAAATCGCGGGAGTCGCCGTCAAGCCGGCTGGCCGTAAATAAGCCAGCTAGCCGTCGATGAGTTTTCTCAGCCGCTCGAGCTGCTCGGCGAGCACGTGATCGACGCCTTTCGAAAGGCCGTCGAACCCGTCCTTCACGTAACCGCCGACCGCATAGCTGATGCTGATGTCGGTTCCGCTCGCTGCGGCCTTGACGCTGAAGGTCATGGCGCCCTCGACGCCCAATCCTTGAAGGGGCCCGAGGGCGCCGCGCAGTCGCAATGCCTTGCCAGGCGCAACATACACCACGCGCATATGCTCGACTGAACCGCCATCGATGAGCGTCTCGCACCAACAACCGCCGGCACGCGCATCCAATGTCAGATTCGCGGCGCTTCCCGAGAATGTGTGCTCGGAACTCCACCACCGCGCCGGCTGCCGCAGCGCGGCGTACGCCTTGTCCGGCGCTGCCGCCACGTGCACGGTCTCGCGAATTTCGAAGCCATTCTGGCCGGCGCTGATCACTTCCGCTGCCGCGGGCCGGCCGATCGACACGGCCGCGGTCAGAGCGGCGCCGCATGCAACCCACTTATTCAATGCCATCATGATCCCTCTCCCTTTGCATCCGCACATTGTTTGAACGATTCCAAAACGGCAGTCCACCCTCCCGGGGCATCCACCATGGAGCGTACCTGCGCGCCCCTTTCCCCCATACGCTGTAAATTCCTATGCTCCAGCTCGACGCGAGTGGTATTCGCGCTTTCAGCGACGAAGCGCACTTCGACTTCGGTCACGAGTGCGGGATCGAATTGCCACTCGGCACTGAGCTGCCAAGCCAGCACGACCAGCCGCGGCGGATGCCAGTCGATCACGTAGCCCGTTTGGCCGGTTGAACCATCCTCCCCGACTGCGTACCAGCGCCCGCCCGCGCGCGGCTCGACGACGTACTGTTTGAGGGGAGACTTGAGAGTGGAATGAGTCGCAGGCCACCATCGCGACATCCCGTTGGTGAACAAGTCAAATGCTCGCTGCTGATTCGCGTTGACCGTGATTTGCTTGCGTACCGGGGCAATACTGATCATTTGTCCGACTCCTCTTTTTTCTCTAGCTCCGCTTGAAATGCTGATAGCGCGTCTTCCCAGAATTGATCGAGCCAAATTCGGATGGCGGCCAGCCCATGCGGATCGATGTAGTAAACCCGGCGCGTGCCCTCGGCGCGATCGCCCACGAGGCCGGCTCTCTTGAGCACTGCGAGGTGTTGAGATACCGCCGGGCGGCTGACCGGCATTTGCGCGGCGATTTTTCCCACCGATTTCGGTCCGCGCCGTAACTGCTCGAACACATGGCGCCGGGTGGGGTCTGCTAGGGCAAGGAATGCTTCTTGGTAAGCCATGACTAACCGTAAGTAATTACTTACGGAATGTCAAGCTGCGATCAGATCAGGTCGTGCGAGGTTGCGCGCCCAGCTGTCTGTAGATCTTGAGTACGCGGGGAACGTAGGCCATGGTTTCGCTGAAGGGCGGAATTTGGCCGCCATTGCGAGCGACCGCGTCTTCACCCGCGTTGTAGGCGGCCAGCGCCAAGCGGATATCGTGACCGAAGCGGTCGATGAGAAACTTCAAATAGCGTGCGCCCGCATGCACGTTCTGCTGGGCATCGTAGGGGTTCGAAACACCGAAGCGGCTCGCCGTTGCCGGCATGAGTTGCATGAGTCCCACGGCACCTCGCTTGGAGACGGCATGCGAATTGAACCCCGACTCCACCACGATCACGGCGCGCAAGAGGTTGGATTCCACGGCCGCGGAAAGCGCGGCGTGCTCGATGATGGAGTCGTACCGCGAGGCTTTGGCCAACAGCTGCATATCATAGCGATCGCCGCTCGCGGTTCGGTCTTGCGGCGAGAGAACCAGCAATCGATAGCGGTTGTTATCGGGAACGTCGGTGTAGTGCCGCAATCCCTGCGCATCGATATAGGTGTAAATCTTGGGATTCGCCGCGGCGCTCGATGCGGCGGACAACGCAATGATCAAAAGCGCGAATCGCAGTGTGGGTTG
>DATHFB010000422.1:0-5091 GCA_035318305.1 Steroidobacteraceae bacterium | reverse complement strand
CATCGGCAATGTCGGAGACGAAAAATTCATCGAGGCATAGGACGCGGACGCGCGCCGCGAGTTGCTCTGCAACCGCGTCGAGCGGATCGGTGCGCTTCTTGATCTTGCGCATTCCCGCGTGCACCTGGCGCATGAAGCGATAAAAATGAGTGCGCTCGCCCAAGGAGGTGGGCAGCGTGTCGTAAAACAAGTCCATCAGCATGGTTTTGCCGCGGCCGACACCGCCCCATAGGTACAGGCCGCGCACCGGCGTCTCGGCCGGCTGCGCGGAAAGGCGGCGCAACTGCGAGCGCAGCTTGTGGCCGACGGACTGCGATTGCTCCCAAAGCCTGGCGCGCAACTCATCGAGCCGCCCGGCCGCGTCCTGCTGGCCGGCGTCGAATTCAAGCCGCTGCGCCGCGGTCTCTTGCCGTAGGCGCGATACGATCGACTTCACTTCTGTAGACAACCGACGCTTTTTTCTTAGAGGCTCTGGTAGTTGGGGCCGGAACCGCCTTCCGGCGGGACCCAGGTAATCTGCCCGGGATAGGGCTCTTTGATGTCGCATGCCTTGCAATGCACGCAGTTCGAGGAATTGATCTGCAATTTTTGGCCGCCTTTGCCGTCCGCGATCATTTCGTAGACATTTGCAGGACAAAAATTAGTACAGGGGTTGCCGAAATCCGTGATGCAACGGGTGGCGCAGAGGGTGGTGTCCGCTACGTGCAGGTGCACGGGCTGATTCTCATCATGCATCGTGGCGGCAAAGAACACCGAGGCCACGCGATCGCGCGGCGGCAGCTCCCGGTCGCTCCACCCACGGTCGGGCGAGACGTAATCATCGAGACGCTGGAGCGCGGTGTCGTCCGCGTGATTGGCGAGAGTCCAGGGCACTTTGCCCATGGTGATCGTCTCCAAGGCAAAATTTGCGGTGCCGAGAATGAGTCCGCGGCGGAAACCGGGGCGGATATTGCGCACCTTGTAGAGTTCGCGCCCGCCGGGAGACTCGCGCCAGCGCTTGTCAAAGCCGGCGCTCGTGCCTGTTTCCACGTAGTGCGCAGCCGCGGTCATGCCGGAGCGGATAGCCTGATGGATGCCTTTGATTTTCGGCATGTTGAGCGTGCCGCCGGCATCCCCTACCAGCAACGCGCCCGGCATTTCAAGCTTGGGCATGGACTGATATCCGCCCTCGATGATGGTGCGCGCGCCACCGGCGATGATTTCGCCGCCCTCTAACAGGCGCTTCACCTCAGGATGATTTTTCCACTGCTGGAACGCTTCAAAGGGTTTGAAGCGCGGATCCTCGTAGTCCAGGCCGACGACGAAACCGACGTACACACGATCCTTATTCAGATGATAGAGAAAGCTGCCGCCGTAAGTACTGTTGTCGAGCGGCCAGCCGGCGGTGTGTTGAATGAGGCCCGGCTGCACTCGTCCCGGAGGCAGCTGCCACAATTCCTTCAATCCCAAGCCGTAAGTCTGAGGCGACTTCCCGGCATCGAGTTTGTAACGTGCAATCAACTGCTTGGACGTGGAACCGCGGCAGCCCTCGCAGAACAAGGTGATCTTGGCGTGAATTTCCGGGCCCAACGCAAAATTAGGTCCCGGCTGGCCGCTCTTCTCGAGACCCATATCCCCGATGCGAACGCCTTTGACGGCGCCGGCCGCGTCGAACAGGGCCTCTGCCGCGGCGAATCCCGGAAACACATCGACGCCCAACTTCTCTGCTTCGGCGCCCAGAATCACCACGAGTTGGCCGAGGGAAATAATCAGATTGCCGTGATTGTTCATTTGCGGCGGTGTGATCGGCGAGCGAAAGCGCCTGCGGCGCGTCATGAACATGAAATCGTCTCGAGTTGCGGGAACGCAGATTTCGGGTGGATTCTCGCGCCACTGAGGCAGCAGCTCATCCAAGGGGCCAGGCTCCATGACGGCGCCCGACAGGGAATGCGCCCCGAGACTGGCCGCCTTCTCCAGTACGCAGATATTCAAGGCCGGGTTGAGCTGTTTTAGCCGGATGGCGCAGGACAGCCCCGCAGGCCCCGCGCCCACGATGGCAACCTCATACTCCATGACATCGCGTTGGCTTTCGCTCATCAAACTGACACCTAGAATCGAGATAACCGCCTGAAAATAGGCGGCTTAGTAGATCACAAACTGCTCAGACAGGCTCGTGGGCCAGTGACATCCACCAGGCGGACAGGCCATGACGAGATTTGCGGAGGAACGTCGCCTTACCCTGTGGGGACTACCATGTTGACAGGCCACGGACGCCGTCTTCCAGGATGGCCAAAGGATTTGGGCATGGCTTGGGCAAGGACGCCCGCCCCATCTATCGGCCCTAATCGGGGCGCCAATTTGGCTTGCGCTTTCCAAAGAAGGCATTGAACCCCTCCTGGGCTTCCGGTTTCACCCGCAGCTTCGCCAACCGCGCAGCCATTCGAATTGACGCACTCGCGCGGCCCTCCGCCGATCGGTGAGCGGCGTCGCGAATCAGTGCCTTGGCTTCCGACAGGGCGCCCGGTGCCCCCTTCAAGACAGCATCCGAAATGCGATTGCAGGCCGCATCGAGTGCTTCAGCCGGTACCACCTCATGGACCAGCCCCATTTCCTTCAAGGTCGCCGCGCTCATCGTTTCCGCGGTCAGAAAATAGCGCAGCGCCGCGCTTTCGCTGATTTTGCCGAGCACGAATGGAGAAACCACGGCGGGGATGATGCCGAGGCGCACCTCTGTGAAAGCAAATTTTGCGCCCTCTGCGGCGATGACGATATCGCAAGCCGCGATCAAGCCGAGCGCTCCGCCGTAACCGTCTCCGTTGACTCTGGCCACGGTGGGTTTACGCATGGAATCCAAGGCGCCCAAGACACTCGCCAGTTTTTTTGCATGCGCCAAGTTTTCACTTTCAGAAGCCTGGACTTGTGCTTGCATTTCGCCCAAGTCCGCGCCTGCGCAAAATACGTTTCCTGCGCCCGTCAACTGCAGCATGCGCACGTTGGGATCATCGGCACAGCGATCCAGAGCCGCGCTCAAGGCGGCGATGGTCGCGCTATCCAGCGCGTTGCGTTTATCCGGGCGATTGAGGGTGAGGCGCGCGACGCCGCCGGAAATCTCGAGCGTGACCGGCGTGTCGGTACTCACACGAGTTCGACGGCGATCGCGGTGGCTTCGCCGCCGCCGATGCAGAGGCTGGCGATGCCGCGTTTCTTGCCGCGAGCTTTCAGCGCATACAGCAATGTGGTCAAAATGCGCGCTCCGGTAGCGCCGATCGGGTGCCCGAGGGCGCAGGCGCCGCCGTTGACGTTCACTTTGGCGTGATCCAGCGACAGGTCTTTCATCGCGGCCATCGGCACCGCCGCAAAGGCTTCATTGATCTCGTACAGGTCCACGTCCTGGGCCTGCCAGTTCAGTTGCGTCAGCAGTTTCTGAATCGCTCCGACGGGCGCCAACGTGAACCATTCCGGCTCGCGCGCAAAACTGGTGTAACCGAGAATCCGCGCCAGCGGTTTCAGCCCTTTCGATGCGGCGAAAGATTCGCGCGCCAAGACCAGGGCCGCGGCCCCATCCGAGATTCCCGAGGAACTTGCGGCCGTGACAGTGCCGTCTTTCTTGAACGCCGGCTTCAGGGTCGGAATCTTGGCGATATCGAGCGTAAAGGGTGTTTCATCTTTGTCCACCAGCACTTCGCCCTTGCGGGTTTTGGCCGTCACCGGCGCGACCTCCGCCTTGAAGTCGCCCTTGTTGACTGCGCCAAGCGCGCGCCGTACCGACTCGGCGGCGAAATCATCTTGGGCCTGGCGTGTAAATCCATATTTTTCGGACGTGGCGTCCGCAAAGCACCCCATCAGCTGTCCGTCCCACGGGCTTTGCAGGCCGTCGAAGAACATATGATCAATCACTTCTTGGTGGCCCATGCGAAAGCCCGCGCGCGCCTTGGGCAGCAGGTACGGGGCATTGGTCATGGATTCGATGCCGCCGGCCACGACCACTTGGGCAGAGCCGGCCAGGATCTGGTCGGCGCCCAGCATCACGGCGCGCATCGCTGAGCCGCACATCTTGTTGACGGTGGTGCTGGGCACGCTGGTGGGCAGTCCGGCGCCCAAGGCCGCCTGACGCGCCGGCGCCTGGCCGATGCCGGCCGACAAGACACAGCCCAAAATGACTTCGTCCACCTGGGAGGCTGCCAATCCCGAATCCGCCAACGCGGCCTTGATCGCGACGGCGCCGAGCTGCGGGGCGGTCACGGTGCTCAGCGCGCCTTGAAAGGCGCCGACCGGCGTTCGCCGGGCGCCCAAAATAACGACAGGATCCGAATTCATAAAGTGCGTTCCCAAGGGTTCGAGCCGAACAGTATAACCGCGACGCCGGGAATTACGGCGCCAGCGGATCTCCCACGGAATTGGCGATCAATTGGCGGCTTTTCAAGCGGGCTTCGTCCGCCGAGAGAACAGCGAGAACCTCCACGCGAATGGGCAGCCGGCGTATGAGCAGACTGCCGGGAGGCATCACATCGCGGGTGCCGTGAATGGCCACGGCCACCACCGGCATTTGAGCGCGTTTTGCCGTGGTGAAGGCGCCCCCCAAGAATTTACCGATCTGGCGAGTTTCGTCGAAGGTGCCTTCCGGAAAGAACATCAGGGACTGACCGGTGGCGGCCAACTTCAAGACGCGGCGCGCGTCGGTCGCCCCCTTGTGCCGGTCGAATCGCTCGACGAACTGGGAGCCGAGGCGGCGCAATAACAGACCGGCCAAGGGCACCCGCACCATTTCCTTCTTGATGACGAAGGCAAACTCGGGCGGCAACGCCGCCACGATCGCAATGGCGTCGATGTAGCTGGCGTGATTGGCCACCACCACGCAGGGGGTGTTCGGCAGGCGCTCCAAACCCTCGGCCGTGAAGGGAATGCCCGAAAGCCATAAAAACACGCGTCCGACCGTACCGGCCACCAAGCGGCGCTGACGCAGGCCCGGCAGAAACATATTGATGGCCAGCGCGGTCAAACCCAAGGCCGTGAAGGCCACGAGACAGTACGCAACGTACGGCAAATTCCAAATTGCCGACGACTCTGAATGCTTCACTTCTGTGATCTGGTTCTCCTTATGTTAATACTTAA
>DATHFB010000421.1:0-9392 GCA_035318305.1 Steroidobacteraceae bacterium | reverse complement strand
CATCGCGCTCGCGAACATGACGACGAGTGACATTTTTTTCATTTGCACTGTCGGGAACCCGGAAGGCGCCGAATAGGTGTCACATCCGCCAACGCGGACTTGCAGGGGCGCAGTGCTGCGAGTGCCGCGATGGTGCCCGCGACTCCCAAATTGCTGTTCATTCTCTTGCTCCCTCGTACATACCGATGTCGATTCGCCTACCAAGTAAGACGAGTTCTGCTCGCGATTTGGACATAGGCCGCGGAATCAATGGTCCCGGCACGCATTGGGACGCCATTCGCCCGGAAAATCTCGTCTCCCATGTCCAGATCGCTGGGAAATCTTACGGCGGCGGCGTCTCGCTCTCAGCGTTCAACGCATCGAGATAGCGCACATAGGCAAAGATCCGTCCCCGCGAGACCGCGGCTGGAACCTAATTCGTACTGGGCGTTGCGGCGGCGAGACGAACCGAGTTTCGGGCAGCCGCGATGCCAGAACTCATTGGATCGTCATATTTGAGACTGGCCTCGAGCGCCTTGTCGGCCCATTGACGTGCGCCGGTTCTCTCGCCGCTCTTGAGGAGGAGCGCGCTGTGCACGAGCCACAATCGGGGCTTCACGCGCACATCGTACAACCCCTTCACCCGGCCCAAGTCGGTCAGCGCTTGCCCGCTTTCACGCAGGGCGAGCGCATCGTCGCCCCGGGCGGCAGCGATGCGGGAAAGCCCAGAATGAGCGAGAGCAGGTTCCACCAGCGGCCGGTCCGCGGCGCTTTTGAGTACGGCTTTGAATTCGAGTTCGGCGGCCGCAAAGTCGGGATCGCCCTCTTGGGAGTGATCGAGCAGAAATCTCCCCCAGCGTTCGCGCATGCGCAAGGCCCAGGAAGAAGAAGCGTCGTCCTTCGCAATCGATTCATCGCGGGCGGCCTGCAAAAGTGTGCGTGCCTCGGACGTGCGTCCGAGCTGATCATAGGCGTCACCCAGCTTACGCCGTACTTCCCGCACCCCGAAATCGGCGCGGCCGTGTGCTACATAGGATTGGTAGTTGGCTTCGAAGATGGGAGCGGCGTCCCGGGCGCGCCCTTCGGCCGCGAGGCATTCCGCATAAGTCTCGCGTGCCACCTTGTCGCTCCCATTGGTGGTCCAGTCCGGCGGAATCGCCGCCAACATCTGCCCGAACAACGCAGCGGCGGCGTCTCTTTCCCCTCGCTGGTGCAGGAGTTGTGCGTGGTGAGCGAGGGAATACCAATACACTGCATTGTGCTCGCCATAGGTCTTCCTCGCTTGCGTTTCTGCGCGCACATAGGTGCCTTCCGCGGCGGCGAATTCCCCGAGTCTTTCTTGAACGCGCGCGAGGTCGTACAAATAGTCGGCAATGCTCGAATCATCGCGATCCGGCGCGGTTTGCGCGACTGCCAAGGCTTGTATGAGAAATTGTTCGGCTTGCGGGCCGTTTCCATGCTCGGTTTGATCGAGCGATGCCAAGCTGAGCGCCACGGCATAATCATTGCTGTGCGGCGCCGCTCTTGCGTACAAAGCCAGCGCCTGCTTGAGTGCATGATCGAATTCGACCGGTCGTCCCATACTGCCGCTTGCACGCGCTTTCGTTCGCCACCAATTCGCCCGCATCACGCTTTCATCCAGGTTTGCGTTCCTCAGCGAGACATCCGTTTCATCCAGCAGCCGATTCGCCTTGGCATAATCTTCACGCAGGCAAGCAGCGTCGGCTTCATTCAACAGGCCTTGAATGACAATGGGATGGCCGGCACCGTAATACGCTCGGGCCAACTCGATGCGGCGCTTCTGCGCCGCCGCGTAGTGTCCTTCGTCGGACATATAGTCGTACATGTCGGCGGTCAGACCCAGCAATTCGATCTGCAGCTCCGGCTGTCCCGTGAAATCCTTTTCGATGCGCGCGGAGCCGATATCGAGCAATTCCCGGGCGGTGATCTCGCCGCGTGGCCGGTCCGTCGCAATGCGCGGATCGTTGGCCCGAAAGACACGCAGCAGGAAATTCTTGGTCGCTGTCGCTCGCTCCGCCTGCCGCTTCGCCTCGCGGGCCTGGATCAATGACACGGCCGTGGCGGCGACCAGAGCGAGGAGAACCACGACGCCCGCACCCAGGCCGACGCGATGGCGGCCGGCCAATCTGCGCATTCGATACAGTGTGCTATCCGGGCGTGCGATCACAGTCTGACCGCTCAAATAGCGCTGCAGATCGCTCGCAAACGCATCCACGGTCGCGTATCGATCGGCAGGGCTTTTTTTCATCGCCATGTTCAAAACGGCATCGAGATCGCCGCGCAATTGACGCTTGACCATCTTGTCCTGTACCGCATCGCTTGCGCTCGGCGGGTCGACCTTTGCGATGGCTTCTTCGAGCTGCGCCGCGCTTAGTCGCTTCAGCTGGTAAGGCCGAGTTCCGGTCAGCAATTCATAGGTCACCACCGCGAGCGAATAAATGTCTGCGGCGGTGCCGATGGTTTCGCCCCGGATCTGTTCCGGCGACGCATAATCGGGCGTGAGCAGGCGCCCCGCGAATTGCGTATCGTTCGACGCCTTGACGGTATCGCTTTCGATGAGTTTCGCGATGCCGAAATCGAGCAGGCGCACCGCGCCCGCGGCGGTGACCAGCATGTTGGCCGGCTTCAGATCACGGTGAACGACCAGCTTGGAATGGGCGTACGCCACCCCTTTGGCGACGTCGAGGACGAGAGACAGGCGCTCGCGAATCGACAGGTTCCGCTCGCGGCAGTAGACATCGATTGCCTGGCCTTCGACATACTCCATGGCCATGAAGGGGCGCCCCAGCGCATCGACGCCCGCATCATAGAAGCGGGCGATGTTCGGATGCTCGAGACCGGCCAGGATGTCCCGCTCGCGTCCCATCCGCTCGCTGAGACGGCCCGCCCACGTCGCATAGGGAAGTTTCAACGCCACCGATCGTTTGAACGCGCCATCCGCTCGATTGGCCAACCAGACGAATCCCATGCCGCCCCGGCCGATTTCGCGCACGAGTTCATATGGGCCGATGTGTTCGCCGGCATTGAGCTCCGTGGTCTCGGGTTGCGCAGCGGTATTCTGCACGACGGCGGCAATTTGCGCCTGCAAGCCGCTGCTGTCCGCGGACTTTTGCAAAGACGTCTCCGACAGCATGCGCCGCAGCGCGGGCCGCAGGTCCGCGTGAGATTCCGGCAACCGGTCGATCCAGGCGTCGCGCGCCTCGACGTCGAGGTCGAGCGCCTCGTCCAACAGCGCAAGGAGCACGGCGTACTCGCCGGCCGTGCGCTTCATGGTGGAGGCAGGCACGGGCCTAGCCGATCGCATCGAGCAACAGCAATCGTACTTTCTCGAGATCCCGGCGAACCGTGCGGTCTGTCACCCCCAGGCACTCGGCGATCTCGCCGTTGTCGAGAGCAGCGAAGTAGCGCATTTCCACGACGCTCACGAGTCGACCATCGACCAGCGCGAGTTCGTCGAGCAAGTCGTTGACTCGGATGATCTCATCGACCGGAGACTCGATTGACTCGGCGAGGTTGGTATCCAAAGTGATGTGCACGCTCTTTCCGCCCCGCCGCTGCGCTTGAGCGTGCCTCACGTAATCCACGATGACGGAGCGCATCACGTGGGCGGCATAGGCCAGGAACTGCTTATGACTCTGCACGGCGATCTTGCCGGCATTCACGAACTTAAGATACGACTCGTGAACCAACGACGTTGTGTCGAGTACCACCGCATTGCTCGAACCCCGGACGCGCTGGTGAGCCAAAGCGCGCAGCTCCGGGTACAGGATGCCGTACAGTTGGTCGATTGCGGCGCGGTCTCCGTCGGTCGCCGACGCGAGGATTTGAGATAAGTCGGGAGCCTTGTCGATGTCCATCGCGCCCAATGCGTGTGCGCCGGAGATTATCCGGCAAGTAGGCTAGCGAGTAAGCCACGGAAGAGGGTGGGGCACAAGGCGCGTCGCCCCCGACTGCGAGGCCGTATGTAATTGATTTTCCTAATTTTTGTAGAGTTTGATGGAAATTAGCGATATTATCTAGGGAAGATAAATTAGCTATTTAGGTAATCAATGGAGCCGGTGCTCAATCCATTCTCATCCGAAGCTGATGGCCGCTTGGCGCCCGCCTGAGCGCATCAAGTACACGCCGCTTGCCGCGCCGTGGCCGAATGCCGCTGAAATCAAGAACTCTCAACTGTTTCAGCCGATCAAGGTCGGACCAGTACACCTAACGTCGCGTACCTGGGTACCCGCCATGGTTCCGTGGCGCGCTTCCGATGATGGCGAGGTCACGCCCTCGGTACTGGCTTGGTATGAGCGCTTCGCGCGCGGCCGTCCGGGCGCACTGGTGGTGGAAGCCACGGGCGTGCGCGACGTTGCCAGCGGACCGCTGCTGCGAATCAGCGATGACCGCTTTCTGCCGGGCCTCGCCAAATTGACGGAGTGTGTCCGCCGGGCGAGCGGCGGCGAAACCAAGCTCTTCATTCAAATCATCGATTTTTTGAGTATTCGAAGGCGTCCCTCGCCGCAAAAATACTTCGAGCGTTTCTTGAGAGTTACGCCGCGGCACCGAGAATTCTTGCGGATGCCCGACAGCGATGAAGCCGGTGTTCGAGTCCGGCTGGCCGAATTGAGTGAGGCCGAGTTGGAAAGCGCATTGACCGCGCGCGAACTCGAATCGCTTCGCCAAGGATTTCGCGAGCGAGTGACCGACACCGACGTGCCGGCTGTTCGCGATCTGCCGGCCACGCTGCCCGGTGTTTTCGCCGCCGCCGCGGCGCGCGCCCGCAGAGCAGGATTTGACGGCGTCGAATTGCACTATGCGCATGCCTACACCATGGCTTCTTTTCTCTCCGCGAGAAATACGCGGAGCGACGGCTACGGCGGAGAACGTACGCAGCGAATCCGCTTGCCGCTCGAGGTGTACTGCGCGGTTCGCGCACAAGTGGGCGGCGGCTATCCGGTCGGCTGCCGCATGCTGGCGGAGGACTGCATCGAATCCGGCAGCACCGTCGAAGATGCGGAATATTTTGCCGAACGCCTGGCCGGCGCGGGCATGGATTTCATCTCCCTTTCCCGCGGCGGGAAATTCGAGGATGCATCGCAGCCCAAAATCGGCGAGGCCGCGTATCCCTACACGGGCCGCAGCGGCTATGAATGCATGCCGTCGTATTATTCGGACGCCGTCGGACCCTTCGGCCGCAACAACGACGCGTCTACGCGGATCCGCGCCAAGATCCGCCGGGCTGGATTCGACACACCCATCGTGCTCTCCGGCGGAATACATCATTTCAATCAAGCGGAGCATGCGCTTTCGAGCGGTGCGGCGGATATTGTCGGATTCGCGCGCCAGGCGCTGGCCGACCCGGATTGGTTCGCCAAGGTTCGCGCCGGAGAGGGCAACAAGGTGCGCACCTGCATCTACACCAATTATTGCGAGGCGCTGGATCAACGTCACCGGGAAGTGACCTGCGAACTGTGGGATAGAATCGGCCTGGATGAGCCCGGCGTGATGCTGTCCGCCGACGGCAAGCGCAGGTTGATTGCTCCTTAGTGCAATGCCCCGCGGTGGGCCGCCGCCACAGGCGCTTAAAGCCGCCAACAGCAAGCTTCCTCGATTCGACACGGCCGGTGAAAGGCGCGAGACTGGGCAAAACCACCGGCAATGGCCGGCATAACGCGGGGAGCATAGCCATGGCAAACGAAAAACCGGGCGCAGGCCAGACGGCGCTGGTAACCGGCGCATCAATGGGGATCGGCGTAGATCTGGCGGAATGTTTTGCAAGGGGTGGTTACGACCTGATCCTCGCTGCACGCAGCGAAGCGGCGCTGCGCGAGGTCGCCGCTCGGCTGTCGGCAGCCCACGGTGTAAAGGCAGCTGTATTTTCCGTCGATTTGGCCGAGCGAGGAGGCGGAACCCGCCTGGCTGAATCGATCAAAGCGGCAGGACTCGGCGTCGACGTGCTGGTCAACAACGCCGGCTTTGGGATGGCGGGAGCCTTTGCCGGCTCGGCCGCCGAGTCGCAAGTCGGCATGATCGACTTGAACGACCGCGCGCTGGTGGAATTGACTCATGTCTACTGGCCTCAGATGCTCGAGCGAAAGCGCGGCGGCATCTTGAACGTCGCTTCCATGGCCGCATTCGTCCCGGGACCGCTGATGGCGGTCTATTACGCGTCCAAGGCTTTCGTCCTGTCGTTCTCCGAAGCGCTTTGGGAAGAAGCGCGCGGCACGGGTGTGCATGTCAGTTGTCTTTGCCCCGGCCCAACCAAGAGCAAATTTCGCGAGCGTGCAGGAACGGGCGCCACGCGTCTTGGCAAGACCGCGGCGGTGATGGAATCGATGCCCGTGGCCGAGGCCGGCTACGCGGGTTTTCTCAAGAACCAAAGAATCGTCATTACCGGAAAAGGCAATCACCGCACCGCCAGGATGGTCCCATTTCTTCCCCGAACCATGGTCTTGAAGATGGTGCGCAACATCCAGAGTCCCGCAGCGAATTGAGGTTCGCAATGACGCGAACCTCGAGCATCACCAACCCACGGCCTGTCCGTCTTTCCGAAAATCAGACCCAGACCGGTAGTAGCCGGCAACGCGTTTGGCAGAACCCGCTTCGTCTGTCTGGGCAGCACCTGGATCCGCCACGAACATGATGACTTGGACCCCGCCCATTTCCTCACCGCTGACAGATTTCACTGCGTGCCCCATCGCCGCAAGCTTTGAGCCGACAAGATCGTAGAGGGGCGTCTCCAGACTCAGCGTGTTCGACACCTGTGAATGGCGGAATCTCGCCATGTCGGCTGAGGCCTGCAGGTTGGCGCCGAGATCGAGGATATCCACCAAGGTCTGCGCGTGGCCCTGCGCCTGCATATCCCCGCCCATCAGCGTCACCGTCATGAGCGGCTGTCCGCCATGCATCACGAAGCCGGCAGACAGCGTATTGAACGGCCTCTTGTGCGGCTTGATGATATTGGGGCTTTTCGGATTGAGCGTGAACAAGGCGCCCCGATTGTGCAATATGAAACCATAGCCCGGGACCGTGATGCCTGAGCCGAAGGCACTGAAGTTGCTGTTCACCCATGAAACCATGTTGCCTTCGCTGTCCGCGGATGACAGCACGATGGTGTCGCCCGGCATTGGAAAATTCCCTTCCGGGCCGGGCGGGGAGGCGCGTTGCGGATTTACCTTTCCGCAAAGCGATGCCGCATACGATTCGGACAATAATTTTGCCAGCGGCACGGTGACGAAATTGGGATCGGCGTTGTACTGATACAGGTCGGCGTAGGCGAGCTTCTTCGCTTCGACGAGCATATGCCAATACTGCGGATTCGCGGGGCCCAGCGAGGCGAGGGTCTGGCCGGGCGCCCACTGCGGCACGCAGGCCTGCAGAATGTTGAGGATCTCATCGGTAGCCCACGCCTGCGCCGGCGGCGGCAACTCCAGAATGTCGTAGCCATGATATTGGGTATGTGCGGGTTCGACCCATTCCCCTTTGTAGTTCGCCAGATCCTCGAGGGTCATCGTGCCGCCGAGAGCCTGCGACTTCGCGACTATGGCCCGGGCAATCTCGCCTTTATAAAAGGCATCGCTTCCCTGCGTCTGCAGCAGTCGAAAGGTGCGCGCGAGCTCGGTGTTCCTGAACACCTGCCCGGGCTGCGGCGGCACGCCATTTACGTACCACGTCTTGATGGAGTCAGGATCCGCTGACGTACAGCAGGCTTGCAACGGCAATGCATCGGGCATGCGCCAGTCATGCGCAATCCGTTCGGAAATCGGAAACCCGTTTTGCGCGTATCGAGCTGCCGGTTCCAACACTTCTTTGAAAGTCAGCTTGCCGAAGCGCTTGAGCGCGGATTGCCATCCCCACACCGCACCGGGCACCGTGACGGTCAAGATTCCGTGCGGGGGCATGCCCGAGCCCGGACCCCAATTCTTCGGATTCCAGGCGTAACCCAGCTTGTTGTAGCGTTCAACGGTTGCACCCGTCGGAGCCATTCCGCTCGCATTCAGCACATAGATTTTGCGCTCTTTGGCGATGTACATGACGGCAAATAGATCGCCGCCCATGCCCACCATCATGGGTTCCATCACGTTGAGCATCGCGGCTGTCGCCACGGCCGCATCGATGGCATTGCCGCCATGCTGCAGTATTTGCAATCCTGCCTGTGCAGCCAGCGGTTGACTGGTCACCACCATCCCGTGTTGCGCCATCACCTCCGAGCGGCTCTGGGCGGGCCACCCTTGTGCTCGTGCGCCGCGAACGGCGCTGCAAAAGGCCGGCTGCGGCGTCGCTTCGCAGGTTTGCATCTTGAGCGCGTCTTGAGCGAATGCGTGGCTGACGGCGATGACGAGACCGGCCGAGAGAACGGCTGTACCAATGGTGAATTTTTGCATCGGCGGATATTGACACTTTCCCGCCGCGGTTTCACGTCCTGAGACTCTCATCACCTTGTTCGTGCAATCTCGCCCGGCCACTTGGCGTGCGCGCTAGACTCGCAACGTGAACATGCCCTTATCGAGTACGTCAGTCCTACGAAAGCCGCGGTTCGGCCTGCTTGCACGTCTGCTTCTCGCCGCGGCGATCCTGGCGATCGAAACGCTCCTGATATCCGGTTTGATCCAAAGCCCGGCGCTGGATACGCTCACCGGCGCCGCAAAACTCACTCACGACATTCAGCACTGGGTATTCCGCTTCGCCATCGCCTATGCGGGATCCTTCGCGATACTGCTGTACCTGCGCGGCAGCGGCAACGCGAGCGTTGCGGCAATGTCCAACGAAGCGCCGGTGCGCGTCGCCTGGCTGCTGGTGCATACGGCGCTGCTCGCACCTTTCGCGCTGTTATCGTCGCTACTGTACCGCGGCGGTGCCGTACCCTTTCCGCTGTTGAGCCTGGGATGGCACGCCTGCGGCCTCGCCGCAGCCCTGGCGCTGTTTGCCGGGATCGCGCCGCTGCGGTTTTGGGTCCACGCAGTCCGGCAAACGGGTGCGCTGCCGCTGTATTCGCTGCTGCCGGCCGCCGCCGCGCTGCTGATATTCAAGCTGAGCCAGTTGTTGTGGGCGCCGGTAGCCGCAATCACGTTTCGGCTCGTCAGCATGGTGCTGCGCCCGCTGATTCCGTCGCTGCGCACCGATGCATCGACCTTGACCTTGTTCACCGATCATTTCGCGGTGCAGGTGTCGGAGATCTGTTCGGGGCTCGAAGGCGTGGGTCTGATGCTCGCATTCTGCACGGCATGGCTTTGGTATTTCCGCCGCGAGTATGTTTTCCCGCGCGCGCTGATCATTGTTCCGATCGCGGTGCTGGTCATATTCCTATTGAACACGGTGCGCATCGCCGCGTTGGTGCTCATGGGCGATGCCGGCTATGAAAAAATAGCGACGGTGGGCTTTCACTCTCAAGCGGGGTGGATCGCGTT
>DATHFB010000420.1:0-25512 GCA_035318305.1 Steroidobacteraceae bacterium | reverse complement strand
CGCGGCCGGCAAATTTGTCCACGTTGCCCGCCACCCGGTCATCAAAGCGCGCGCCCACCGTGAGCAAGCAATCGCAATCATCGACGGCGTAGTTGGCGAACGCCGTACCGTGCATGCCGAGCATGCGCATCGATAGCGAGTCGGTGGTATCGACGGCGCCGATTCCCATCAAGGTGGTGACGACGGGAATGCGAAACTCGCTCGAGAACCGGCGCAGCGCCTCGGCGGCGGTGCCGTTGATCACGCCGCCGCCGGCATAAATCAGCGGCCGGTTGGCGGCGCTCAAGGCCGCAAAAAAAGCCGCGCAAGCAGGTTCCGGCAGCTTGGCGGCCTCCAGCCTGTTCATCCGCTGCCGGTAGCCCGGTATCCCCAAGCGGCCCGACCCATGAAACACGCCTTTCCAATTCTGGACGTCCTTCGGCACGTCGAGCACCACCGGGCCGGGGCGGCCGGTGCGCGCGATCTCGAAGGCGGTGCGCACGGTGGCTTCCAGCTTGGTGGGGTCGGTGATCAAGAACACATGCTTGGCCACCGCTCCCATGATGCTGGGCACGGGCGCTTCTTGAAATGCATCCGTACCGATCGCGGTCGTCGGCACCTGGCCGCAAATCACCACGATGGGCACGGAATCGGCCATGCTGTCGCGCACCGGTGTGACGGTATTGGTGGCGCCGGGGCCGGAGGTGACCAGGGCCACGCCAACCCGGCCGCTGGCGCGCGCGTACCCCGCCGCCATGAACCCGGCGCCTTGCTCGTTGGCCGGCACGACGAGCGGCATCGCAGAATCATGTTCCTGGTTGTAGCGAAATACCGCGTCGTAGATCGGCAGGATCGCGCCGCCGCTGTAGCCGAAAATGGTGTCGACGCCCTCGTCCGCCAGGACTTGGACCAGCATGTCCGCGCCGGTCATGCTGGCTCCCGCCAGCGGATGGGCGCCCTGGCCCGATAATTCGTAACGCTCTTTCACGGGGAAAGACTAGCAGTTTTGGGGCCGGCAGGCTCCTAGCGCGCCAGTGCCGTGGTCCCGTATCCTGCTGCCATGCGCCACGTGATCGCAATACTGCTGCAGAATGAAGCCGGCGCGCTGACCCGCGTGACCGGATTGATTTCCGCCCGCGGGTACAACATCGAGTCGCTGTCGGTCGCCCCCACGAACGACCCCACTGTTTCGCGAGTCACGCTGGTCACCATCGGATCCGACGCCGTCATCGCGCAGATCAACGCCCAGCTCCTGAAACTGGTCGACGTGGTGGGCGTCGAAGACATGACCAGCGGCGATCATCTGGCGCGCGAGTTGCTGCTGATCAAGTTGCAGATTTCGGCGGAACACCTCGAATCCGCCGCCGCGCTGGTGCGCCGCGCCGGCGGCAAGGTACTGGCGTCCAATCCGTCGAGCTACGTGGTCGAACTTGCCAGCACGGAATTCGAGATCGGGGAATTCATCGCCAACATGAGCGCATTCGGCGATATCATCGAGGTCGTGCGCAGCGGCGTTCTCGGCATTGCGCGCAGTAATCCACGCTTGCATGTGATCAAGTGAATATGCAGTACACGCTCTACGATTATCTGCCGTCCGGCAATGGCTACAAGGTCCGGCTGACAGCCAAGTACCTGAACATCCCGTATCGATTGGTGCCGGTGGACATCACCCGGGGCGCGACTCGAACGCCGGAATTTCTGGCAAAAAACGCCAACGGCAAAATTCCGCTGCTGGAAATTCCGGGACGCGGATTCCTGGCGGAGAGTCACGCCATCATCGGCTTTCTGGCCGAGGGCTCGGAGTTGCTGCCGGGCGATGCGTGGCAGCGGGCGAATGTCTGGCAATGGCTGTGTTTCGAGCAGTACAACCTGGAACCGAATGTCGCCACCGTGCGATTCTGGGTTAAAATTTTGGGCAAGACGGCGGCAGAGCTCGGCGAGCGCTTGACGGAAAGAATCACCAAGGGTTATGAAGCGCTCGCGGTGCTGGAGCGGGGACTTGAAGATCGGGAGTTCCTGGTGGCGGATCGATTCACGCTGGCGGATATCGCGCTCTACGCCTATACCCACGTGGCGCCCGAAGGCGGCATGTCGCTGGAGGCCTACCCCAAGATCCGCGCGTGGATGACGCGCGTCGCCGCACAACCGCGGCACGCACCCATTAGCACTGCTTGAACGAGTCTCAAGGATTTCAAACCTCATGCCTGAAATTGAAGTAACGCCCGAACACGCTGCCGATCCCGATACTCGGCGCGTGGGTATTTTGGTGGGAGTCGTCGGCGTCTTTTTGTCGGTGGTGACGATTGCCTCGCACCGCGCGCATACGGAAGCCGTCATCCACCGTACCGAGGCGAACGATCAATGGAGCTACTATCAAGCGAAGAAAATCCGCGAAAACACCGAAGAGGTGGCGCTGTCGCTCATCCAATCCTTAGGCACGGATGCGTCCAAGACCGATGCCGTCGGGCACAAGCTGGAGGCCGCGCGCGCCAAGTACGCCTCGGACGCGGAAAAGATTCAGGAGGAGGCGCGGGCCAAGGATAAGGAGACCGAGCTCGAAGAGCACCGCGCACTGCGTTTCGACATCGGCGAAGGATTGCTGGAACTGGGCTTGGTGCTGTGTTCCCTGTATTTTTTGGCGCGCAAGGTGTTCTTCCCGGTGTTCGGCGTGCTCTCGAGCATCGCCGGCGCGGCCATGGGCGTACTGGGGTTCATGCTTTGACCAGATCACGCGGCATGCTCGGACAGGCTCCTCGGCTGCTCTTGCTGGCGTCGACCGCGGCGGCGGCGTGGGCTGTCGGTGCGCTCGCGGCCGCGCCCGCCTTGCCGCGCGTGGAAGCGCGATCGGCCGATTTACTGGCGGTAGCCGTGGTGCACGACGATAAGATGAGCATTCACGTCAGCCGGCTGATCGACAATGCGCCGGTGCGGGACGCGGCCATCACCGTCGTGTTGCGCGGAACGGCACACCCCGCCACTGCCGAAACCGACGGAAGCTACTCGCTGCAGAGCAACGACCTGACGCTGCCCGGAGCGGCCGCGGTTGAATTTCAAATCACCCAAGGGGCCGCGCCCGAAAGTCTCAAAGGCACGTTGGACGTCGCCTCTGCAGCGGGCCAAACCGACGACAAGAATAACGCCCGCCAGCTGTGGTGGTGGGTGCTGAACTTCGCCGTGTGCTTCGGCGTTCTGTGGCTGATCTCGCGCCGGCGCAAGGCGGCCAAAATTGAAACAGGCTCCTAGAAGCTCTGCATCGTTTGCACCAGAAATTGGAATTTTTGTATCCCCGCGACATCGCTCAAGGGGAATGCAAAATCGACGTGCAATACGTTTCCCAATCCTGAGCGCGTGTTGCCCAAACGCAGTCCAAAACCCACGTCTTTCATCAATCCCGGATCGCTGTTGCCGATGACGCCGGTACCCCAGGTTCGCCCGACATCGGCAAAGACGGCGCCGCCCACACGAACCAGACGAAACGGATACCAATCGGTGAACACTCGCTGTTCCACCGTGAACAGCGCCCGGGACGTGCCCGACTCGAAGCGCAACGGGTAGCCGCGAAGACCATTGTCCCCGCCGAGCCGAAGCTGCATTTCGGGATCCAGCTTATAGGTCGTGGTTCCCGACAGGGCAGCATAGAGCAGCCAATCTTCACGCCATCGCCAATAATATTTGGCGGCGGCGTCCGCAATCAAATTGCGCGGATGTCCCTCCTCGATACGCGTGGAGAAATCGCTGGTCAGGAACAGCTGTTGCTCGCTCGGCAATTCGAAGCCGTGCAAGGCCTTCACCGTCAGCAAAACCGCGTCGCGGTCGGCGCCGAAGACGCTGTTCGAAAATCCAACCTCGCCGGTGATCTCGGTACCGAAATATAAGTCCTCGGCGCGGCCGATCTGGTTCTGATCGCCGACTTTCTTATAGGCATCTTGGACAATGTCGAATCCGGTGAAGAGGTATGACAGCGTTCTGTCAGGCGGCAGAATCTTCGCCGGCACCGTGGTGATCGGCGCCGGCGAGAACAGATTGCGGTCATAGCGCATGCCGAATGTCCAGCGCTTGGTCCAGCCGTCGACCAAGCCGCTGGAAATGCCGCCGCTCAGCTCGTAAGAACGTTGGCTGTCGCTGAACTGATCGACGACGTCGCCCAAGTTGTAGCGTGAAATGGTGCGATCGAAGGTGATGGCGGTTATTTTCGTGCTCCAGGGCGCATCCAACGAGTAGAAGGGATGCGCGACCAGTAATGAGCGCTGCGAACCGTCGCTGGAATCCGAGTAGGTTGCCTCCGATGTCCAGCGGGACCCGAGCACATTGGGATCGGTCCACGCTATCGTGTTGCTGGTGCGATCCACCGTGCTGTCGCGCGATACCTGCAAGGTCTTGCCCCAGCCCAGGAAATTGGTGTCTTGCAGGTTGAATTTGCTGTCGTTGGTGCCGCCCGAGCGGGAGACGGAGATGCCGGGACTCAGGGTCCAAACATCGTTGGTAATGACCTTGATGTCGACTTTGCCGTCGGCGTAATGCACCGGCACGATGCGGGCGTCGTACACATAGGACAGTAGGCGCAGCGCCCGTTCGGTCTCGGCCAGCTTGCGTGCGAGATACTTATCGCCGCTGGCGAACAGCAACTGTGCTTGAATGGTCGCGTGCTTGGTACGGATGTGCAGATCATTGGCCAGCCGGAACAAGCCGTTGCTTTCGCGCGAATCGCTCTCGTCGAAGATGTTGCGGGTGGCGATTTCCACCTTGCCGATGACCGCTCCCGCCGCCTCCAATTCTGCGTCGCTGGGAACGTCGGCCGGCCGGGGCTCCTCGATGCGAGTGTGTTCCTTGTCGGTGAGCTTGGCCGCGAACGCCGGCAGGATCGCACCGGTCAGGACGGTGAATGCGATCAGGCATCCGCCGTCGGACAGTCTCATCCCGCGCCGGTATTACAGGGCGGCGTTGTCGCTCTCGCCGGTGCGAATGCGCAGAACCCGCAGGATGTCGGTGACGAAAATCTTGCCATCCCCTACCTTCCCTGTTTTCGAAGCGCCGACGATGGCTTCCATGACCTGATCGACCAGCTCATTCTTGACGGCGACCTCGATGCGGGTCTTGGGAACGAAATCAACCACGTACTCCGCGCCGCGGTACAGCTCAGTGTGCCCGCGTTGCCGGCCGAATCCCTTGACCTCCGTCACAGTCATGCCGGAGACCCCGATCTCGGACAGGGCAGCGCGCACGTCGTCCAGCTTGAAGGGTTTGATGATCGCGGTAATCAATTTCATTCTAGACTCCGGTCAGAGGCCGTCTGGGTAATACTATTACGATTCTGTCGAGGGCACACAATGATCTCCACAATAGTGGTCGTAGGCGGCGGGCAGGCCGGCGCCCAGGCGGTCGACACTCTACGGCGAGAGGGCTTCGCAGGCCGATTGTTGTTGATCTGCGACGAGCCGGCGCTCCCGTATCAGCGGCCGCCGTTGTCCAAAAAGTATCTGTCGGGCGAACTGACGGCCGAACGGCTGCCGTTTCGGCACCGGGCTTTCTACGACGAGCATCGAATCGAACTGAAACTTGGATCCAGGGCCGTGGCGCTGGATCGGCGCACCCGTCGAGTCGATCTCGACAACGGGGAAGCGCTGACATACGACCGGCTGTTGTTATGCCTCGGCGCCACGGCACGCCGCTTCGACTGCCCGGGCGCGGATCTTGCCGGTTTGCATTATTTACGCACCGTCGCGGACGTGGCGCTGATTCGGGCGGCCATCAAACCGGGTTCCCGTGTGGTCATCATCGGAGGCGGGTACATCGGCCTCGAAACCGCCGCGACCTGCCGCCACATGGGCTGCGAGGTCACGGTTCTGGAGCTCGCCGACCGGGTCATGAATCGTGTGGTGGCGCCGTGCGTTTCGGAATTCTTTGCACAGGAACACCGCGCGCGCGGCATCAAGATATTGTGCAATATGCGGGTCACCCGCATCGCAGGCACCGAGCGCGTGCAGCATGTGATCTGCGCCGACGGCAGCGAGGTGGCGGCGGACGCGGTCATCGTCGGCGTGGGCGCCATCCCCATCACGGCTTTGGCGCGCGACGCGGGATTGGCATGCGACAACGGCATCCTCGTCGATGAGTACTGCCGCACCGAGGACGAGGCGATCTTTGCGGCGGGCGATTGCACCAATCACCCTTCGCTGCGCTTCGGGCGGCGCGTACGGATCGAGTCGGTGGACAATGCGTTCGAGCAAGCAAAGACTGCGGCGCTCAATCTGCTGGATCGAAAGATTGCCCACGACCGCGTGCCGTGGTTCTGGTCCGATCAATTCGACAGCAAGCTGCTGATCGCCGGAATGTCGCAGGATTACGACCGGCAGATATTGCGCGGCGAGCCGGCTTCGCGCAGCTTCAGCGTTTGCTACCTCAAAGGCGACGAGTTGATCGCGGTGGAAGCAATCAATCATTCAAAAGACTACATGGCCGCACGCAAACTCATCGCCGACCGCGCGCGATTGAACCCGGCGAAATTGGCCGACCCGAATATTGCCCTCAAAGAAGCGGTCACGGAGCCTGTCACGCCGAATACCCAGACCGGCTCCTGATGCCCCGCATCACATTCATCGAGCCGGGCGGCTCGCGGCGGGTGATCGACGCACCCGTCGGCATATCATTGATGGAGGCGGCCGTGCAAAACGGCGTGCAAGGCATTCTCGCGCTGTGCGGCGGCGCGTGCGCGTGCGCAACCTGTCATGTCTACGTCGATGCGGATTGGTTCGCCAAATTGCAACCCCGCGAAGAAATGGAGGAAGGTATGCTGGAGTGCGCATGGGAGCCGCGCGACAATAGCCGCTTGAGCTGTCAGATTCATGTTACGGCGGAGTTCGAAGGGCTCGAAGTCACCGTTCCGCAGCGGCAAGGAGCAATGTAGAAGATGTTTGGTATAGCAATTCACGGCGGCGCCGGCACTTTGCCGCGCACCGACATGTCGGCCGAGGCCGAACGCAGGTACCGCAATGGCTTGCAAGAGGCGATCGACGCCGGCTTCGCGGTTCTGCAGGGAGGCGGCACGAGCATGGACGCGGTGACCCGGGCGGTGGTGCTGCTCGAAGACAATCCCCTGTTCAACGCAGGCAAGGGCGCGGTATTCACGCTCGACGGCCGCAACGAGTTGGATGCCTCGATCATGGACGGAAGCACCCTGAAGGCCGGCGCGGTGTGCGGCGTTACCCGCATCCGAAATCCGGTGGAGCTGGCGCGCGCCGTCATGGAGAAGTCGGAACAGGTCATGCTGGCCGGCACCGGAGCGGAAGAGTTTGCCGCCGCCCAAGGTTTCTCATTTGTGCCGCAAAGCTATTTTTACACCCCGGAGCGTTGGACGCAGCTGGAGCGGATTCGCGGCGGAGATGCGCGCCTTTCCGCACTGACCATTTCGCATATCGGCACTGTCGGGGCGGTCGCGGTCGACGGCCGCGGCCGTCTCGCCGCGGCGACCTCCACCGGCGGCATGACCGGAAAGCGTTATCAGCGCATCGGCGATTCGCCCATCATCGGCGCGGGCACATATGCGGACGATCGCTCATGTGCCGTATCCGCCACGGGGCATGGCGAAGTATTCATTCGCAGCGTCGTGGCTCACGACATCTGCGCGAGGATGCGCTTCGGTGGGCGCGGCATCGGCGAGGCCGTGCGCGAAGTCGTTCTCGGGGAACTACCCGCCCTGGGCGGCGAAGGAGGCGTCATCGCGATCGATGCACGCGGAGAAATCGCCATCGAATTCAATTCCGAAGGCATGTTTCGCGCCAGCCGCAGACAGGGAGAGGAGATGCAGATCGGGATCTATGCCCAGGAGCCCGCCTGACAGGCTTTTATGTAAGGTGGCGGCGCTTCTCGAAGCGTCCCGTTCTCATGGTGTGGTATTCGGCTTCCATCACGATGACTCGATTTCGGCCCTCTTCCTTGGCGCAGTACAGGGCCTCATCGGCGAGTTGAATCAAGCCTTCGAGCGTGCGGTTGGCGGCGGGCAAAACGAACGCCGCGCCAATGCTCAGCGTCAGCCGGCTGGCGACCTTGGAAGCTTCGTGCGCAATATTCAGTTCGGCGATGGAGCGCTGTATGCGGGTGAGCACCTCGGCGACATATTCGCGGCTGGCCTCGTATAAAACGATCGCAAACTCTTCGCCGCCGTAGCGCGCGACGAAATCCAAAGGCCGCCGCGCACACTGGCTCAGGGAAACCGCGACGGCGCGCAAGCACTCATCGCCGGCCTGGTGGCCATATCGATCATTGTAATCCTTGAAGCAGTCGACATCCGCGAGCAGCACCGCGATGCGCTCTTCCTCGCGCACCGCCTGCTGC
Source organism: Steroidobacteraceae bacterium (assembly GCA_035318305.1). Lineage (GTDB taxonomy): Bacteria > Pseudomonadota > Gammaproteobacteria > Steroidobacterales > Steroidobacteraceae > Bog-1198. The sequence goes on along the minus strand of DATHFB010000420.1, from coordinate 17,202 downwards.
CAAACCCGCGCAATGTGCTGATCGAACATGCGCCGGTTCTGGATGCCGGTGAGGCCGTCGCGTGCCACCAGCTCGCTCAGCAGGCATGCCTCCAGAAAGCGCATGCGGCTGGTTTTCTCGTGCATGTAAGTGACCGACGCGCAGAACAAGTTGGCGGCAACGATGGTCAAGGCGCTGTAGCTGAACTCGCGCCCGGGCAACACCAACGCGGTGCCGGCGGCCAGATAGACCAACATCACGATCACGTTTGCGGCGACCGCATGATAAAAAATCAGTCCGCTCATGAAGTAGATGAATACGATGCTGAGAATCAACGAAGGAGTCAGCATCGAGATGCCGCCGAGCGAGGCGATAATCTGGATGGCCGCCACGCTCATGCCGAATAGGGTCATGGTGACTATGGTGAGCGGTGCATGGATGCGGTGACGCTGCGGCGAAAAACTCGACGCCAGGCCAATGAGCAGCAAGGGAATGATGGCGAGTATGTAGATCCTGCTCGGGATCAGATCGAGCTGAGGTCCCAACACCATCGCGTCCATGGCCGAAAAGGCAATCACGATGAGCATCGCCAGGCACAAGTTCACGCGCGTGTGAAGCAGGTTCTCATCGAAATTCGTGCGCCTGAATTCGGCCTCCAGTTCGCCGTCGAAGGTCAGCCACGGGAATCCCGCGCGCAATTGGCGTGCGTGCGCCGAATTGGGCAAATCTTCGTTCGATAGTCCGTTCGCAATGCTCATTGGCGTTACCGTACCGGCCTCAAGTCTCGCGCTCAATGACCTGGGGCACCCTTTTAGAAGGGAAAGGCGTGGGCTGTGTTCGTTTGATTATGTCAAATATCAGCTCAATCGGCTAAGTAGTGCGCGAGATACGTGTCGAAATCGGTGTCATCGGCGGCCTCGATATTGCGCTGCGCCTCGAGAGATTCCTGCGCTTCCGCGCCGAATTCGCGCAGCCGGCTCTCATTGGGCGGATAAAGCCCGAGAAAGTAATCCTTGTGCAGCCTCGACATCCGCAGCGCGAGCTGAAAAAAGGTTTCGCCGGTTTGGCGCATCTCGGCCAGCAGCCGTGCCGATGGCGTCCGCTCCACATCATCGATCTTGGCTCGCTGTTGCTCGAGCGCCGATGAGTAGGGCCTCGCGGGTTCGCCGTGATCGAGCATTTCACACAAACCCTGCATCGAATCGAGCAGTTCGCGCGCCCATTCGATCATGGAGAAATCGCGTCCTTCGCGGCGCAACATCAAATTCGGCTCCCGCCCCCGCCTCGCAACCAGGAGATGGTTCGCATCCAGCGCGGACTGCTCGCCGAGGCTGATCGGCGCACTCTCGCGCAGCAGGCAGAGCGCAAGAAATGCTTCGAGGAAGCGCAGCTTGTTTTGATTGACGCCCACGGGGTCGAATGCGCTCACATCCAAGGCACGCACTTCGACGTATTCCACCCCTGCCCGATGCAGCGCCTTGGTCGGCCGTTCGCCGGAGCGCGCTATTCGTTTGGGACGTATGAAACTGTAATACTCATTTTCGATCTGCAGGATGTTGGCATCGAGTTGCCGATATACGCCGTCGACCTTGACGCCGATTTTTTCGTAAGGCGGATACGGCGTGCCGATTGCCCGCGACAGATCGCGCACGTACTCAGCCAAACTATTGACCGATACGCTCAATGTCGACTGATTCTTGTTGCGATAACCGATGTCGCTCATGCGCAGCGACGTGCCATAGGGTTCGTAGACGGTGTCGGCGTCGAAGGCGGGCAGCGTATTCTCGCGACCCGCAAAAAAGCTGTTTGAAACCGCCGGCGAGGTACCGAACAGGTACAGCACCAGCCAGCCGTAGCGCCGGTAGTTGCGCAGCACGCCGAAATATTGTTCGGACACGAAGTCCTGGCGCGGCTGCTTGGATTGATTGACCGCCTCGAGCACGCCCCACAATCGCGTGCTGAACGAGTAGTTGAAATGCACGCCGGAAATCGCCTGCATGATGCGCCCGTAGCGCACTCCCAACCCGTGACGATAAACCGTCTTCATTTGCCCGACATTGGAGCTGCCGAATTGCGCCAGCGGAATGCTGGCATCGCCGTCGATCGCGCAGGGCATGCTGGTTGCCCACAGCAACTCATCATTCAAGTGGCGATACACGAACTGATGGATGTCGCACAAGTATTGCAGCAGTTCCCAGGTCTCGCCGAACGGCGGAGTGACCAGCTCGATCAGCGATTCGGAAAAGTCCGTCGTGATATGTTCGTTGGTGAGCGGCGCGCCCAATGCCTCCGGATGGCGGCTCTGCGCGATGTCCCCATCGGGTGTGACGCGCAAAGACTCCTTCTCCACGCCCTTGCGGCCGCCGCGCAATACCGCCCGTTCGCCGGAGTTAATGAGTCCCGCGAGGCGGCGCTCAAAGCTTTTGTCCACCACGTTACGCAACGCTAACCTCGATTCGTTCTTTGTTATGGCAGCTCGGCTACGACTTCGATTTCCACCAGAAATCCGGGATCGACCAAACGCTGCACCTGCAGCCACGAAGTCGTCGGCAACCGCTCCTTGTCGTAATACTCGAAGCGCAAATCCGAGGCTTTTAGCAATGCGTTCATATCCGTCGTGTAGATCGTTTCTTTGACAACTTCTTCGAAGTCGGCTCCATGCGCGGCCAGGGTACGGCGTATATTGGAATAAGCGGCACGCATTTGCCCGGCCATGTCGCCGGGCGCGACCAGACGCCCGTTTCCATCCGCGGCCACCGAGCCGGAAATATACAGCGTTTTATCGATCAACACGGCTTGCGAATAGCCGAAGTCCTTCTCGTAGGGGTTCAAATGGAAGACCCGCTTGACGCGCAGCGGCGGCGCTTCCGGCTCGCGCTCGCAGGCGCTCAACGCAAAAACCGCGATCGAAACCATCAGCAGCGCCCGGCTGCCCAAGCGGCCGGTTTTAAGGATTGTTGGCCGCGGACTCAGCACGAGCGCGCAGCGCCCGGAGCATTTTTGGCAGGTCCCTGCGCAGAGCCGATCGCACCATCCAATGCGGCACCCAGAAGCCCGGCGCCAGGTCGACCATGTAGTGCGCAACCGTGTAGCTTCCGTCGCTCTTCAGTTCCCACGAGCCGCGCAGCGTTCGAAGATCCCCGGAGATGCGTTCGATCGACACCTTTGACGGCCGGTCGTAGGCGGCGCGAATGACGTAGGTCGTCTTGGGCAGGTACCAGGAATAATTCATGACATGGCGGATTCTCTGCCATGACTGATCCGGCGCGGTCTCGAGTATGTCGCAAACCTCGAGACCTGGAACCATCCTCAAGGATTCCGGACAGCTCGTGATCAGCGACCACACGACCTCGCGGGGAGCATGGATTCTGACCGTTGCGTTGGCACTGCCGCTTTCCTCCGCGGCGTCCAGCGATACCGTCACCTCGATATCGCTCTTCTGTGATGCCTCTTGTGCAAGACTGGCAGAATCGGCCGAATAGGCGGTAAAAAACAAGACCAACAAAAATGTAGTACGCACTGGGTAGTCTGACTCCGGCCAACGCAACCTGTTCGAAACAAATCGCCGCCTGGCGGTTGGCTTGGGCAAAAATCATCATTTCGACGCGTCCATCCAAGCTTTCATCTTAGCCTCGAGAATATCCAGGGGCATTGCGCCGTCCCGCAGAATCTCAGAGTGAAATTCGCGAACATCGAAGCGCCCGCCCCGCAATTGCTGTGCTCGTGCGCGCAGCGCACGGAATTTGAGCCCGCCCATCATGCACGCCAATGCGTCAGCCGGGGCAGCCGCATACGAGTCGATGAGCGCTTGGGCATCGGGATCGTCGATTCCCAAGTGAGCACGAACATAGTCAAGAGCCTTGGCTCGCGTCCAGCCCTTTGCATGCAGCCCTGTATCGACCACCAATGCCACCGCGCAATGCATTTCTCCGGCCGCCGCATCGAGTTTCGACGATTCATCCGCGTACAGGCCCAATGCCTCGCCGAGCGAGGCGGCATACAACCCCCAACCCGCGGTGAACGCGGCGTCGGAGCCAAATCGACGGAATCGCGGCAAGTCGGCTCGCTCCTGCTGAAGCGCAATCTGAAAATAATGACCCGGCAAGCCCTGCTGCAGAAACCCTGGTATCGATATTCTGCGTAGAGCGGTCTTGCCGGTATTCACATAGAGGACGGCGGGCTCCAGTGCCGCATACCCGGCGCGTTGGTAGTACAACGCACTGCCCGGCTCAGATAACCACTCTGCGCCGCGAATGTCGACATCCTCCTTCGGGACCTCGGAGAACAAACTGGGGATGGCGGCTCGAACCTGGGCCTCCAGGTCCTTGTAGGCGCTTGGCAGCTCAGCGCCGGCGGGCGGTGGCGCGTCGTGAGGCTGCTGGAGCGCGCCGATGCGCTCGACTTCCGCGACCCCGATGCGGCCGATCTCATCGGGCGAGAGCGCTGCACCAGTGGCCCTTTTGACACGGTAGGCGTACCACTGGCTGCCCAGCGGCAAATCCGACAGGGTAATGCCCGTTCTGGCGCGCGGCAGATATTCTTGCCGCAGAAAATCATGCAGCGTGCGATTTGCCGGCAGCAGCTTTTCCGAAATCGCGCTGTTGATGGCCTTGGTGAGCGAGCTGCGGGCAGGCTCTTTGATGGTTGCGGGCATGGCGCGAAGGGCCGCGTAAAACACGTTGCCGGAATCATCCACGCCGAGCCGCTCGAGGATGGGGAGCATGCGTTCGATCAACACGCGGGGAGAGGTATAGCCGCGGCGCATCCCCTCGCGCATATTCACGGTCGCTTGCTGCGTCCAGCGCACATACTCGTCGATGCGCCTCAGCCAGTTTTCGTAATCCGCGGCAGACCGGGCCGGATGCTGCGCCAGACTCGAGGCCTGCGCCGCGAATTGCTGGGATGTTCCGCCGAACGGGTTGATGGGCAGCAATTCAGCCGGAAAGACGAAGCCCTCGATATTGAGTTCCCGCTGCCTCTTGAAAATGTCGTAGGTCAGCCTCGAAGAAGCGTCCAACCCGTCGCGCGGCACGTTCAGAACCTCCGCCAGATAGCGGCGTTCGATGCTCAAAGCATCCGCCAGAAATTGCGGTGAAATCGCATTGTCCATGCCCAAGTGTTCGTCCCAATATCGCTCGACGAGCCGGCCAAGCTGATCGTTCGGCGGCAGCGCCTGCAGCGCCGGGGCGGGAGCCGATCCGGGCGCCGGTCCGGGCGCCGCGCCGCAGCCGGCAAGCGCCAAAAGCACCATTGCGCACCAACTGCTTGGAGAAAATCCGTTCATGGATGGATTATATGCTGGCGGGTAGGTTCATAATTCGCAGCTTACCGTTTAACGGAGGCAACCATGTTGGTAGGAGCAAGTGCGCGGCGCGTCGCGATTGTCGGTGGAGTGCGCATCCCGTTTGCACGCGGCAACGGCGCCTACGCGCAAGTCGGCAATCAGGAAATGTTGATCGCAGCTCTGCGCGGCGTGGTTGAGCGCTTCGGATTGCGCGGCCAGCGCGTCGATGATGTCGCCGCAGGCGCAGTGATGAAGCATTCCAGCCAATGGAATCTGACCCGCGAGTCGGTGCTTGGCTGCGGCCTCGCTGCGGAGACGCCGGGACTGGATCTGCAGCGTGCCTGCGGAACCAGCCTGGAGGCAGCGATCCTATTGGGCAATAAGATTGCGCTGGGCCAAATCGACTGCGGGATTGCCGGCGGCGTCGATACGGTGAGCGATCCGCCCGTGGTCTACCCGCGCAGCTTTCAGCAGCTTTTGCTGCGCAGTTATCGCGGCAAGACCATGGGCGAAAGAGTGCGTCCCTGGTTTGGATTGCGCCCGAAAAATTTCCGGCCGGTTCTGCCCGGAGTCACGGAACCTCGCACCGGCTTGTCCATGGGAGAGAGTACCGAACTCATGGTGAAAACCTGGGGCATCACGCGGGCGGAACAGGACCAGCTGGCGCTGGATAGCCATCAAAAGGCCGCGGCCGCGTACGCACAGGGTTTCTATAAGGACTTGGTCATCGAGTATTTGGGGCTTTCTCAAGACAACAATATCCGCAGCGATACGACTCTGGAGAAACTCGCCAAGCTGCGGCCGGCCTTTGATTTTTCCGGCGCGGGCACCTTGACCGCGGGAAATTCCACACCGATGACCGATGGCGCCTCCGCCGTATTGCTTGCCGCTGAAGCTTGGGCCCGCGAGCGCAATTTGCCGGTGCTGGCCTATTTGAGTTACGGCAAAGTGGCGGCGGTCGACTACATTGAAAAAAAAGAAGGCTTGCTCATGGCCCCCGCGTATGCGGTTCCGCGAATGTTGAGCGATGCCAAACTGACGCTGCAGGACTTCGATTTCTATGAAATACACGAGGCCTTTGCAGGACAGGTGCTCTGCACCTTGAAGGCCTGGACCGACCCCGCCTATTGCCGCGACAAACTCAGGCTTCCGGGTGCTCTGGGCACGATTGATCGCTCGAAACTCAACGTGAAGGGCGGCAGCCTTGCGATCGGGCATCCGTTTGCGGCGACCGGGGCGCGCATCGTCGCCACTTTGGCGAAAATTCTTGATGAAAACAAAGGCAAGCGCGGTTTGATCTCGGTCTGCACCGCCGGTGGCATGGGCGTCACGGCCATTGTCGAGCGCTAGGAGCCTGTCTGAGTATTCCCCCAGGAGCGCACATGAAACTAAAAGACTCGAAATTGCTGCGGGAGCTGTGCTTCGTTGACGGCAGTTGGATAGCTGCGGACGACGCCGGCGCGCTGGACGTGAGAAATCCCGCCACCGCTCAGAAGCTCGGCTCCATTCCCAACATGGGGGTCGCCGAGACGCGGCGCGCAATCGCGGCCGCGGCGGCGGCGTTGCCGGCGTGGAAAGCGCGCACGGCCAAGGAACGCGCCGTCATCCTGCGCCGTTGGTTCGACCTGATGCTCGAGCATCAAGACGATCTCGCCACCCTGATGACCGCCGAGCAGGGCAAGCCGTTGGCCGAGTCCAAAGTGGAAATCCAGTACGCGGCCTCTTTCATCGAGTGGTTTGCGGAAGAGGCCAAGCGTCTATACGGCGACATCATTCCGGGACACCAGAACGACAAGCGAATCATGGTGCTGCGCCAACCGGTCGGCGTCGTCGCCGCCATCACCCCCTGGAATTTTCCCGCCGCGATGATTACGCGCAAGGCCGGCCCGGCGCTGGCGGCGGGTTGTACTCTGGTCTGCAAGCCCGCCACGCAAACGCCCTACTCGGCGTTTGCACTGGCCGAGCTTGCGGATCGCGCCGGCGTGCCCAAAGGCGTATTCAATGTAATCACGGGCAGCGCCGCGGCGATCGGCGGCGAGATGACGGCCAATCGCACGGTGCGAAAACTCACTTTCACCGGTTCAACCGAGGTCGGCAAGAAGCTCATGGCGCAATGCGCCGGTACCGTGAAAAAATTGTCGCTCGAGCTTGGCGGCAATGCGCCTTTCATCGTATTCGACGATGCTGATTTGGACGCCGCAGTACTGGGGGCACTGGCCAGCAAGTATCGAAATACCGGGCAAACCTGTGTTTGCGCGAATCGCCTGTTGATTCAGGCAGGCGTGTATGACGAGTTCGCGAAGAAATTGAAATCGGCGGTTGCGCAATTGCGCGTCGGAGACGGGCTTGCGGGCGTCACCGATCAAGGACCTCTGATCGATGCCAAGGCCGTGGCCAAGGTTGAAGAACACATTGCCGATGCGCTCGCGAAAGGGGCGAAGGTGCTGCTCGGCGGCAAACGTCACGCGTTGGGCGGATCATTCTTCGAACCGACCATCCTGACGGATGTCACGCCCAAGATGCTGGTCGCGCGCGAAGAAACATTTGGGCCCGTGGCTCCGTTGTTCAAGTTTGCCACCGAGGCGCAGGCGATCGCCATGGCCAACGATACCGAGTTCGGCCTGGCCGCCTATATCTATACGCGCGATCTGGCGCGTAGTTGGCGAGTGTCGGAAGCCGTCGAGTACGGAATCGTCGGCTTGAACACCGGCATCATCTCGACCGAGGCAGCACCCTTCGGCGGCGTCAAGGAATCCGGCACCGGGCGGGAAGGCTCGAAATATGGGATTCTCGATTACACCGAGCTCAAGTACATTTGCGTCGGCGGAATAAGTGGGGAGCCTGTCTGAATATTCCGCCTGGCGCCGAACTTGGACAGTTCCTGCTGGGACGATTCCTGGAGTTTTCCCTCGCGACGCCCGATATTCAGGCCTCGCTGGATTTCTACGTGCGCCTGGGATTCACTTCCGCGGAAGTAGGCGATGCCTACCCGCATCCATATGCGGTGGTCACCGACGGCCGGATCTGCCTGGGACTGCATCAAGAGGCCATGCCTGCGCCGTCGCTCACTTTCGTGAAACCCGATCTGCTCAAGCATTTGGATGGGCTCGAACGCAGGGGAATCGAATTTGAATTCCGGCGCCTGGGCAATGACGTCTTCAATGAAGTCGGCTGGTTCGATCCCTCAGGCCAGTTCGTGCGCCTCATCGAGGCGCGGACTTTTTCGCCCAGCAAGCGGCTCGCCAACGACACCTCGCGATGCGGTTATTTTTTGGAGATCGCCATGCCGGCGCCGGACCGCGAGTTGGCCAAATCGTACTGGGAGGGTTTCGGATTCGTGGGAATGGACGAGCCTCAGGATCATCTGCCGCATATAGCGTGCACCAGCGATTTCATCGATGTCGGGCTCTATCATCCGGCGGACCTTCGCCGTGCAACATTACGGTTCGAGGTCGATGATGTGGGCGGCACTCTGGCGCACCTGGCTGACAAAGGCATCGTGCCGAACGGCGAGATGCCGCCGGGACTGCGCTCCGTGCCGGCGGCCGTCTTGGTGGCGCCTGAAGGGACGCCGATTCTGCTGACTAGCTGATCGGCACGACGATACTGAACTTCAGCTGCATGGCATCCTCGACCTGCAAGGCGCCGTGCAGCAGACTGTACGGCGCCAGGCCGACGGCAGTCTGACGCAACTCCATGGACCCCGCCGCCGTCAAGCGATGTTCATCGCCCTGCAAAGTGCAAGGCGCGGAAATGGTTGTCTCGTGCCCCGCGACGCTCACGGTCAATTCGGCGCTCAGCGCGTCCGGCGTGCCGGTCAAGGTCACGCTGGTCACGGTTATCACCGGGAATTCAGCGGCGTTGAGCACCGCGGCGCCGAGCATATTGCGGCGTGTACCCGATTTGGCGTCCGGCGGAATATCGCCCGGGAAATCGCTGCCTTCTTCGCGCCGCGCTTCGGGATCGTCGACCACGAAACTTTCAACCGGCACCTTCAGTGAGAATGACGACGAAGAAATACTGCTGCCGACCTGGACGAGTCCGGTCACGCCACGATTGACCACGACGTGGTTGTGGCCCAGGTTTGCCAAAGGCCCCGCTCGATACACCAGAATCCTCAGCTCCGAGTTCTGCGAATCGATTGTGTACGTCCCGGGCGGCGGAAGCGCTTGGAGAATCGAGGCTGGCTGAATCGCCGGCTGCGCGGATGGGCGCGGGCGCGGCGCCCCGCAAGCGGATAAGATCAAGAGCAGAGCAGCGACGGCAATCCTGTTGAACACCTATTGCGGCCTCGCTGACTTGCTAAACTAGACAGCCCAGTTTGCTCCCGGAGGGGCTCGATGCCAAATCAAAATTCCCCGACTCGCTACAACGCGGTCGCTCAGGCCTTCCATTGGATCATCGCGGCGCTGATCGTCACCCAATTCACGCTGGGTTGGACGGCCCAGTTCTTGCCGCTGGGAGCGCGAAAGGTCGCTCGACTGGATTGGCACAAAAGCTTCGGCATGACCATTCTGACGTTGGCGGTGCTGCGCCTGCTGTGGCGGCTGTTCAATCGCCCCCCCGAGTTGCCGGCAGGCATGACCACCATCGAAAAGAGTCTCGCTCGAGCGACCCACGTTCTTTTCTATGTCTTGCTGTTCGTCATGCCCCTGACGGGGTGGATGATGTCCTCCGCGAAAAACTACTCGGTCAGCTGGTTCCACCAATTCACCTGGCCCAATCTCATCGGACCGAACGAACAAGCCTTCAATTTGCTCCGAACGACGCACGATACTTTAAGCTGGCTGCTATTCGCGCTCGCACTGCTGCACATTCTCGCCGCGCTCAAACATCACTTCTGGGACAAGGACGATGTGCTGAAGCGCATGCTGCCATTTACCAAGACGGAGAAGCGATCATGAAGAAATTGGCCCTTGCCGCGACTTCCACCCTAATCATTGCCGCTGCAACCGCCGCCGCTGCCGACAGCGTCGCAAGTTTTGCCGCCGCTGCGGAGCAGAGCCGGCTGGAATTCGCCGGCGTGCAGGCCGGAGCGGAATTCAAAGGCGTGTTTCACAAGTTCACGGCGAGCGTCGAGTTTGCGCCCGATGCCCTCGCGAGTTCGCGAATCGACGTGCAGATCGACATGAATTCGGTCGACACGATGGACAAGGATCGCGACACGACCATACGCAGTAAGGACGTCTTCGATGTGTCTCACAATCCGACGGCGCATTACGTCACCAAAACCGTCACCAAGACAGCGACGGGCTTCGCCGCGGTCGGTGCGCTGACGTTGCGCGGCGTCACCAAGGACGTGCCGATCGAATTTCAGTTCGCACCGGCCGCCGGGGGCGCCAAGCTCTCGGGCAGCGCCAAATTGAACCGCTTGGATTTCGGCGTCGGACAGGGCGAATGGAAAAGCACGGAGACCATTGGGGATGCCGTCAAAATCAATTTTTCGTTGGTGCTGAAGCCCAAGACCTGACATGCCGCGCATCTTCGACGATGTCGCCGAATGCGTTGAGGCCACGTTAAGCCGCGTCGGACCGGACATCGTGCTGGCTCTGCCGTTGGGCATAGGAAAACCCAACCCGCTGGCCAACGAATTCTATCGCCGCGCGCGGCGTGACCCCGCGCTCACGCTCAAGATATTCACGGCCTTGAGCTTGCGCACGCCGCAGTGGAAGAGCGAACTCGAACGGCGCTTTCTGGAGCCGCTGGTGGCGCGCCTTTTCGGCGGCTGCGTGCCCCTGGACTACGTGACGGATTTGCATGGCGCGGGCGTGCCTGACAATGTGCAAATTGTCGAGTTCTTCTTGGATCCCGGCGCGCTTCTCAACGTCTCGCACTCGCAGCGGCACTATGTCAGCACCAATTACACGCACGTCGTGCGCGATGTTGCCGCACAGGGAGTCAATGTCATCGCTCAACTCGTCGCGAAGCGAAGCGTCGACGGGCGCGCCGAGTACAGTTTGGGTTCGAACCCCGATGTCACCGTCGACTTGCTCGAACATCTGGCGCCGCAGCGGCGGCTCGGCAGAGACGTGGTCGTCATCGGCGAGGTCAATCGGCAAATGCCTTTCATGTACGGTCCTGCGGCTGTCAGTGCCGAGACCTTCGACTCTTTGATCGAGCACCCACGCTACGACTACGACCTGTTTGCGCCGCCCAACCAGCGATTGGGCACGGTGGACTATGCGATCGGCCTCTATGGTGCGCGCTTGGTGCGCGACGGCGGCACCCTGCAGATCGGCATCGGCGAGCTCGGCGATGCCGTGGTCTATGGACTGCAGCTGCGCCAGCAGCAGAACACGGAATTTCGCGAGATCTTGCAAGCGCTCAAAGCGAACGAGCGTTTCGGCGAAAAACTGGACTTGATCGGCGGCGCGTCGCCCTTCGAGGCGGGTCTATACGCCTGTACCGAGATGTTCGTTGACGGATTCCTGGACTTGTATCGCAGCGGCGTGCTGCGGCGCCGCGTTTATGATGACGCGCGAATCCAGCGTTTGCTGAATGACGGCAGCGTCAGCGAGCGCATCGACGACCGTTTTCTGGCGGCGCTCGGTGAGGCGGGATTCGCGAGTCCGCTCGCCGCCCATGAGTTTGCAGTGCTGCGGGATCTCGGGGTTTTTCGCCAAGACTGCCGTTACGCCGACGGGCGCATCGAGAATGCCGAGGGCCAAAGCGCCGCCGCGATTTTCGATACGGCGCCGGCCCGGCGCGAACTGCTGGATCTGTGCACGGGACGCCGGCTGAGCGGCGGCGTTCTCTTGCATGGAGGATTTTTCCTCGGGCCGCGCGGCTTCTATGCAGCCTTGCGCGACCTGCCGGAATCGGAACGGCGCCAGTTTTCGATGTGCGGAGTTTCCTTCGTCAATCAGCTTGACGGCGCCGACCAGGCGCTGAAGATCGCACAGCGCACGCACGGGCGATTCATCAATTCGAGCATGATGGTGACGCTGTTGGGAGCGGCGGTGTCGGACGGCCTGGCCGACGGCCGCGTCGTCAGCGGCGTGGGAGGGCAATACAACTTCGTCGCGATGGCTCATGCTTTGCCGGAAGCGCGTTCAATTCTGACTTTGCGCAGCACGCGCGACAAGAATTCCACCGTCACCTCGAACATCCTCTGGAGCTACGGCAACACGACCATTCCCCGGCACCTGCGCGACATCGTGGTGACCGAATACGGAGTCGCCGATGTGCGCGGCCTGTCCGATCAGGATGTCATCGCCGCGCTGCTGAACATCGCGGATTCGCGGTTTCAAGACGGCTTGAAGCGCGAAGCGCAGGCGGCGGGAAAACTGCGGCACGACCACCAGATACCCGACGTGCATCGGAACAATACGCCGCGCGCCTTGGAGGAGCGATTCATACTCGCACGCGCCCGCGGGCTGTTTTCGGAATTTCCGTTCGGCAGCGATTTTACCGGCGAGGAAATCGTGCTGGCAAAGGCGCTGACTCGATTGCAGGAGAGGACGACAGGTGGCTGGCCGCGTGTCAAGACCCTGCTGGGCGCCGTGGCATCGCGCGGCATCCCGTCCGCAATGCGGCCGTACCTGGAGCGCATGTCATTGAGCGCGCCTCAAACACGGCAGGAGTGGCTTTGGCAGCGTCTGCTCGTGCAAGAATTGCGCGATATTGCCTAGGAGCCTGCCTAAAGGCGGGCTCCAAACAATCGTGCGGTGGATTGTTTCTCGGCTCCTGGGTGAGTAACCTTGCCATCCTTGAAGGCCCGTGCGGAGCGACTTATGAAAATCGGCGTACCCAAAGAGATCAAAATTCATGAATACCGCGTGGGCCTGGTGCCTGCGGGCGTTCGTGAACTAGTCGATTCGGGACATCAAGTCCTGGTTCAAAGCGGCGCGGGCGCAGGTATCGGCTTCGATGATTCGCATTACCAAGCGGCCGGCGCCTTGATCTCAAAAAAGGTCGAGGACATTTTCAGCACCGCCGACCTCATCATCAAAGTCAAAGAGCCGCAGTTGACCGAGTGCAAATTGCTGCGTACCAACCAAACGCTGTTTACCTATCTGCATTTGGCGGCCGATCGCGAGCAGACGCTGGCGTTGCTGGCCTCGGGCTCGACCGCTATCGCCTACGAGACCGTGACCGCGCCGGACGGCTCGTTGCCGTTGCTGACCCCCATGAGCGAGGTTGCGGGACGCATGTCGGTGCAGGTCGGGGCCAACTGCCTGCAAAAGGCCAACGGCGGATTTGGCGTGCTGTTGGGCGGCGTCCCGGGAGTGGCGCCGGCCAAGGTCGTCGTCCTGGGCGGCGGCGTCTCAGGCACGCATGCCGTTGAAATGGCGGTTGGATTGCGCGCCGACGTGACCGTCGTGGATCGTTCGGTCAAGCGCCTTCGGGAGCTCTCTGCCATATTCGGGAGCCAGCTCAAGACCGTGTATTCGACCGCGCACGCCATTGAAGAGCTGGTTCGCGACGCCGACCTCGTGATCGGTGCGGTCCTGATCGCGGGCGCCGCGGCTCCGAAACTCGTGACTCGGGCCATGGTCAAGACCATGAAACCCGGCGCCGTGCTGGTCGACATTGCAATCGACCAGGGCGGCTGCTTCGAGACCAGCCATCCCACGACCCACGCGGAGCCCACCTATGTGCTCGATGGCGTAATCCATTATGCGGTCACCAATATGCCGGGGGCCGTGCCGCGGACCTCCACGTTTGCACTCACCAATGCGACCTTGCCGTACGTCAAGGCGTTGGCGGATCACGGCTGGCGGGCGGCGATGTCCAAGGACGTGGGATTGGCTCAAGGACTTAACGTGCATGCCGGCCAGTTGACGCACGAAGCGGTCGCCAGCGCGCTTGGATTGGACTATCGAGCGTATCGCGCCGCCTAGCTCGCGTTAAGAACCCCAGGAAGGGGTTCTTTATTGTTTTGGGGATAAAAGGAATTGGATGAAGACAAAGCGGCACGTGCCGAAATTTCGTCGTGCGGCCCCAGCGGTACGCCGCGAAGCACTCGTTGAGGCGACTCTTCGCTGTTTGAAAAAGTACGGCCATGACGGCGCTTCGGTACGCCGCATCAGTGCCGCGGCGGGCGTCTCCATCGGACTGATCAACCACCACTTTCCGAGCAAGTCCGGATTGATCGCGGAATCTTACGAGACCCTGGCATTGTCGCTGCAGGACTCGCTGCGAGCCCGCGCACAAAATCGGGCCGCGTCGCCGCGCAAGCGCTTGAGCGATTTTTTCCGCGCATCGTTCGCACCCGAGCTTCTCGATCCGCAATTGTTCAACGTGTGGGTGGTGTTCTGGGGCATGGTCGCGCACTCGCCTGAAATTCGCGCCGTTCACGATCGGACCTATGGCCAGTACCGGTCCATCCTGGAGAAGCTGCTGGGCGAACTGGTCAAATCCGGCGCGGCGCCCAAATTGAAGCTGCGCTCCGCCGCGATTGCGCTGAGCGCATTGCTCGACGGTCTCTGGGTCGAACTGAGCCTGAGCTCCGAGACCTTCAAACCGAGCGAGGCGATCGGTATTTGCGAGGATTGGGCAAACGCCCTGTGCGCCGGGGCCTTTCCGCAAATTTTACGCGAAAAACATCACAAAACTTAACGCTCCGTCTTGTTATACTAGCGTTCAACAAGGGCTGTGAAGACCTGTAATGGACGCAAGACGCGCGGCATTGGACGAAGACTTCAGTCTGCCCGGATGGATATACCGGGACGCTGATTTCCTGCGGGCGGAAAAAGAGCAGGTGTTCGCCGCGTCGTGGCAGGTCGTATGCCACCTCAACGACATCCCGAATCCCGGTGACTACCACACGCTGGATTTTCTCGGAGAGCCCATCGTTGCGGTGCGCGGGCGCGATGCCGGGGTCAAAGCATTTTTCAATGTCTGCCGGCACCGCGCAGCGCGGCTCGTCGACGGCGGCTCCGGACATTGTCCCGGCCGGATAGTCTGTCCCTATCACGCATGGACGTATGATCTCGACGGAACGCTCAGCGCCGTGCCGCACCGCAAGGAGTTTGTCGATTTTTCCCTCGGGAACTTCGGCCTCAAAGCGGTCGAATCCGAGGTCTACAAAGGCTTCGTTTTCGTCCGCCTGAAGCCGGGCCTGCCGAGCGTCGCCGACATGCTGGCGCCGTATCAGGACGAGCTGGCGTTGTACCGCCTCGAGGAGCTCAGGCCCCTCGGACGCGTGACCATGCGCTTGCGCCATGTGAATTGGAAGAATGTAACGGACAATTATTCGGATGCGATGCATATTGCGGTGGCGCATCCGGGTTTGTCGCGCTTGTTCGGTCAGACCTACGGCGTGGAGGCAGAGCTCTGGGTGGACAAGATGTGGGGCCATCTTCGCGACACGCCTTCCTCGCAGCTTTCCGAGCGCATGTACCAGACGGTACTGCCCAAATCGCCCCACTTGCCCGAAGATCGGCAGCGGTTATGGACCTACTTCAAATTGTGGCCGAATGTGGCGTTTGACATCTATCCGGACCAAGTCGACTTCATGCAGATGATTCCGCTATCGCCCACCGAAACCTTGGTGCGCGAGATTGCCTATGCGCACCCGGACGAGCGGCGCGAAATGCGCGCGGCACGCTATTTGAATTGGCGCATCAACCGCAGAGTCAGCTTGGAAGACAAGGCGCTGATCGAACGGGTGCAGGCCGGCATGGGCTCGCGCAGCTACAGTCCGGGGCCGCTGGGCAACAGCGAAGTATCGCTGCGAAGTTTTGCGCGCCGCATGCGCGAACTCATCCCGGAGAGCCGGCTCGAGTGCGCACCGGGCGCCGGCTGGCGGACCGTCGGCAATCCGCCGGGAAGACACGGTGGCTGAGTCGCCCCGCGACGCCGTGATTGTCGGCGGAGGTCACAACGGACTGGTGTGCGCTGCGTATCTGGCGGCGGCGGGACTCAAAGTCACGGTACTCGAACGGCGCAACGTCGTCGGCGGCGCCGCGGTAACCGAAGAATTTCATCCGGGCTTTCGCAATTCGGTGGCCGCCTACACCGTGTCGCTGCTCAACCCAAAAGTCATCCGAGACCTTGATTTACCGCGCCATGGCCTGCGTATCGTCGAGCGCAAGCTGGCGAACTTCCTTCCCTTGGACGAGACCAGCTATTTGAAGGTCGGCGCGGACCACACCGCCAAGGAAGTGGCAAAGTTTTCGGCGCGCGACGCCGGGCGCCTCAGCGCATACGGCGCACGCCTGGAAGTGATTGCCGACGTGTTGCGTGATTTGGTGCTGGAAACGCCGCCGAATGTCACCGCCGGCAGCTGGCTGGACGCACTGCCGGAACTGCTGCGCAGCGCACGCCTGGGTAAGCGAATCGCCAAATTGGATCTGCCGATGCGGCGCGAGTTGCTGGACCTGTTCGTGAAATCGGCCGGCGACTACCTGGATGCCTGGTTCGAGAGCGCGCCCATCAAGGCAGCCTATGGATTCGACGGCGTCGTCGGCAACTTTGCCAGTCCTTACGCGGCCGGGTCTGCGTACGTCCTGCTGCACCATGTGTTCGGTGAGGTCAATGGCAAGAAAGGTGCTTGGGGTCACGCGATCGGCGGCATGGGCGCCATCACACAGGCGATGGCCAAGGCGGCGGCCGGGCGAGGTGTCGATATCCGGGTCGCGAGTCCGGTGCGCGAAATCCTCGTTGAAGCCGGCCGCGCCGTGGGCGTCGTCACCGAAAAAGGCGAGGCGATTCGGGCACGCAGCGTCGTGTCGAATTTGAATCCAAAGTTGCTGTACGGATCGCTCATCGATGCGGCGGCCTTGCCGCAGGATTTCCGCGAGCGCATCAGCCGCTGGCGCTGCGGCTCGGGAACCTTTCGCATGAATGTCGCACTATCGGAGTTGCCCGACTTCAAGGCGTTGCCGGGACGGGCGGCGGCCGATCATCACACGGCCGGCATCATCATGGCGCCCAGTCTTGCGTATATGGACCAAGCCTACCTCGATGCCAAGGCCGGCGGATGGTCGAAGCGC